>CAVJRF010000005.1:0-1794 GCA_963651945.1 Eggerthellaceae bacterium | reverse complement strand
TGATATCGTTGTCGTAGGTCTCCGAGAGTAGGTACGCATTGTCATACCTGCCGCGATGACTCATCATGACCTTAGAGATGGAAAGATACTCTACCGATGCGTACCCGTTGCGTATCATGAACCAATAGAACAGGGCTCTCGCCACACGCCCGTTGCCATCCATGAAGGGATGGATGTAAGCAAGAGTGAAATGAAGTATGATCCCTTTCACGATGGGATGGATGAAGACATCGTTATCATTAGCGAAGTCGCATAATGCATGTATCAGATCGGGGATTCTATCGAAGTCCGGTGGGTCATGATATGTCTCATCACCGAACGTATTGCGCACGGCGATGGAATTGTCATCTCTGAACCTCCCTTCATATCTTGCATCATCGAGAGTGCCGTTGGAAATGATGGAATGGATCTCCCTGATCAGATCCGAGGAAAGGTCATCGACAGAGTGCTCCTTGATGAACCGCATGGCGTCGTAATTGTTGGCGATCATGCGTTCGGATGTGTTCTTCGGGGTCGTGCCCTCACGAAGCATCTTCTTCGCAACCTTGGTCGTAGTTGATGCTCCCTCGAGCTGACTCGATGCAATGGATTCTTCCATGATGGAACTCACCGTCAGCATCAAGCGCCTCTTCTCGTCCAAACTGTTACCCGAAACGAGACCGGATGATAAACGCACATCCAAATCGTGGAGGGTGCGCAGGGCGTCATCCGTAATATTGAACCTGATGATCAAATCATGGAATTCGACGGTCCTGATGGTCCCCTCTCTGAAGAGCTTCATCAGAGCCCAGAGGGCTTCCCTGGAATCGGGACCGATATCCCTGTATTCCAGATCGGACCAATGGAGATACTTGCCGTTATACCCCTTGGCCAATTCCATGGTCTCGGAAGACCAAGTGTAAGGTACCCTATTCGGGAGATCTTTCTGATCCGGTGCCTGCTCCGGCCTCTTCATATTCATGATAACCATGAGCAAGGATATTAACTTTACACTTTACACAAAAATGTAAAGTTATGCAAAGTTAGCAGAGGGAAGATTGACAAAGATCGGCGATAATGGCCCATAATCAACAATTGATCGACAACGAAACCGCCCGTTTCCGAACGATCCAATAGGAAAATGAGTGGTGGACAAGGCGAGATTCGGACTCGCGGCCTCTTCGTTGCGAACGAAGCGATCTAACCGGGCTGATCTACTTGCCCATTGGATACCACTACATTCGCATATCCGATATAAACCTTAGGTCTACTCCGTGGTCAGAATCATATACATACATATCCATCAAAGTCCACAGTGATAAGGATGGTAAAGATTGACGATAAGATCAAGTCCGAATTCCAGAAAATGAAGATCATCTATCTGGCGACCGCATCCAAGGACGGTATGCCGAACGTCGTACCCTTGGGAGCATTGTTCCTCCAGGACGACGAGAACCTTTGGATCGTCGACAACTTCATGAAGAAGACACTCGCGAATCTCAAAGAGAATCCTGTCGCATCATTCTGTGTATGGACTCCCGACGGGGACATGTCCTGGCAGATCAAATGCGAAGCGAAGGTCGAGGACAGCGGTGCCGATTACGAGAAGGCACGCGATATGATGCACCAGAAGAGAGCGGACCTCCCCGCGAAGGGACTCGTCAAACTCAGATTCACCGAGATCTATCAGGTCAAACCCGGACCCGGTGCCGGCGATCTCATAATCCTACGTCGAACACGAGTATAGCACTACACTCATGACATGGTCTCGGCGATGAACCTCTTCAGGGGGAACTGGTTGGGGAGCTTGATCCC
>CAVJRF010000004.1:0-89552 GCA_963651945.1 Eggerthellaceae bacterium | reverse complement strand
AAAACTCGCATATGCCCGATGCCGCCGTTACATCTGACAATTAAGAAACACAGTTTGGATCCGCTTTAATTTTTTATACGTTCATTCAGTTACTGTCCTCCACATGACCTATGATTTAGTTGTTATCGGAGCTGGTCCGGCGGGACTCACGGCAGGCATCTACGCAAGAACGAAGATGATGAACACCCTCGTTCTGGATGCAGGGGTCATCGGCGGACAGCTGGTCAGTCTGTATCCGGAGAAAGGTATCCACAATTATCCCGGATATGAGACCATCCAGGCCAGGAAGCTCTCCGATAAGCTCTATGCCCAGGCGGAATCGCTCGGGTGCGAGATCCACGAGAAGGAGAAGGTCATGGAGGTCGATGACGGTAACGAGGAATTGGTCATCAAGACGGACAAGGACGAATATCACGCCAAATCCGCCATAGTCGCCATCGGAATGGGAATGTTCAAACCCAGGAGGATGGGATGTGATGGCGAGTTGGAGTTCGAAGGCAAAGGACTCTCATATATCCTACCGCTCAAGGAGGAGATCGTAGGGAAGAAGGTGGTCGTATTCGGCGGAGGCAACAGCGCCATCGAGATGGCCATGATGGCCTCGACGGTCACGGATACCACACTCGTCCACAGAAGACCCGAGTTCAGGGCCGACGAATCGAACGTCAAGGAACTCGCTTCCAGCAAGGTCAAACCGATTATGAGCGCCAACCTGAAATCCGTGAACGGCGACGACATCGTCAGATCGGTCACGCTCGTTCAGGGGGACAAGGAGTTCGAGATCCCTGCGGACCTGGTGGTCATCAACATCGGTATATCATCCGATCT
Source organism: Eggerthellaceae bacterium (assembly GCA_963651945.1). Classification (GTDB taxonomy): domain Archaea; phylum Thermoplasmatota; class Thermoplasmata; order Methanomassiliicoccales; family Methanomethylophilaceae; genus Methanarcanum. Next base: position 88,724 of record CAVJRF010000004.1, on the reverse strand, counting down.
CGACGATCTGAAGAAATGGAATCTGGAACTCACCGACAGCGGACTCGTTAAAGTCGGATTCGATATGACCACGTCGAGACACGGTATCTTCGCATGCGGCGATGTCGTCGATTATCCCGGTAAGTACAAACAGATCATCACCGGCTGCGGCGAAGCGGGAACGGCAGTCCTCTCCGCATACAAGTTCGTGAAGAAACCCTATTGGGCATGAACCATCCGATGCGATACGCATCGGATAATCCCATTTCTTTCTATTATATCGGCCTAGGATCCTCTATGCCGATAATACAAAAAATTAAGAATTTTAGGGGAAAGGGTTTGTGTCCGTGTTAGGACATTCACTCTGTGATCGCTGATGAAGGGCACTCGTCGATGCATGCTCCGCAGTCGACACATTTGCCTGCGTCGATGACTGCGATATCCTCAACAACGATTGCTCCCTGGGGGCATACGTCTGCGCATGCTCCGCATCCAACACATTCACTTCCGTTAACTGTTACCATGTGAGTAACCTCTTAGATGGTTTACCGAATATATCCTATTTAATCTTAAGGGTGTTATTTTTTGGATTTCCTCAATTTTTCTCATTTTCATCACTTTTTTAGGCATAATTAACATGTACTTATCAATCATCAATGTATATAATTGTACATCAGTGTACACAATAGTTATATAGTGCATCGATATACTCATCAATCATGGCAATACCCAAAGACGCAAGAATCAATCTATCCCCGGAGGACATCCCGAAGAGGTGGTACAACCTCGCTGCAGATCTCCCCGACCTCAAACCGCCGATCAACCCCGGTACGGGAAAGGTCGCGAAACCCGAGGACTTCGAACCGATCTTCTGTAAGGAGATCATCAGACAGGAAGGGTCCACGGAGAGGTACATCGACATACCCGAGGAGGTACGTGACAACCTCATCTACCTCAACAGACCCGCACCTCTGCAGAGGGCGTACAGGCTCGAGAGATACCTCAAGACACCCGCGAAGATCTACTTCAAGAGGGAGGACATGAGCCCTCTCGGAAGCCACAAGGGTAACACCGCGATCGCACAGGCGTACTACAACGCTGAAGCGGGTATACACACGCTCACCACCGAGACAGGTGCGGGACAGTGGGGAACCGCTCTCGCCATGGTCTCCAACCTCTATGACATCAAGACCACCGTCTTCATGGTCAAGGGAAGCTACATCGCGAAACCGTTGAGGAAGACCATCATCAACACGTACGGTGCAACGATCTACGCATCACCGAGTGCACAGACCGAGTTCGGAAGGAAGATACTCAAGGAACACCCCGATACCACGGGTTCGCTCGGAATAGCGATCTCCGAGGCATGCGAAATGGCCGTCCATGACAAGAACACATGCTACTCCCTCGGAAGCGTGCTGAACCACGTCATGCTCCACCAGACCGTCATCGGTACGGAGACCATGCAGCAGATGGACATCGGAGAGATCGAACCCGACTATGTGGTCGCATGTACCGGCGGAGGCTCGAACTTCGCAGGACTCACATTCCCCATGCTCGGAGAGAAGATCAGAGGCAAGAGGTTCAAGGACACGCAATTCGTTGCCGTGGAGCCGAAGGCCGCGCCTTCGCTCACCAAAGGTGAGTTCAAGTACGACTACGGGGACACAGCAGGTCTCACACCGCTGCTCATGATGTACACGCTCGGAAGCGAGTTCATCCCCTCCGCTATCCACGCGGGAGGATTGAGATACCACGGCATGTCTCCCTTGGTATCCGCCGCATACGACACGGGACTCATCACCGCAAGATCCTACGATCAGACGCAGACCTTCGAGGCCGGTGTCATGATGGCAAGGACCGAAGGTATCATACCCGCACCCGAGTCCTGTCACGCGCTGAAAGCTGCGATCGATCTCGCGCTCGAATGCAAAGAGAAGAATGAGGAGAAGACCATCGTCTTCTGTCTGTCCGGACACGGTCTCCTGGATCTGTACGGATACGAACAGTATCTCGAGGGAACGCTCCCCTCGTCGAGTGTCTGAAACGGGTCGGGGTCTGATATAACAGACCCTTCCCCGTCCTTTACCATATCCTCCGATCCGTGTCCCTTCGGGGACACACGATCGGATCGTTCTTGAGAAATTCTCATTCCTTCATGGCACCCGTTGGACACTCGTCCACACAGGCGAGGCACTCGACGCATTTGCCTGCATCGATGATCGCGATATCCTCGATTTTGATCGCCTCTACCGGGCAAACATCTGCACATACACCGCATGCGGTACAAGTTCCGGAATCTACTGTCGGCATTTCTTACACCTTGAAGTGGTGAAGAAGTTTCATTGGTTTTATTACTGACGATACGGATGATGTCGGGGACATGAGAGAACTATCGGGATACGTTTGGAACGGGGACCGTTTCGAGGAAGGCACCGTGACCGTCGATGATGGCAAGATTGTCGATGTGGAATACGGGACGGTATCCGAAAGGAACATGACCATCATGCCGGGATTGGTGGACGGGCACACGCATGTAGCGGATGCGGGCCTGAGGATCGATGGGAGATACACATTGGAGGAATTGGTCGCACCACCGAACGGCATGAAGCACAGATACCTGAACGATACCCCGAAGGAACGTATCCTATCCGATATGGCTAATTATACCGAGAGACTGAGGAAGAACGGCGTATCAAGATTCCTGGATTTCAGAGAGGGTGGATACGACGGATGTTCGATGCTCAGGAGTGTGTCCAAGGATGCCGTCATACTCGGTCGCCCCACATCGAAGGAGTTCGATGCGAACGAGATGGAAAGCATCCTGACCATATCCGACGGGATAGGCGTGTCGAGCATATCCGATATGGATCACGGTTACATAGAGAAGATTGCAGACATAACCCACAGAAAGAACAAGATGCTGGCACTGCACGTATCCGAACGTATCAGAGAGGATATCGACTTCGTCCTGTCCCTGGAACCCGACCTCGTGGTGCATATGGTACAGGCCACCAAAGATGATGTCAGGAAGTGTGCCGATGCGGATGTACCCATCGTGGTATGCGCATCGTCCAACAGATACTTCGGCATGACCCCGAACATAGGCATGATGCTCGGGCAGGGTGCGACCGTCTCCATAGGGACGGATAACGCCATGCTATCGCCTTCGGCCAACATATTCGACGAGTTCATGGTCTTCAACGAGATACTCACCGCCCAGGGCAGAGACCTCTCGGATTCCTACGAATGCCTGATAAACGGGGGAGGGAAGTTATTATATCGTCAGTTTCCGATAGAGATTCAACCGGGAATGGATGCGGATATGACGATCCTACGGTCACCACCCAATGGAATTCATGACCGTAAATCGGAGATCGAACATCTCGTACCGGACAACCAAAGGGGAGTAAAATGACATTCAAGAACATTCTCGTTCCTACGGACGGAAGTGAGTATACGAAGGCAGCCATCACCAATGCGGTAGAGATGGCTAAGAACTATGGCGCCAAGGTCACGGCACTCTACGTCATCGACCAGACGGTATTCGTCAACATGCCATTGGATTCGGCCGTAATGAACACGTATACCCTACTCAAGAAGGAGGGTGAGAATGCCGTGCAGTTCGTCCTCGACCTGTGCAAGGAGAACGGTGTCGAATGCGAGATAAAGATCGTGGAAGGTTCCCCTGTCAAATGCATCGTGGATGCCTCCAAGGATTTCGATATCATCGTGATGGGCACACTCGGAAGGACGGGATTCTCCAAGCTCATGATGGGAAGCGTCGCGGAACGTGTCGTAAGATACTCCGAATGCCCCGTGATGGTGGTCAGATCCAAGGAGGGAGAGAAGAAGTGAAGACAGTAGAAGAGGTAATGATCAAGGTACCTATCGTCGTAGAGGTCCCCGGAAGCCGCAGCGATGCCATCAACGTGATGGTCAGGAACAATGTCACGGGAGCACCTGTCGTCCGTTCCAGCGACGGACAGCTCGTGGGAATAATCTCGAGGAAGGACGTATTCAACAGGATGGACGAGGAACAGCTGTCGCTGTTGATGAAGAAGGATATCATCACCGTCGGACCCGACATCGACATCAAGGAGGTCGCGAAGATCTTCGTCGGGAAGAGGATCCACAGACTGCCTGTGGTGGAGGACGGTAAGCTCATCGGACTCGTCACACCTACGGATCTCCTCGATGAGGTCAAGGCTCTCAAGACGAACATGACCGCGGAGGATGTCATCACCACGACATGTGTAACCGCATACGAAGGCGATCCGCTCTCGTACGTCATCGCAGCGATGAGAGTGAGCAAGATAACATCCTTCCCCGTGCTCGACGCACAGGGTAAGCTCGTGGGGATCATCACGGACCGTGATATGTTCCTCGATCAGAGCAAGGATCTCAACGCACTCAAGGAGATGGGACTCGACGAGGCCAACCAATCCCTCGCAGGATACAGGAACGTGTTGCCGCTGTTCTACATGGCGAGCAACAAGGAGATATCCGGCGATCGTACCGTGAAGGATTACATGGTCAAGGACCCTACGACGGTTTTCAAGAAAACATCGCTCTCCGAGGTCGCCAAACTGATGAAGCAATACAACTTCGGACAGATACCGGTCCGCGGTAGCAAGGACGAACTCCTTGGAATGATTTATGATGTGGATGTGCTTTCGGCACTTCTGAAGTGATCATATGTCAGATAACGCCGCCGAACTAATGGCCCTTTGCAAGCGCAGAGGATTCATCTATCCATCGTTCGAGATATACGGAGGGGTCGCGGGTATGTACGACTACGGGCCCCTCGGGTGTATCCTCAAGAACAACATCGTAGAGGCATGGAGACACATCTACAAGGGAAGGGAGGGTTTCATCGAGATCGACAGCGAGACCGTCAACCCCAGGGATGTGTTCAAGGCCTCCGGACACTTGGATAACTTCTCGGACCTAATCACATACTGTAAGGAATGCCAAGCCCCGTTCAGGGCGGACCACATGGTCAAGGAGTTCGTTGAGAACCCCGATGTGCTGTCGCCGAAACAGCTCGAGGAAGCGTTCGTGAAATACAACGTGAAATGTCCGGAATGCGGCGGTGAACTCGGACCCGTTGACGAGTTCAACCTCATGTTCAAGACATACATCGGACCCGGTTCGGCACGTATCGGTTACATGAGACCGGAGACCGCACAGGGTATCTTCGTCAACTATCCCAATCTGTACAGGTACAACAGGGAGAGGTTGCCGTTGGGTGTCCTCCAGACGGGAAGGAGCTACAGGAACGAGATCGCTCCCCGTCAGGGAATGATCCGTATGAGGGAGTTCAACCAGATGGAGGTGGAACTCTTCGTGGATCCCGAGGACAAGGACTGGGTCAGATTCAAGGATATCGAGAACGAGACATTGGATCTGATTCCCAACACCACGCTCGAACTCACCACCATGACCGTGAAGGATGCCGTGGAGAAGGGAGTGATCGCGAACCGTGTGTTGGCGTACTTCGTATACACCACGAAACAGCTCCTCACCATGCTCGGTATCGACCCCAAGAGGTTGAGATTCAGAGAGCACGAGAAGGATGAAATGGCCCACTATGCGGCCGACTGTTGGGATGCCGAGGTATTGCTGTCCTACGGATGGACCGAGATCGTCGGTATCGCGGACAGGGGATCGTGGGACCTGACGAGGCACTCGCAGTTCTCGGGTCAGGACATGACCCACTTCAAGAAGTACGACACGCCCAAAGAGGTCGAGATGGACAAGGTCAAGGCCAAGAACAAGGCCCTCGGACCAAGATTCAAGGCCAAGGCGAAGGATGTCGCAGCAGCTATCGAAGCATGCAAACCCGAGGATGTCAAGGACGGTAAGCTCGTCGTCAAGGTGGACGGAGAGGACATAGAACTCGACGGAGAATCCTTCGAGGTCGTCCACGTCAAGGAGAAGATTGCGGGTGACCGTGTCATCCCCCACGTCATCGAACCGTCGCACGGACTCGACAGGATATTCTATTCAGTTCTCGAGCACGCATACGACCATGACGAGAAGGAGGATTACACAGTGCTCCACCTCGCACCCGTCGTCGCACCGATAAAGGTCGGCGTCTTCCCGCTCATGGAGAAGGACGGTCTCGACACCGTAGCGAAACAGATCTACGAGGACATACACAGATCCGATGCGGAAGCATACTACGACGGTTCCGGTACCATCGGTAAGAGATACGCGAGGATGGACGAGATCGGAACGCCCTGGTGCATCACCGTGGACTACGAATCCATCGAGGACGGCGCCAACAAGGGTACCGTCACCATAAGGGACCGCGACTCGAAGGAACAGAAGCGCATCAGGATCGAAGAGGCCAAGGATGTCATCGACAGGTTGCTCTCTGGTGCCGACTTCGCTTCAATCTGATTAATAAACATTTGTGTGGGGACAGGGTCTGGGACCCCGTTCCCACGAATATTCTTTCTTCTACAATATTCTTAGATGAATATTCTTGTAAAACCTCGGACCATCTGGATAATCCTTAAATGTGTATGAGTCAGTATTAATTCCGAGGTGTAAAAAGTGGGAGTAAAAGACCTGCAGGATCTTAAGAAGATCGCAATGCTCAGATCACAGATCGAAAGCAGAACGGTCGAAGATATTATGGACACCGAATATCCGAGCATAGGGCCGGACGAGAAGCTCAACGATGCCCTCTTGCTCATGAAGGACACAGGTTATCAGGACATACCTGTTGTCGATGACGGCGAGTATCTGGGAACCATATGCTACGGCTCCATCCTGAAGAAGAAGAGCATAGCATTGGACTCAAAAGTGAGGAACCTCATCAACACGCCGCCGGTCATCACCAAGGATATGGGATTGACCCAGGTAGCTGAGATAATGATTCTCAACAACCTCAGGCAGGTACCTGTCGTAGGTTCGAACAAGAAGAAGATCATCGGTTGCGTCGGAAGGATGCAGATGATCGATCTGGTGATAGGCCTCAAGGCATTCAAGGAGATCAAGGTCTTCGAGATAATGAACACCCCGGTTGAGAGTGTGAAGGACAACCAGCTTCTGGACGATGCATTGGAGATCATGAGGGAATTGGACATCAGGACCGTTCCCGTCACCGACAGCGGTAACCGCATCGTAGGTATCGTGGGAATGAAGGAGGTCATCGAGAACAACTGGAAATCCACGAGCAAGACCGTCGGGGACATATCGGGTAAGGGTAAGAAGGTCTCGACGACCATCGAATCCGTGTGCATGTCCGCAGTGAAATCCGTCAAATGGAACGACGACATCGAGGATGCGGTGGAGATGATGGCCGACAACGGCATCTCGACCGTTCCCGTCACGGAGGACGACAAGCTCGTCGGAATACTCACACAGTACGATATCATCGAGTTGATATCCGCATGCAGGGAGAGGCAGTATCTCTTCATCCAACTCAGCGGATTGGACGATGAGGATAAGCCCCTCGCACCGTCGATATACGATACGATCAAGGACGAAGTGGAGAAGATCAACAAGATGGCCACTCCCGAATCGCTCTCGATCAACATCGCCAAGTACAACGAGAAGGGTGACAAGAACAAGTACAGTGTGACCGGAAGGCTCATCGCCAACGGCCGTGCGTTCAGTGCCAAACAGGTGGACTGGGACTTGATCAAGACCGTTGATGACCTCATGAAGAAGATCGTCGACATGGTCAAGGACGACAAGGATTCCACCACGACCCTCCGTAAGAGGAAGAAGTGAAACCAAGGGGCTATACGCCCCTCCTTTAACCTTCTGAAAGTTTTATCTTATCTATAACAATCCATCAGGCATGGCCATCGATGTCCGGAAGGAATTGCATGATTCCCGTGACGAGAAGTATGCATCGTTCGCGTCCAAACTGATCCCCGGAAGGGACGATCTGTTGGGCGTGAGGTTACCGATACTCAGGAAGTTGGCCAAGAGGATCGCGAAGGACGATTGGCATGGGTATCTCGACACATGGGATCCCGAATACATAGAGGATTACCTGTTGAGAGCATTCGTCATCTCCTACGTGGATGTCGATATCGACGAGAGACTGTCTCTATTCGCTGATTTCATTCCCCTGATCGATAATTGGTCCGTCTGCGACTCGTTCTGCAGCACGTGGAAGCCCAAGAAGGATGAGAGAGAAAAGTTGTGGGAATTCATCCTTCCATACCTCGACAGCAGCGAGGAATTCCGTATGCGCTATGTGGCGGTGATGATGTTGGACCATTTCGTCGATAAGGAGCATATCGACAGGATAATCGAATTGTTGGATACTCACGATCATGACGGCTACTATTACAAGATGGGGTCGGCATGGGCACTGTCCGTATGCTTCGCGGAATTCCCCGACAGGATGTACGAATACATGCAACACAGCGATCTCGATGACGAGACCTTCAACATGCTGATCGGCAAGATCAGGGATTCCTACCGTGTATCCGACGATATGAAATCAAAGGTCAAGCTCATGAGAAGATGATCAGGAGACCAGTCTCTTGATCTCTTCCACTATGGCATCGGCATTCTCGTTACCGACACGGGCACCGACCCTTGGGTAGTATGACCACCCACGTGCCAGACATGCATCCTTGAACTTCTCGTTGGTGACCGCTATGACCCTCTCCGTGGGCAGGACGGGCATGATCATCTCGAACATATCCTTGGGAACGCAGATGATGATCTTATCGAACGGCTGTACCAACAGACGGATCTGTCCTACGAAATCCTTCTCCTTCTGCAGCTTCTCGTAATCGGCCTTGCACGAAGGAACGAAATCGTACTTCATAACGACATAGTTCGCGGGTATGAATCCGAACTTACCCGATATGATACCGAAGGAGGTGGTGGTTATCTTCGACAACCTGTCGTAGAGATTCTTCACCTCCGTGCACCTGCCTCCGAACATGTCGTAGGCACTGACGAAACCGTTGCTCTGGAACACTGTGGAATCGTTCGTTATAACAAGAACGTTCTTCTCCGCACCGTTGATCGTATCCGGCCTGAGGATTCCCCCAACTCCCGCTACGCCCATGTTCACAGCCTCTTGCTTCCGAGACGGTATGCGATGTTACAGTTACCCTCGGCGGACACCATGCACGGTCCCGACGGGTTGGTGGGCTTACAGACCTTACCGAACATCGGACACTCCTCCGAACGGATTATGCCTCTCAGCACCTCGCCGCATCTGCATCCTTTCGCTTCCGGCTCCACGAACGGTGTCTTCGCAAGTATATCCTCATGGATCTTCGTTGCATCGTGATCCTCGTACTTCTTCTTGAGCGCCAATGCACTCTTCTTGATGACGGGGAATCCTCTCCATGCCCTGTCCACGGGGTCGAACGTGTCCTCCATGAGCTTCATAGCCTTGGGGTTACCTTCGGGCCTGACCAGCCTCGTGTACTCGTTCTCGACCTCGCATCTGCCCTCCTTGAGCTGTTTGCATAACATGTACACCGACATCAGGATATCGAGGGGCTCGAATCCTGCCACGACCTGAGGCATGTGGTACTTTTCCACGAATGGCTCGAACATCTTCGTTCCTGTGATGACAGCTACGTGTCCGGGATCGATCAATCCCTGTACCTTCGTCTCGCCCATGTCGAATATCGTCTCCAATACGGGCGGGCATATCCTGTGACAGCTGTAGATGCTGAAGTTCTCCGGGACCTCCTTCTGCAACGGTACGCATGTCGATGGCGCGGTGGTCTCGAAACCCACTGCCACGAATGTCAACGGTTTGGTCTGCTCCTTGGCCATCCTCACGGCATCCTCGATGGAATAGACGATCCTGACGTCACAACCCTCCGATCTCGTATCGTTAAGCGTGCCGATCGTCGTCGGGACCCTCATCATATCTCCGAAGGCACATACAGTGACACCGTTCCTCGCCAATGTGATCGCATCCGCGATCTCGCTGCTCGTGGTGACGCATACGGGACATCCCGGTCCCTGACGGATCTCCACACCGACGTCCTTGAGCATCTCCTCCAATCCGAAACGTACGATGGTGTCCTGGTGCGTACCGCAGACGTGCATGAAGGTATAATCCACATTCATATCGCGTATCTTATCCAAGACCTTCTTAGCCGTCGCCTCATCTCTGTATTTGAACATCGTTATGCCTCCACAATCCTAAGGTTCTTGACGCTGCATGTCTGCCCTGCCGTGACCTTCACCTTGCCGCCGCATTTCGGACATGACAGTATCGGGATGTAATGGTCGTCGTAATCGCTTTGGATGTTGTTCACCGGACCATCGTAACCGCAATCGAGACAGTGTACTTCCACAGCTTCCTTCTCGATCACCAATTTGGAACCTTCGAGTTTGGTTCCCTTGGTCACGATCTCATAGGCGAAGGTCATCTGCTCCTCGCCCAGGCTGGTCATGTCACCTATCACCAATGTGACCTCTTCGACGCTCTGGGCATCGTATTTCTCCAATTCTCTGAGAATGGCTGAGACCAGATCCGATACGACCGATACTTCATGCATCGAGGTGGGCAACTGTGTCGGGCGTTAATAAGGTATCGTGCACGAATCGCACATGGATCTGACCGAACATTCGGAACACCTGTGCCTGTTGGGGAGACATACGACCTGTCCGTGACGGACCAGATAGCGGTTGATGTCGTTCCATCTTTCTTTCGGGGTAATCCTCATCAGTTCGAACTCCGTCTCCTCGGGATCCTTGGTGTACACCAACCCCATCAGGTTCGATATCCTGTGGACATGCGTATCGACACAGACGGAAGGGATGTCCATCGCATAGGATCTGACACAGGCGGCGGTCTTCCTGCCGACCATAGGCAGTTTCAATAATTCGTCGGTATCGCTCGGGACCACACCGTCATATTCATCGCGGAGCACCTGACAGCACCTCACTATGGCCGCGCCCTTCTGCTTCGGGAATCCCGCGGGTTTGACGGCGGCTATGACCTCCTCCACATCGGCATCCGCCAACTCGTCTATCGAGTCGTAGAGACGGAACAGATTATCGGATGCCTTCCTCGTATTGTCGTCGCGTGTCCTCTGGGAGAGTATGGTGGCTATCAACACATGGAAGGGATCGGCGGGCCATTCGGGATTCAGACCTTCGGACGAACGTCCGGGATATGCCCCTCCGACGTATTCCTCCGCCAGCCTGTCTAATATCCAACAGATGTCCTTCTCAGCCATCTCATCGCACCTTCTGCCATGAATAACGAACCGGTTATGAGAACATTGCCATCACCACGTACGGACATCGCCGTATCGATGGCCTCGTCGATGTCCTCTATGTACCGTACATCGTGATTGTATCTTGTGATGGCATCCATGACCACACTGCGCTCCGCCGCCCTGTCGGAATGGGGAGAGGTCACTATGACCTTGGAAGCTATGTCCGATAGATTCCTCGATATGGAATCCATGTCCTTATCGCCCAATATGCCGAAGACGACGGTCACACGGCCGTAGATCTCCTTCACCGCATCGAACGCTACCCTGCTGCCTGCGGCGGTGTGTGAGACGTCGACTATGATCGGGAGATCATCCATCCTCTGCAGCCTGCACGGCCAATATACGGATGACAACCCTTCGGATATCCTCAACGAACCCAACAGCGATGCTGCCTCTATCGCCAACGAGGCGTTCTTCGCCTGATACCTGCCGACGAGATTGATATCGTACTCCTGATCCTTGTATCTCGCACGTGTCATCCTCTCATCCAAGGATAGGATCGAGATGTCATCCACGACGGTGACATCCGTGTGCGTAGATGAAGCAACGTTCTTTATCACATCCAGTGCCACACCGTCATTCGATGTGATCACCGGGACACCTTCCTTGATTATCCCGGCCTTCTCGTAGGCTATCTTCTCCAGCGTATCACCGAGATATTCGGTGTGTTCCATGCTTATGTTCGTTATCACGGACACCTCGGGGTGGATGATATTGGTGGCATCGAACCTACCGCCCATCCCCACCTCGACAACAGCGTATCCCACGCCCTTGTCCTTGAAGAATTGGAACGCTATGGCCGTGGCGGCCTCGAAGAATGTGCATAACATCCCATGCGAACGCATATCTTCCACATGATCCCTGATCATCGATACGTAATGTTCCAACTCGTCATCCGTTATGGGCGTACCGCAGACCCTCATCCTCTCGTTGAAATCCAATATGTGGGGTGATGTGTACAACCCTGTCCTGATGCTGGAGCACCTCAGTATCGATTCTATCATGGCGCACGTGGAACCCTTCCCATCCGTACCCGCTACGTGTATGGACTTGAAGGAATCCTGGGGATTCCCCAATCTCCTCAACAGTTCGGTTATGTTCGCGAGACCCAGCTTTATCCCGTGTACGCTGAGCCCGTACAGCCACGACGTCATCTCGTCCTTATTCATCCGACCAGCCTGTGATCATCTCGTTGACCGTCATACCCTTCTTCTTGGCCACCTTTCTGAAGAGATTCATGGCACCGGAACCGTACTGTGCCGCCTTCTTCTTCTTCGCTGCCACTTCGGGTTGACCGATGGCCTCGGCCACATCCCTGAGGGTCTTCTTACGTACGTCACCGGGCATCAGGTCCTTCATATCCATCCCGTCCACGATGGCGACGATACGTTCGTCGAGATAGGGGTACAGTATCTTCTTACCGAAATGATCGGCGACCATGGATTCGTGACTGAGGGTCTTCGTGAGCAATGAGGCCATATCCGCTTCCCTCTGGTCCCTGAACTGGTCCTCCGACATCCCGATGTACTTGGAATAACCGGCGAACAGCTCATCCGCTCCCTGTCCCCCTATGATCAGTTGTTCGGGGACGTTCTTGGAAACGTAGAACAAAGGTATCTCGAACGATAATGTGATGGGATTGACCGTACCCGTTATGGAGATCATCTCCTTCACGGTATCCTCGATATCGTCCTCGGATATCCTCAGATAATCCCATCCGATGCCCAATATCTTCGACAATTCCCTGGATTCGTTGACATCGTACGCGTCATCCACTCCCGCCGTATACAGGTGGATGGATCTGGCGTAATCCTTTGCTATGGAGGCGACGATACCGCAGTCCAACCCTCCGGAGAAGGCGACAGCGACATCCTTGCCTTCGACCATCTCTCTGATGACATCCCTTAGGGCCATCGTCAATTCGGATGATGCACTCATGATGTCAAAGAAGTGGATGTTGGATATACAACTATCCGTTTCTGCTATCGGACGTATCGATACGATCACTCATCGAAACCTAACACCACAGTGGATGCCTTCCTGCGAAGATCGAATCCGATGCTTTCCTTGATGATCATGTCCGATGTCGTGCAGGGGTGTGCCATTATGACCTCCGTACGTGGCAATATGGTATCCAGCAGAGACGTCTCCGTCGCGGGGATGATGAACTTCTCCCCGCCGTCGAATTCCGCATCGGGGAATATGATGAAATCCCTGGAGATCCAGACCACATCGTCCCTTGTATGATATGCATCGATCTCCTCCTCCCTCAACGATCTTCCCACCACATCCCCTCTTGTGTTCACCATGAGTACGGATGTGTAATCCTTCTTCGCGAAATCGAATGCATAGTTATCGACGATCAATGCCAATCTGATATGCTTGGTCATGACCTCGTCGTACGAACAGTTGATCACATCCATGCCCGTGGAGGATTTTGTGCTGATCTCCTCCAGACGGATCAGTTCCGAGAATGCCTCGTCCATGACGATCACATGCAGAACGCCCTCGATATGCTCGAGGAATCCCACCACATCATCTAGAACGGACATGGGAGGTCGTATACACGACCTATTAATAAAGCACGACCCATCGGCCATATCATCACAGGAATACACAGATGGAGGTGATATCCATCCGTCATACCCCAGTAGGGTTATTATTTATAATTGTAAGATAGATAATGAGACGATGAAGAAACTTGTGATCACTGAGAAGGCGAATGCCGCAAGAAGGATATCGACGATACTGTCCGATGGCAAATCACACTCCAAGAGTAACGGAGGTGTGACGGTCATCTCGTTCGTCAACGGTGGCGACGAGTATGATGTCGTCAGTCTCAGAGGTCACATCATCGAATTGGATTATCCCGAACAGTACAACGATTGGAGCGCGAGCTCACCGGTCGATCTTGTCTATGCACCGCAGGTGAAGACGATCCGTGTCAAGAGCATCGTGAACACCATCAGGAGCCTCATGGATTCGGCGGACGAGATAATCATCGCTACCGATTTTGATAGGGAAGGAGAGCTCATCGGTATGGAGACGGTCACTGCCGTCGGCGCCGATATGTCCAAGGTCAAGAGGGCGAAATTCAGCGCACTCACCAAGATGGAGGTGGAGAATGCGTTCGCCAACCTCGTACTCCCTGACGAGAGACTCGCCAATGCCGCAGAGGCGAGACAGATAGTCGATTTGTCATGGGGTGCCGTCCTCACCAGGCTCATATCATTGGCCTCGGGACAGGTCGGTAAGAACTTCATGTCCGTGGGAAGGGTACAGAGCCCTACGCTCAAGCTGTTGGTGGACAGGAACGAGGAGATATCCAAGTTCGTGCCCACACCGTATTGGAAGATCATCGGAAAATTCGGTATGCTCGCATTCAAGGGCATACATGAGGAGGATCCCTTCTGGGAGAAGGAGAAGGCCGATGCCGTACTCGAGAAGTGCAAAGGCATCAAGACAGGTACCGTGAAGTCATTCGAACGTTCCATGAAGGAGGAGTTCAGACCCGCACCTTTCGACACCACCGCGATGCAGGTGGAGGCCAACAAGATAGGTATCCCTCCCGCCACGGCGATGAAATTGGCCGAGGACCTGTATACCGGAGGATATATCTCGTACCCCCGTACCGAGAACACGGAATACCCCAAGAGTCTCGGTATCAGGAGCGTATTGGAGAAGCTCAAGGAATCCGATTTCAAGGATGAGGTCAACGAGATATTGGCGCAGGAGACCATCCTCCCCTCAAGAGGAAAGAGGAGGACGACGGACCATCCGCCTATCTATCCCACAGCAGCCGCCACATCGGATAAGATGAAGGGCGACAAATGGAAGCTCTACGAACTCATCGTGAGGAGGTTCCTTGCGACCCTCGGTCCCAATGCGGAGGCCGAGATAACGAAATGTTCCATAGATGTCAACGGCGAGACGTTCAACGCCGACGGATACGTACTCAAGAAGGAAGGATGGAAGAAGTATTGGAAGAAGTACATGACCATCACGAACACCCATATCCCTCCGCTGAAGGTCGGGGATGACATCGACATCAGATCGATGACCATGGACGAGGGAGAGACGAAACCTCCGTACAGATACAACCAGGGTTCGCTGATCCAAGA
This sequence comes from Eggerthellaceae bacterium, assembly GCA_963651945.1. Lineage (GTDB taxonomy): Archaea > Thermoplasmatota > Thermoplasmata > Methanomassiliicoccales > Methanomethylophilaceae > Methanarcanum. The sequence goes on along the minus strand of CAVJRF010000004.1, from coordinate 73,387 downwards.
GATGGACAGATTGGGATTGGGTACGAAATCCACAAGGCACGACATCATCGGCAAGCTCTATTCCAGGAACTATGTCCAAGGCAACTACATGACGCCCACGGCGAGCGGTATCGCTCTCACGAACGCATTGGTGAAACATGGCGGAGGGATAGCGGAACCCGACATGACATCCAAATTGGAAGCGGATATGCTCAAGATCAGCAGCGGCGAGAGGATGCTGACCGATGTGGTCGAGGAATCACAGAAGATGCTGCATGATGCCGCCGTTACCATAGATGAACAGAAGGTCGCGATAGGCGACGAGATAAAGAACGCTCTCAGGTCCCAACAGTTCATCGGAATCTGTCCGAAATGCGGTAACAACATGACGATCAAGAAATCCAGGAACGGCAACTTCATCGGTTGCGACGGATACCCGGATTGCAAATGCGCATATCCCATGCCGAGAAGTGCTTTGATCCAAACGGTCGAGACGAAATGCGAGGTATGCGGTCTTCCGCAGCTCAAGGTCATAAGGAAGGGCGTACCGCCTCAGACCATATGCATCGACCCCAATTGTACGAGCAACACATCCAAGACGCATCTCGGCAAGTGCCCCACATGCGGCAAGGGTACGATCAGGATAATGTATTCGAAGGCCGGGAAACGCTTCGCAGGATGCTCCTCATGGCCCGAATGCACGCAGACATATCCGCTCAGGCCCAGGGGCACCATAACGGCCACAGGCAAGGTATGCGAATCATGCGGTGCACCGATAATAGCATTAGGCGATTATGAGGAATGTATCAATACGACCTGCCCGAGCAGATCCAAGAAATGAGATTCAGAAACTATCGCACTCTTCGGCTTCGATGCCGTTGAAGTGCATCTCGATCTCATCGATATCCTTTGAGATACGAGCGTTGCGACATTTGGGACACTCTAGCTCCTTCCCTAGAGCTAGCTTCAGATTCACCTGTGCGGAATCGATCCTGATGATGTTCCCGCACTTGCAATAGATGGACTTCATCCTACCGATTCCCGGCACGGTGAAGATCGTGGATATGTCACCCTTCACTTGACGAAAAGTTCTGTTCATATCCATATCACACCTCGATTTCCACTGCATGGCATAGACCGGTTCTGAACAGTCTCGCAAAGCAATTCCCCCTACTCATGGACAGCTTATAATGGTATCCATAACGCCATTAATAACCCACGTTAAGATAACGACGTTAATTGAAAAATCGAATGTAAACAGTGTTAATCCTTTATATATTCTCGAAAATAATGCAAAATTAAGGAAAAACCATCGATTTTTCCGGAAAAACACCCAAAAACGACAACGTCGAATACCATTGAAATACTGTACGACGATAGACGAATGAAGTCAAAACTCCATATATCTATGAGCATGGATATTGGAGGTTTTCCAGTGGAAATGTAGGGGTTAGAGAATGCAGTATAAGAAGGGTATAAAAGTGGGGATGACGGGGGTTATAAACCCCCTTCCCGCAATCAAAGCGTGAACGCTTTCTTTCCGAGGAAGACCGCTTTGGAGCCGAGTTCCTCCTCGATCCTGAGGAGCTGATTGTACTTCGATGTACGCTCGCCGCGTGCGGGAGCACCGGTCTTGATCTGACCGGATCCCCATCCTACTGCGAGGTCCGCGATGCTGACATCCTCGGACTCTCCGGAACGGTGGGAGACCACCACGGAGTAACCGTTATCGAAGCTCATCTGTGCCGCATCCCCTGCCTCGGTCACGGTACCGATCTGGTTGACCTTGAGGAGAAGTGCATTCGCAGCACCCGCATCGATTCCCTTGGAGAGCCTCTTGGTGTTGGTGACGAAGAGATCGTCCCCGACGATCTGTACATTCGCACCGATCTTCCTTGTGAGCTCCGCGGTCGTCTCGAAATCATCCTCGAAGAATGGATCCTCGATACTGATGAGGGGATACTTCTCCGTGAGCATCTTGTAGTGGTCGGCAAGCTCGCCTGCGGAGAGCTTCAATCCGTCCACGTCGTATACGCCGTCGTTGTAGAATTCGCTCGATGCCGCATCCAATGCAAGGAAGACATCCTTACCGGGTGCGTAACCGGCATCCGATACCGCCGAGAGGATCGTTTCCATCGCTTCGGAGGATGTGTCGAGAGGAGGAGCGAATCCGCCCTCGTCGCCGAGGTTGATCGCACTCACGCCGTATTTCTTCTTCAGGAGCGATTTGAGTGACATGTAGACCTCGGACGACATCCTGAGGCATTCGGAGAACGACTTCGCACCTGCGGGTATGATCATGAACTCCTGTATCTTCAGGTTACCGCCGGCGTGCTTTCCGCCGTTGATGATGTTGAGCATAGGCACGGGAAGTGTGACACCGTTGTCGCCTATGTGCTGATAGAGCGGGACGCCATCGACCATCGCACCCGCTTTGGCCACTGCCAATGATGTGGCGATTATCGCATTGGCCCCGAGCCTCTTCTTGTTCTCGGTACCGTCGAGATCGATCATCGCCTGATCGACCGCACGCTGGTCCGTGGGATCCATTCCCACGATCGCCTTGGCGATCTCCGTACGGACGTTGTTCACAGCGGTCAGTACACCCTTGCCGCCGAATCTTCCGTCCCCGTCGCGGAGCTCGTGTGCCTCCCAGGATCCTGTGGATGCTCCAGAAGGTGCTATCGCCCTTATCTTGTGTCCTGCGACGGTGATCTCCGCTTCGACCGTTGGGTTCCCTCTGGAATCCAATACCTCTCTTGCCCATACTGCCTCAATCTTCATTAGAATCACTTCACATATTGTTCCATCATGTTGCTGAGTACGTCAACGTCAACGTTGGATAGATAATCTTTCTCTACGGATACTATGAGCGAGACCTTGGATGTAGATATTATCTGGTGTAACATCGTCATGACCGTGTTCCCGCCGTTGACCGCTATGAGTTGTGCGATGCTGTCGATGATCACGACGGGTCTGTCGTTCTCCTCGATGAAGCTCACGATGGTGTTCATCAGCGTCCCCAATTTGGACATCTCCAGATATCCTATCTTGGATTTGGTGGATAGACCGATGACCTTGACATCGTAATCCTTGAACCTGTCGTTCACGGCCTTCGTCCTTCCTACCGTGATCGCCATCAACCTGCATGTCCTGAGGAGGGATGCACCCAACTCGTAGACTACCTCGGGTTCGTCCTCTATCACGAAATAGGAATGACCGAACTTCACATCGTATTCCGACGGCTGGTCGTTGGTGACATTGGGCTGCTGACCCTTGCCTAGGAACCTCTGCATTATGCTGGCGATGCCTTTGTCGTTATCGACCAGGTTCGCCTTGCGTATGCAATCGATGATATCGGAACTCTTGAACGGTTTGCTGACCACACCGATGATATTGGGATTGTCCCCCGGGATCGTCGCCTTGCTCTTGGTGATGATCAACACACGTACCTTGCTGTCGGGCTCCATCTCATCCAATACCCTGAATGAGTTCAATCCGTTGATCTTGGAATCCAGTATAAGGAGATCGGGTCTGAACGATTCCAATTTGGATATCGCATCGTCCACATCATCTGTCTGTTCGGTAGTCCAACCTTCGGACATCAGGATCTCGGACAGGATTTCCTGAATAGCTATATTATCGTCAACTATCAATGCCTTCATCCAGTTCTCCCCTCGGGATGAATAGTAGCCCATTCAATCTATCACGTAGAAGTATAAAACATAGTGCAAGACGACACAGTCATCGACCATTACATGATCAACTACTGCGGTCTGAACACCGCAATAGCTGATTGATTAAGAACAGGCCATACGGCCAAAGAAAACTATGGGAAGCTCACTGCTTCCTGCTCTCTTTTGCTTTAGGCCTGAGGTTGCTGTATCCGCACTTACGACATTTCGTCGCGTTCTTAGGGTTAGTGGCGTAGCAGCTCATACAGACGGTCTTGTCCAACAATCTGCTCTCAGCCTCTTTGAAGCGTGCCATTTGATTTCCTCTGGGCAACCCAATATTGCTCATATATTTAAGTGTTCGTTCGTCCCCTTATAATAAATAAAATGAGGGCAGGAATACGGTGCGATCTCCGTGTGGACCGGGGTTATGCCTTTCTGATTGCTGAAGCATCATACGGACACCATTATTAACGTACGCCATGATGGGGATACGATGGAATTCGAAGAGGCAGTGAAGCTGTATGCCGAAGGATACGATTGCGCACAATCCGTGATACATGTGTTCATGGACAGATTCGATGATGTGGATGAGGGCGAGATCATGAGGAGCACATCCCTCATGAGCATGGGATTGCTGGAAGGCAGCATATGCGGTGCATTATTGGGAGCGTTCGTCGTCATCGGTCTGAAGTACGGCGGGACGAGTCCGAAGATGGCCGATAAGGGATTGGCCATAATCAAGAGGGAACAGTTCATGATGGAGTTCAGGAAGCTCTACAAGGGTACGACCTGCCCCGAACTGACGGGATTCGACGTACGTATCGACGAGGAGAATCTCAAAGCGTATCAGAACGGGATCTATACTGAATTCTGTCCCCGCCTGTGCATGAACGTGGTGAACATACTCGAAAGAATACTGTAAGGGAAGGGGTTTATGGTGCTGTCCATGGACAGCACGGTGCTCATTTCTTCTTCAGGAATATCGCACCTGCGATCAACATGGAACATGCTAGAAGGACCGCATAGTACAGTCCGTCCTTGACCGTATCGACGTTCGCAAGCAATCCGAAGATGAATGCCACTATGATGATCGCGACAATCGCGATCAGCAGCAATACCACCTGGATTAGAGCGAGGGTGAGTGCATTCTTTGTATCCATCGCCATCTGTATACACCTCGATGTGAATACGAATGGACTCAGATATAATGCTTCTTGAAGAGCGAACGCTGTATCATGTAATCCGACACGCGTTCCGACGCTGTCACGGCACCCATCTCGTGGTTGACGAAATCGGGAGACAGTCTTTCCACGTAGTCAACGATGGACGGATCGGTGAAAGGACGGTGCTGATCCATGTCGCATATGAAGCGGTATGCCGTGCAATAACGTCCCATGTGACCCTTGTCGTAGAATCCCTCGGGCAGTTCGAATGATCTTATGAAAGGGCCCGATGTGTTGTTGTGGAGATGCATCGCACGTATCCTGTCGATCATGTCCTTGGGATAGGAATCGGCGATATGATTCAATCTTTCTATCGATCCTTTCTCGTCATCGGAACCGCCTGCGGCGATCAGAAGGTGTCCCGTATCGAGACATATGCACCAATCATCGAATTCGAGATGTTTCTCGAGATACCTGTATCCCGACGGATCCAACATCCTGAATCCGGGCCACCAGAGATTCTCCAATGCCAACGGGAACGGCATCTCCCCGCCGAAGGAATCAGCGACGAGATTCAGTATCTCGGTCAGTGCGTGCATCACATCCGTATCGTCATCGGAATATCCGTTCGGACCCAATTCATCGAAGTTGGCACTGCATGCGTGGAATACACCGTAACCGGGATTGAGAGGCTTTGCCACCTCTATCGCTTTGACTATATTGTCTACGATATCTTCCCTGTCCGCACCGTAATACATGAAAGATATCGACTGACGATCGACATCATCCGACACCTTCCTGTCCCCGGACCATATACCGTACCAATCCGTGGCATACGGGAGATGTACAGAGTGTACCTTATCCAAAGGATACTTCGAAACGGGTGAGTAACCCGTCAGCAATTCCACTCCGTCCGTATCCGGTATCATCGAAGGGATGACACCATCCTCCGAATAGACGGAATCGCATAACAGGTGTCTCATCAGAATAACTCGAACGCGGCAGTGAGTGCCGCCATCATCGCGGTACGCTGATCGTTACCGCTTCCCACGATGAGGGCATCCTTCTCTGTCATGCCTGTCGCGCGCACGCTCTTGGCCACATCGGGACGCTCCTCATCCACGTTCCAACTGGGCGGGATGAGGAGATTTCCGTCACGGATGACCAATGTGGTACATCCGGTCGCACCGACCTTTATGCCGGCGTCCCTCTGTTGCATTCCATTCTGTATCTTGTCGGCCACACCCAGCACCAATATGGGCTGACTGTATTCGCCGACGATCGAGTCACCGAGGTTCACATCAACGACCTTGATGGGGATCTCGGAAAGGAAGCCCAATCCCGAACGGGTTATGGTGATACCGGATTGTCTGATCTGTATCATGTCCCATTCGCGAAGGGTCTCCAGAATGCGCCTCATACTGCCTTCGCCGACACCGATCTCGTCCGCCAATCTCTTGCGTCCTATACGCTTCCCACTGGAAAGTATATAGAGAGCCCAGTAGACATTGGCATCCGTGAAACGGAACATCGGACCGTATTGAGGTGACTCGATAATCTTCATCAGAATGTCCTAACCTTTCCATTGATTATAAGGTCTGTTACCTTATCGACGTTGTCGAGCCAATCGTATGCGATGGATTCGGCCTCCTGCTTCCACTGGCCGAGCTTCTTGTCCTCCGTTGCGGAGACGAGCTGCACGTTACAGTTGAGCGGTTCGGAGACGGGCTTTCCGATCTGCGAGAGGATCCTTACCCTTACTTCGACCTCGGGCGAGACCTTCTTTGCGACATCCTCTGCGATGAGCTTTGACATGACGTTGTAGATCTTTCCGATGTGTGTGATCGGGTTCTTTCCCGATGTCGCTTCCATGGACATGGGCCTGTAGGGTGTGATCAGACCGTTGCATCTGTTACCCCTTCCGACGGAACCGTCGTCACCCATCTCCTGCGAGAGACCTGTGCATGTGAGGTAGATGACCCCTCTGTCGTAATCGTCACCGGTGTTGATATCCAACTTGAAGTTGATCTTCTCATCACCGATCACATCCAATGCGTGCTGGTTGACCTTATCGTACATCTGCTCGACCGCGGATCTGTAGTGATCGAGATCGTCGATGTACTTGTCGACCATTGCACATGCGACTGTCATGGTGATGTCGTTGCCGACCCTCGATGCCATGACCTTCACATCCTGTCCCGTCTCGGGAAGGCTGTCCTTCATCTTGCCGTTGATGTACTCCTCTGTCGTGAGTACGAGACGGTCGGTGATGGAGTAGGGTGCGTAACCGACACCGAACGATGTGTCGTTCGCCAATACCTTGGATGATTTGTAAACTCCCCTGAGATCATCGGAACCCTGTCCGAGCCTTGCATCCAATACGACCTCGGAATCGACATCGAGGTTGGGGAACGTCTTCTTGAGGTAGTTCCTTGCCGCTGCGAGTGCTACGGGCTTACAGGGTAGGCAACGGATGTCCTTGGTCTTGACATCAGTGATGTTGGTGGTCGCACGTCCTACGAGGAGGATGTACGAGGGGTCGATGATGTCCCCTCCGCCGAACTTGGGGCTTGCCTGACCGGCCGCGATCTGTGTCTCATCCGTGTTGTGGTGGAGAACGGTTCCGAACTCCTTCTTGTACATCTTACAGAGTGCTTTGCTGACTTCCTCTGCCAATGCATCCGCGACCGAATCGGGGTGTCCGATACCTTTCCTCTCTACCAATTCGATCTTTCTCATAGGCACGGGCATCTCACTGATACCCTCGACATAGATGTTCTTGTTTGCCATAACTATTAGGCTCCATTATAGGAATGTAGTTTTCGATATTCTTCTTCCATATAAATACAAGTGACATAAATATTCATATAGGAATATTTCATTACGAAATACATGAGATTCCCGCCTGTATCGGACATCCGCAAGATGAGGAAATCACTCGACATAACGCAATCGCAGCTATCCGCAAGATCGGGCATAAGCCAGAGCACCATCGCGAAGATAGAGAGGGAGTCGATATCCGCGAGTTATGCCACGGTCGTGAAGCTCTTCGAGACGTTGGAGAGGATGGGGAATGACGACAGGAAGGAATTATTGGCGAAGGACATCTCATCGAAGGATGTCGCTACGATACAGAGCGATGTCACGGTGCATGAGGCATCGGAATTACTGAAATCAACGGGATTCTCGCAATTACCCGTGTTGAAAGGCGAGACACCTGTGGGGAGCATATCCGAACGTGTCATCTCCAAACTGTTGATGAGAGGTGCCACGATGGATGAATTGGTGAATATGCCCATCTACAAGATCATGGGCGATTCGTATCCCGTGATACCCGAAAATATTCCAATGAACACGGTCACCAAGATGATGAACGATTGCGATGCGGTATTGGTGCACAAAGGCGGTAAGATCGTCGGCATCATCACGACGTCGGATCTTCTGAAACTAATCTGACACCGCCGTCACGTACCATGTAGATGTCCTGATCCTTCGGGATTATGGTACCTTCGAAATACGTATCGGCCTCGATGGCGGGTCCGTCATCATCGCCGTAACGGTTGCTGATGTGCACTATCATCAATTGATGTACGCCAGCATCCTTGGCCATCTCCGCCACAGATCTTATCGTGGAATGGAAGTGTGCGGTGGCCAATTCCGAATCCTTATCGATGTATGTGCCCTCGTGTATGAGTACATCGACATCCTTCACCGCTTCCGATACGGAATCGCAGATGAGAGTGTCTCCGGGATATGCCAACGACAATCCCTTCCTTCTCTCGCCGATTATCATGTCGGGAGTGATGCCTCTCACGGTCTCGCCCCTCTGTATGGCGGAGAAATCCGGTCCGGGTCTGAGACCCAATCCCAATGCCTTGTCCTTATCGAACTGACCGGGACGGTCGTCCTCCCTGTACAGATATCCGATCGAGGAGCAGTTATGTTCGGTCCTGAAAGCGGATACGGAGAATCCGTTGAATCTCTCCACATCCCCGGGCTCCATCTCCTTCACGATCAGCTCGAACTCCAACTCGCCCTCGCATGCATTCAGCATGGAATCTATCGTGAACGCTATGCCCTTGGGGCCGAAGAGTTGGACGGGATCGCGCCTTCCGGACAATCCCATGGTCAACAACAATCCCGGCAGACCCAGTACATGGTCGCCGTGCATATGGGTTATGAAGATCCTGTCCACACGCATGAACGAGAACTTCGACACCATCAGCTGACGCTGCGATCCCTCCCCGCAATCGAATAGAGTGAGGGATCTTCCCTGTTTGACTGCTATGCAGGGGAGCGACCTACCTCTCGACGGAATGGATGCACCCGTCCCTGCGAACAGTATCTCGAACATGGATCATCCGAGATAATCCGGGATGTCGTCCTTCGTCTCCTTCTTCAGGATCTTGTAATGCTCTTTACAGAGATGGATGCTCCTCGCATCGGGATTCTTGAGCGTCAGCGAAGTCTCGCTGACCTTCTTTATGTTGAACGATCTCTCTGCGACCTTGTCGCATCCTTCCACATCACAGATATCCTCTTTGACCACGTGTGACATACGCGGATTATCGTACAGGGATGATATTAACTTAAGGTCATGATAACAAACATCCCTATCGTATTCCATCTGCCTATGATGACATTATGCACCCATCTGAGATGCGATCGGAGTGCCATCGAAAGCAATAATATATCCGTCCATCCATCCGATGAAACATGGTGAAAGTGTCCCCGTCCATGTTATCCGCAGACTTCTCTAGATTCGGTGAAGAGATCGAAAGGGTCGAGAGATCCGGTGCGGATTGGATACATTTGGACGTGATGGACGGGATGTTCGTCCCGAACATAACCATCGGGGCACCTATAATCAAGGCTGTAAGGAAGAATTCCAAACTTCCCTTCGATGTACATCTGATGATCGAGGATCCGATACGCTATATCGATGACTTCACGAAGGCGGGTGCCGACATGCTGACGGTGCACACCGAAGCGAAAGGCGACATAATGGGTGCCATAGACAGGATACACGCCAACGGCCTCAAGGCAGGTATCTCATTGAACCCCGGGACACCTGTGTCGGATATCGTGAAGTATCTTGACAAAGTGGAATTGGTACTGGTGATGACAGTACAGCCGGGATTCGGAGGACAGTCGTTCCGTGAGGAGGGCATACCGAAGATAGAATTCCTCAGCAGGTATGCGAAGGAGAACGGTCTCCACTACGACATATCCGTCGACGGCGGCATAAACCGTGAGACGGGGAAGAGATGTGCCGATGCCGGAGCCACCGTATTGGCCGCCGGTTCGTATCTGTTCAAGATGGATGACATGTCACCGGAGATCGAACTCTGGCACGGATTCTGAGGTGTGACCGATGGGTGTAAATCTCTCCGATCTCACCGAACCAAAACAGATAGAACTGGGTGAACTCAACGGCAAACGCGTAGCGATTGATGCCTACAACACAATCTATCAATTCCTATCGATAATAAGACAGCCCGACGGATTCCCCCTGGAGGACAGGAAGGGAAGGGTGACATCACAATTATCTGGATTGTTGTACAGAACTGCCAACCTCATAGAAGCAGGGATAGAACCTTCATTCATATTCGACGGAAAACCCAACGAGCTCAAGATGGGCACCCTCAACGAACGTAAGGAGAGGAGGGAGAAGGCGGAGAAGGAATGGGAACAGGCCGTGAAGGAGGGGGATACCAAGAAGGCATTCTCCAAGGCACAGCAGACATCGAGGATGACGCCCGAGATATTGGAATCGTCCAAGGAGTTGCTAGGATATCTCGGTCTTCCTGTCGTGTTGGCTCCGAGCGACGGAGAGGCACAGGGTGCGTACATGTGCTCCAAGGGAGATGTGTTCGCATCCGCATCACAGGATTTCGACTCATTGTTATTCGGTGCTCCGACGTTGGTGAGGAACATGACCATCACCGGCAGGAGGAAGGTCCCCGGCAAGGAAATGTACAGGGACGTGAAGACGGAGATCATCGATTCCTCGGAATTCCTGTCCGCATTGGACATAAGCAGGGAGCAGTTGGTGGATATGTGCATCCTAATGGGTACGGATTTCAACAGCGGCATATCCGGTATCGGTCCGAAGAAGGGACTCAAGCTCATCAAAGAGTATGGGGATATCGAGGGTGCGTTGGAACATCTCGGTTGCGAAATACCCGAGTATCAGCAGATAAGGGACATATTCCTCAGAGGCACATACTCCAACGATTATGACCTGTCGCCGAGGGAGATAGATAAGGAAGCCACGATCGACTTCCTTGTGGACCATGACTTCTCCAAGGAACGCGTAACGTCCGCTATCAGCAAGATAGAGAATGCGAGGAAGAGCAACAAGGCCAAGAGACAACAGAGGTCCCTTGACGCTTGGTTCTAATTACTCTTCATGAGCTTCGAGAGCATCTCCGTGGTACGATCCACGAGTTCGAGATCCTTCATCTCGTCGACCGTCACCAATCTGTATTCAGTGTTCTCTTTATTGAGCACGGGCATCTGACCGGTGGCATCGAACATGAAGGGATACACCTTCCAGATTATGTCGTTCTCCCTGACGTACACCGGAGGAAGCGATGACATCGGCTCGGATACCTTCATCTGGGTCTCCTCGAATATCTCTCTCCTTGCGGTGTCGATTATCTCCTCTCCCGCTTCCATCTTACCGGAGACGAGGGACCAACATCCGGGATACGATCTTGCCGTTGCAGGACGGTGGAGCATCAGTATCTTGCCGTCGATCATCACGACGGATGAAGCCACGACCTTCTCCTTCACATCGGGAAGTTCCACGGTACCCTCATCGGCATCGACGATGATCCTGTCACCATCCTTGATGAGCGAGACATCGATACCATCCACCATGGGGATGGATGATATCACTGCACCCGTCGCGACGATGGTCTCGGCGGATGAGTTCACTATAGCCAGAGGAGATTTTCCATGAGCCTTCAGATCGTACATCACGAACGATCCCACGGTGCTTCCCTTACCTCTAGGGAACACCAATACCTTTCCCGAGACGTTACCTCCGTCCTCGACCTTCACCTCTCCCGTGGATGCCTCCACGCCGCCGAGGAAGCTGAGCGCACCCTGTAGTTTCAGGACATCGCCTTCGGCTTTACCCCTGTAAATCGAACGGCCCTTCAACATCACTCTACCACCTTCATGAGTTCCGCGATATCGTTGCACATGACCTTCTGAGAGCATAATGTGGGAAGATAGTTACCTGCCTTGCATGAGTTGGTGGCGGTCCTGGAGAACGTACCCTCTATGGGTGACACCACCATGCAGGTATCCGCCAACACGGGACCGAACTCCTCCATTATCCTGACATCATCGGGACATCTCGACCTCACCCTCTCGGATGTGCAGAACCATATCTCGACATCCTTCCTCTTTTTCTTCTTACCTTTGAGCATGAATGCGATCTCGTGCATCTCCTTCTCGGTCAGATGGGGGCAGCCGATAGCGATCAATTGGACATCGTCCGTGGTGTTGAGCTTATCATAAGCGTCATCGAGTTCCTTCTTGCCTATGTGTATGGTCTCCAATTCGGATACATCGAAATCCCTCCATTCCGGTGTAACGCCTTCGACATGGAACATAGCCACGGCACCCGCAGCGGCCATCGCCGCTGCCATGGTCTTACCCTCTTCCATCCCCGGCCTGATACCTCTGTAGTAAGGTATACCTCCGCCGATGACGGAGCCTACGGCCTGTCCCAGCAACGAATGGGAGAACAACGTATCCGGGATGTCCGCATCAATGACGACGGTTGGTGCCCTGTTCTCTCTCAGATGCAATCCATAGTTCGCCGTCTTACCTAAGATGGCCGCGGCCAACGCACCCGGCCCCCCTTCCCTGTTGGTCCTGGCACCTATGAACGAATTCACATAGGACAATGCGGAGGATTCCGCCCAGGCCACATGATCCCCCAACTTGGGGACATTGACACCGTCGTACGGTGTACAGGAACAGGTGGTCTGTATCCCCATCTTCCCGTACAGTTCGATGATGCGCATCTGTTTTTTGGCGAATTCCTCGCTTATGTGCATCTCGCTCCATCTTCCCCTGTCCATACCGACAGGGTTCAATGTGGACGGAACAGTGACTTTCGAACCGCCGTTCACCATGTCCTCGAGATAGAGCAATCCCCCATCGCCGATGGTCTTGTACGAAGCACCCGACAGATGTGCGGATGTTATGTCGACGAGACCGTCCGCACCGTATATCTTCCCCAGTGCCACGATGAGCTCTATAGCCTTCTGGGCACCCTCTCCGAATTCGCCATCGAGAATCGATTGCTCTTCCCTTGTGAGATCCATGTCGCAAAGAATGTGATTATCATAGATAGGGTTACTGCTCAGACCCTTCCGTTGTGTATGTCCTCGTAGAGAGCGACGGTGTCGCGCATCTCCTTCTCCGTTAACACACCGGAGACGAACATGGAATCGAAGGGTGCATCGTCGGATATCAACGTTATACCGGGATTGATACAGCCGTTCCTCTCGTAGAACCTCTGACGTCTCACTCTCATCTCATAATCGTCGGCACCCTCGTCCATGGGTTCCACGACGAGGAATATCCTCTTGTCGGGATGGATTTGTCTTATCATATCGATAAGTTTGGCACCGTATCCCTTACCGCGTACCTCCGGTATCGTTGCAAGATATATCCAGAATGTACAGTCGCCGGATGTGAAGGTCAGGGTGAATCCTATGAATCTACCATCATCATGGTATTCGACGAGCTTCCCGCCCCTTCCGATCGTCCTCAGTATGTTCTCCTCGGGGACCTTCTCTATCTCGGTGAATGATGTTGAGTAGAGTTGGGACATCTCCGGTGTGAACGTTCCGACGACATCGTATGTGAGCATACTGTACGCAACACGTACTATCTAGATAAAGCTCTCAACAATCCGGATAAATATCTCTGTGGATATCGGCGTGATATGAACGATACGGTCATGGCTGTCATCATGGTGGCGATCGGAGGTGCCCTGGGTGCCGTTGCGAGATATTCGGTCTACCGCATGGTGGACACGGAGTTCCCATGGGCGACGTTCATAGTCAACATCATAGGATGTACGTTGGCGGCATTCCTCATGTTCAGATTCGGCGGGGATATGAGCGATCCGCTGAGATCGTTGATCTTCGTCGGGATATTCGGAGCGTTCACTACCATGTCCACCTTCTCCATCGATGTGGTTAAGTTGCTCGTTGCCGAAGAGTACCTTTTGGCGTTATGGGACTTCATCCTGAACGCTTTGGTATGTGTCGGCGGAGCTGTCATCGGAAGATGGCTGTCGCTGATATTGTGATCAGGCATCCGTCCACTCGATGTTCCTCACACAGAACGGGAGCTTGTTCCTCTTCTCCCTATGGAATGCTACACATTCGCAGCACTTACCGTGTCTGGGGCACTTCTCGTTCGGACAGTTGCATGCATCGGTTATAGGGTTGTACTCGCACATGATGTTGTGTATTTACATCGGTGCTTATAACACCTTATAACTCGGTGACCAGCTCATCCAACGATTTCCTCTTACCGTGCATCGGACCAGGTACGGAATCCTTCGCAGGATAACCGATCGGGAGGAGGTGCTTTATCTCGATACCTTTGGGGATGTTGAACTCCTTGGCTATGAGCTTCGGGTCGAAGTATCCCACCCAGCATGTCCCAAGACCGAGCGATTGTGCCTGGAGCATCATGTGATCGGTGACGATCGATGTGTCGATGTATGAGTAATCCTTACCGCTGAACGGACTCTGACAGCATTCGGAGAACACCGCACCGACCATGATGACGACGGGTGCATCGAATGCCATGGGCGTTATATCCCTGAGTTTCTTGATGGCTTCATCGCTCTTGACGACATACAGCCTGAACGCCTGTGTGTCCTTGGCCGTGGGTGCGACCCTCGCCGCTTCGAGGACCATATTCAGCTTATCATCCTCGATCGGTCTGCCGTCATATTTCCTTACGGAATATCTCTGTCTGATCATCTCTGAGAAATCGATACCGCACATGCCGATGTGATTGGAGATGTTGATGATAATCTCTTCCGTGCGAGTGATATCGGAACGGATTCAGATGGCATCCTCCGGAACGATCATACCTCTGAATCCATCAGCCAATCCACGAGATTGATTATCTTCACCCCGTCATGGTCACCGAGCCCGAATCTATCCAATGTGAGTATGGTCTTCGGATAATTGTCCTTGGTCTTGGACAACAGTCTCAACTCCCTGTTCATGGTCCCCTCCGAAAGGATGGTCTGACACACCTGATAGTACTCCATCTCCCCGTGCCTCTTGGCGATGAAATCGATCTCGGAATCGTGATAGCTGCCTGCTCTGAGGTCGTAACCCCTTCTCAATAATTCCAGGAATACCACGTTCTCCAGGGGATGACTGATGTCCTCTCCTGTGGCGATACCAAGTTCCGCATTCCTCACCCCCAGGTCCGTCACGTAGTATTTCCCGTTGGTCCTGAGGAGTCTCTTGGTCACCAGATCATACCTGGCACATCTCTGGAACAGCGATGCCTCCAGCATCGCCGATACATATCTGTCGACGGTGACACCACTGATCCCAAGGTCCCTTGCGATGTTATCATCGTTGGTTATATTCCCGATGTTGTATTGCAGGAAATGGGCTATCGACCTGATCTTCTCGGGATCAACGACGCCTGTTCCCCTCATTACATCCTTCACGACCACGGTGTTGAACACACCCTGGAGATAATCCCAACAGTATTCCTGTCCTCTGGACGGGTCCACGCCCGGCAGACCTCCGAATTCCATATAGTCCCTGAATGCGACATCCTTGTCCTGATAATCGTTCTTCACATAGAATTCCTTCAGGGATAATGGAAGTACCTTGATCTCCACATGACGTCCGGAGATGTGCGTGGCGAGATCGGACGAGAGCATGTCGGAGTTGGAACCTGTGATATAGACATCGCAGTTACCTTTGGAGTTGAGGGATGCCAATGTCATCTCCCAACTCTTGACGTTCTGTATCTCGTCGAACAGGACGTAGTATGTGCGATCCCTCGGTATCATCGGAGCTATGAGATCGTCCAACTGCTCGGATGTCCTTATCCTGCGACCCTCGAAACTCTCGAAATCCATGTAGAAGATATCAGATTCGTCTACACCCGATGTGATCAGTTCCTCGCGATATAACTTCATGAGAACGGATTTCCCGCAACGGCGGATACCTGTGATCATCTTGATCACATCGCAGTCATCGCGTCCGGCCGCGATCCTGTCGAGATAGTTCCTGCGCACGAGGTAATCCTTCATAGGGTAAGGAACAGAACGTATGTATTAAATTATTTTCATATATGAAAGATATTTTATAAAATCATGAATTTATTTAATGTACTAAAATTTTTATGAACTGAAGGATGTCTTTCGATATCAGAAACATATGATTGCATTGTAAGAACCCGGGATTCCCCAACCGTTCGGATGATTCTCCATGCTTCCGATCCTCCCTGAAGGTAAAGGCGATATCGATCTCGCGGAGGAGAGACGTCTGTTCTATGTGGCCATGACCCATGTCGAAAAAGGTGTGTTCCTCGTCATCCGCAGGGGTGACGCACCCCCGTTCGTCAACAAGATCTTCGATGTCGGCCGGATGTCAGAGGATAAGACAGATTGATCACATAATCATTGAAAATGATATTTCGTTGCGTGAAACATACCAATATCCCTCAACCATTGACAATCACCTGACTCCCACAATGATTCAGATGGTGTGGATTGTCGCCATTGAAAACCAAACAGAATACATTAATATATCCGGTTGGCCGTAGAATCCGACATAAGACGGGGAAGCGTGATCGCTCCTCCTCACATCGATATTCGTGGGGGGGGGGGTCGGCTCTTTCCGACCGTCGAACTTCATTTTCAACTCTAACACCCTAAATTTGGGGTATGTATATGTCCCAGATTATTTCTTTAAATGCTTCTGAGTCTGAATATATAAAGAAGCCATGAGTAAGTCATAAATATACGTACCACATTGGGGTATGTATCATGAGCGCACCTGATCAATGGGCAAAGGACTGGATCGAGGAGAAACGCCTCAAGAATCCCGATGAAGTCAAGGGGTGGACCATCGAGAAGCGCGGCGATGTCCATTACATCAGATGGGGCACGACGAAGTGGGACAAGGATGCCAAGAAGTACCGCAAGGTCTCCGAGCACATAGGCAAATTGAACCCCAACGGCACGGTGACGTTTGCCCGCAAGCATGAGAAGGGCCCGGAAGGCCCTGACAAGGCAGAGGCCGTTGCTGTCAAGCCCTCGATGGATGTGAAGGAGTTCGGCAATGCCTGCATCCTGAGGGACGCCTCCGAGGACATTATCGGGCCTCTGAAGGAGTGCTTCCCGGACACCTATGCCGAGCTGATTGCCCTGGCGCAGCTCAGGCTCCTCGGCAACCCGAGGATGAACCATGCCTCGGACAGCTGGAGGCTCGTCGACGACATCCGTGGCCTGAACCCGCGCCTGTCCGATGAGGTCCTGTCCGCTGTGCTGGAGTCCACGGGAGCGGCTCATCAGGCCCAGGAGGAATTCTACAGGAAGACATCGGATCCCAACGAGCACCACGAAGCGGTGGATCTCAGCGTCATATTCTCCAGGTCCGAGGGGATGAAGATGCTCAGGAGAGGATACAACAGACTGAAGCTGAGCAGCACCCAGTTCAACCTCAACGTGATCTGCGATGTCAGGACCGGAAAGCCCCGCAGATTGTGCATGGTCTGCGGCAATGTGAAGGAGAACTCCGTGCAGACCATGCTCAAGGAGTTCGGCATCGAGGAGAAGATGGTGCTGATCCTCGACCGCGGATACTGCAGCAGGAACGTGCTGAACGAGATCGTGAGATCGAAGCACGATTTCGTGGTTGCCCTGAGGAGGAACAGCGGTGCCTACAAGGAGGTTCAGACCGGCCAGGGGCACTTCATCTACGAGAACAGGCCTATAAACTACGGCACCGGCAAGTACTGGGGCTGGTTCGCTTACAGGTTCGAGGACCTGTCGATGAGGTCCGACGAGATATACGACAAGTACAAGGCGGAAGAGGAGAAGGGCAAGGAGGTCAAGGACATGGACCGCGCGGGCCACATCATGATCCTGTCCTCCATGAACATCGATCCGCGCGAGATATACAGGATGTACAAGGACAGGTGCTCCATCGAGAACTTCTTCGACACATCGAAGAACGACCTCGGGGGAGATGCCACCTATCTCAGATCGGACCTCCATGTCATGGGCTACAACTTCGTGACGTTCCTGGCCTTCTGCATCTGGTGGAACATCCGTTTTCGCCTCAAAGAGTGCGGCCTCGACACCCACTACACGCCAACGGACATCCTCCGGAGCTTCGCGGCGGTGAAGATCGTCTACACCCTGTCAGGGCCTGTGGTCACAGACGTGCCCAAAGACGTCAGGACCATGTCGGAGAAGACGGGCTTCTCGCTCGAGATGATACATACCACATAATCGGTGTGTTAGAGTTAAAACTAATTAAATAAGTTAAATGCCATCATTATCTCAATAATCAAAGGGTTTGTCGATTATGGCCAGAACAGTGAAAAATGATGAACATGTAAAAAAATCAGATTCATCGGATAAGACGATGTCCATAACTGTTCGTGTTACAAAGTCTATGAGTCAGCAGATTAATGAAATGATCGAGATTGAGGGTTTTTCAAATAAAGCAGATGTCGTCTACACGTGTACACGTTTTTTTATTGATGAGATACGTTCATGCATAGACGACAATCGTTCAAAATTTGACGATGATGAAATTATGTTTAAAGCATTCTTTATTGCTTTATCAGATCGGTATTCATCAATTTATTCGTATGACGATGATAAAAGCGAATCTGAAAATGTTACTTTCCGTATAACAAAAGATTTTTACAACCTAATCAAAGTATTCAATTTAAATACAGTTAATTATCATAATGTTCAAAGTTTTATGAGGGTTGCAACCTCTTGGTATTACAATACTTGTCATAAAAGGGCATTGGGATTAGGAGTGTATGATTCATGGAAGATGTTTTTTGTAAAGAGAAAAAAGGACAATAATTCAGATGATGCGGATACAGATGACAATATAGTTACTATTGAAAGGAAGTAACTTTGTGCTGAGTATACGCTATTTACTTTTGAAAACGACTAACGATGTGGCAAGTTGCCATTTAGCTTGATAGTGGGCAGTATACAAAGCGATTATTTTCGTGAGTTGGTATTTGATTTTGTTAAAATCGCCCATATGTGCCGGGATTGTTAGAAATATATATAGCACACAAATTGGAGCCCCTTGTGATTACTTACCAACTGTCTGGACACTTTTCAGTTGGCAACGTAAGCAGCATCCGAGCAGGACACCACTTACGAAGCCACATTGCGTTCATCATTGATTTTTCAGATCGACCGTACTCATAGGTTTCGGAATCTCCAAAGGTGTTGCTGGTTCTTTGAAGATCGATCCGAGTTTATCTTCCAATGTGCCGTCCTTTGCGTATTGGAGAGAATCGCATAAGCGGATGTTATGCTTCTCGATCTTCACCTTGTCATCGAAGCCGAGAACGAATGCCAGCACGATACGGTATATGATCTCGGTCGGTGCCAACCCATAGACCTGGTTCGCGAATATGTGTCTGAGCCTTTCCTTCTCATCGGGGAACAGTATCTTCATGCGGTCGCTCCGATAGAGTCTCTTGACGATCTCCACGAGATACAGTCCGGATTTCATATACAGGTCTGCGAAAGTCTTCGTTTCATCGTCGAAACATCCTGGATTCTCCTGTTCCAGCATGTCCACCATATCCTTGACGACCTTCTTGGGTGTGAAAATCTGATTGGTCTGCTGTGGCGGGATGTAGTCGAAGATGTCCTCTTTGGCCGATTCGTCGAAATAATCGGCAAGTTTCTTCTTCAGTGCCAGGAATTCTTTGACCGAATCGTTGAATACGACCTCATCGAACAGATGTCCTCCGAATTCCTCCTCCTTCTTTGTTTCCTCGTTGTATACCATTCCGCCGTCGCGGAGGATCCTGAACTCTTCCTTCGTAATGCTGGTGACATCCTTGAAGACTTCTGGAGGTATGATCGAGTCGAAGTTGGCGAGTGTTATCTCATAATCTCCGCCATAGGCCATGAGGAAAGAGGGGATAGTTCTGCTGAATCCGCGGAGGTGATCGCGGATCTCGTCACTGATTGCCTTCTTTTTCTTCTCCTCTTTATCGACCATCACTTTTGTGACGATCTCCTTTCCGGCATCCTCTACAAGTACGTCCACTTTGTCAGAGAGTTGTTTCTTGAAGGCCTCGACGGCCTCGGAACGTTTCTTTTCGTACTTCTCTTCGACATCTTTCTTCTCGGCCTCGGTCTTTACCTTGTCGAGTTCGTTGGTACGATCCGCATCGATGGTCTTCTGGACGATCTTGTATTCGCCGACGATCTTGTCAACTTCGTTCTTGGCGTTGAGGTTGATCTTCCTTTCGAGTACCTTTTGAGCCGAGGACGATAGTTCGGAACCGTAGTGTTCCTTTGCTGTTTCCAACATTGGTTTTGCGATACCTACCTTGAATGTCTCCATCAGGCGATTGTATTGCTCATCCCTCTCGGAAGGAGCTGTGACCTCTTCGGCCTTCTGAAGGATGTCCTCGATCGTTTCCTCTTCGATCTTGTATATCTTGTCGCCGAACAGGTCTGCGGACAGGCCGATGACTCTTTTTTCCTCTATCTCCACATCCCCGTTGCTGTCGATCATTATCTCTCCGGCTTCCGGATTGATAGGTCCGTTGTCCTTGACGGGTTCGAATTTATTGATGAGTTCGAGGATTGCCGAAGGTGCGTGGAACACATTGGTTATGTTCTGGAATAGGAAATCTGACATGAATCCGTGACGGACCACTTCTCTTGAACGGATCTTACGCGGAATTGAAAGGACCTTTTCGGCATCCAATTCTACCATCTGTCCAGTTTCGTCCTCTCCGATGACTGCAAAGAAGTTCAGGAGTTCACCGACATGTGCCTTTCTTAATCCGATGTCTCCCTTTCCGTTCGCTGTGTCAGTGGACAGTTCGTTCGCGAATGTCTCGTAGATGTCAAGTGTCCTTGCAGGATCGAAGTCGAAGACGTATGCCGTATCCTTTCTGTAGTAGTTTCCGCCTTCCATGAACATGCAAGGGTTCTGTGCTCTGAATGCGGCCTGCATATAGAGTGCAGGACTGCTGATGCTGGATAGCATGAGCACTGCCGTCCATTCTGGAACGGTCACACCGACCGTGAGCTGGCCGACGGTCAAAGTGATTGTATAATCGTTCTCTTTGATTGCCTGTTTGACCTTATCGAATGCTTTGATCTTCTCGTCATCGCTGTCGATCTTTCCGTCGCCTGCAGCAAGTACGATCTTGTAGTTCTTGAATACAGGGTGACGTTCGAGTTTCTTGGCAAGTGCTTTGGCACTGTCCACACGGTTCAGCATCCACAGAGTATGTTTCAATTCTTTACGAAGTTCCGGGGTGGAGAATGGGAATTTTTGCTGACTGACGAGAGCATCAAGGAATCTGTTCACAGCGGGTTCATGCTTGAAGGATCCCTTCTCATCGGTGGCGAAGAACTCATTGAGATCGAATGCGTAAGATTCATTGTCACCTTCGATGTCGATTCCTTTCTCAGCTTCATCGAGAGCGATCTCTGACATCTGATAGGTATACATGGCGAGACGAGGCAATGTTTCATAGGGGTTGATCGTACCGGGTTCACCTGTCCATGATTGTTTGGCCTTCTGTTCATCGACATAGGTCCAATTGTAGATTGCTTTGTCAGGGAATTTGGAGTTTGCGATCGCTTTGAAAGGTGTACCCGACAGATGGAGTGTCCATTTCCTTTCTATGTGATCGAAAGCAACGTCGGTCTTTGACGTATCGACACCTTCGTGGGCTTCATCTATTACGAGAAGATCCCACTTTTCATTTTTGATATACCTCAGTTTGTCGAAGTTTCCACCGAAGTATATCGAGCCCTTCAGGTCCTGAAGGCTGAGGAATGTGATACATTTGGCTTTGGGATCAAGTTTCTTGCTGGATTCGTATTCGGCACGTGTATACACGAGTTCCTTTCCTTTGAGTGATTGTGTTTCGCTCACGAAGATGTAATTCGAGTCCTGTCCGAGGAATTTGCAATAGTCCTCATGCCAGGAATTCGCGATTGCCGGTCTGTTGGTGACGATGAGTACTTTTTCTGCACCCATGGCCTTTATCAGATCGTATACGGAAAGTGTCTTTCCGAAACGAGGTTTTGCATTCCAAAGGAATTCGCCGTGTAGATTGTCGTAGAAGTAGGCTTTTGCTTGTGCGACAGCTTCAGACTGTTCCTTCCTTAGCTGGTATGGGGTGACCTCATGGTACTTCTTCTGCTCTTTCTTGGTCTTGAAGTCAAAGAACATTTTTTGAGAGTCTGGTCCTGAGATCTGGAACCATTCTTCACCTTGTTCATCACGTTCTTGTTTGATGCCGTGTCTGCGAAGATATGCGTGGAAATCTTTGTCAAAGAATGGCTTGCCGGAGCCGTCCTCGTAGAGTGCATTTCCCCTCCATTCCTCTTTCCAATGAAGACCGGCCGTTTTGGTCTGTTGATCGATACGTTTCTCTACATCCTGTTCAGTGTATCCAATCTTTGTCCAACCGTCTTTATACGTCACTCCTGGGAGAGTATACGCATAAATCATAGGCATAATTGGGCGAGTTGTGTGGAGATTGATGCACTGAGGAGACATTTTATTTCATCTCCTGGACATTGGTTTCGATGAATTCGATCTCTTCGGCAGATAGTTTGTATTTGCGGTAGAGCTGGCGATCTATGTCTGATACATCTTTAGACCAATCTATGTCTGAAGAAGATGTAAAATCCTGTAATGGGACATATGTCCATTTTTCTGGTGTAAGGTCCTGGGTTGTTTTCAAAATACCTAGCATCGCTCTTGCAAATTTTGTTTGGATATAGTTGGCGCAATTTGTTGCCTCTGTTTCGGAACTAAATGTTCCAACACTTAGGAAGGTTTCCGTTGAACCCACACCTGGATTGATAATTAGTGGTTGGGTGAGAGATTCGCCAAACACTCCATTTCCATTTGCTTTGGGTAAGAATACTTTATAACTGTATAGATTGACTGGTTCATTGACATAATCTGCACGAATATACTTGTAGATACGAGAATTTTCTGTCCTTCCCAGTATTTTGATGTATTTCATACCGTCATTTGGTTCATCATCATAGAAGATTTGTGGCAATCTATCGAATATGTTCGTAGACATATCATATGGATGTCCTTTGCTTAGTTGATTAATTGCTTCAGGATGATCCTCATGCATTTTTTCAGTCATACGGTACGCAGTACGGGTAACAACAACATTTGATAACGGTGTGAAATCTGAGGAGTCGCTTACTTTGTGAAGGATTGTATTTAACAGGGGATTTTTGGTAAATACCTTTATTGCACCATACTCTACCTCTTCATTGTGGTATGTGATGACAACCCCACCTTTTATTTCGGTGCCGGGAAAGATTTCAGTTGCATCTTCTTCATAGTGAAGAACCTTTAAATGTGGATCATTGAGCATTTTTTGATTCCACGCTTTGGGTGTGCTCCCAGCATTGAAAAGGAAACGGGCTGGGTGAATAAGTTCAACTTGATCTCCAACTTTGAATGCAGCATCCATAAATGTGTTGTATACAGGTGCTGCATAGGTTTTGTTCCCTTCATCAGAGAATTCCTCTTGATATGGTGGATTCCCAATCACAAAATCAAATAGCTTCTTATTCATCTTACTCCTCGATTTACATTCCTTGAACTTCAGTGAATTGTCACGTCTCCAATCGTATATCTTTGAAGGGAGAGCCACATCTCCCTTTTGCTCTTGGTTTGGTTGGAACATGTTGAACAATGTCCTTTGGACATGTTCTTCATATGGTTTTCCGAACGGTACGACATCCTTTGAACCATCCATTTGCCAGATGTTCCATGCAATGATGTTGGCTACCGTCCTCAGTAATTCTGCGGACGGATCCTTCGACCACATCCACAGATGGTTTTCGTAAAATGTCATTAAAAGATTGATTCTGGCGATGAGAAGATTATCACCCTGCCATTCGTATCCATAACAGCTTTGTACTGCTCTGATCGCCCATTTGGACCATTCTTCATACCCTTCCGCATTCTCATTGACGATACGCAGTTTCCTGTCTAGTATACCGATGCGATTCGTTGGCGGTTCTATGAATGCTCCAGTGGCTGCATTGTATCTGGAAACAAGGAAAGGGGCCTCACCACAGGTTATCTCCAATCTTCTCGAATCGACATACTCTATCCATGTTCTTCCTTCCGGAAATTCGATATGACCTTCGGTAACGGTCCATGAACCGTCTTCATTTTCATGGTTGAACACATCGGGGCGACCGAACCACTCCTGATCTTCCCAATTGATCATCCTATTACAGATCCAAACAGGTGTGAATACTTCTCCTTTGGAACGGGTACGATCCTGCTGTTCTTCTGTGGCCTTCTCTATCCTTGGGTAAAGAGGTATCGGTATTCCGCTGAAGAACACATCTTGAATAATGTGGCTGGAATCTGAACAGTTCTTCCCATATTCAGTATACGTGTCGGTCGCCCATATGATGTTCTTCTTTGTGGTCTTATCCTGAAGAAGGATGGAAAGTACGTCTTTGACAGGATATGACTTGATGTCTACAAGGTGAGTGGTATCAACTGCATCGGACTCATTGAGATCGCCAATGTAGTTGTTCAGGTCAGCCATACTCACATCACCCACTATGTTACTGAGAATCTAAAGGGGTTGAGTATTATTAAAACAATGGCTCAATCATTGATTTTTCCGACAAATGTGAACTTGACTAATCTGTGTTAAATCAGAAATCTATCGAACTTCAACATGAACATGCCCCTTCTTCATAATGATGAATTACAATTTTTTGAGTATGTTTTTATGATCGATTTTTACCTGTCATTGAAAGTTCGATTCAAACATCTGGACATGGTATGTTCAAAATCTTTTGGTAAATGAAAACGTCCTTATTTGGAGCATACACGGCGACTATTGACAACTTCCGGAGTGACCTACTCAAAAATTTATTGAATTATAGCCAGACATATGATGAGTGGGCCTATCCGGATTTGAACCGGAGTCAATGGCTCCCAAAGCCACAAGTATACCAAGCTAGCCCATAGGCCCACGTATCAATCAGCGGAATGACGGGATGGATATTAATCCTTCGCTCTCAGCAGACCTTCGGATATCAGGCGTTCTCTGAGGAGTGCCACGGCATTGCCGCGATGGGATATCCTGTTCTTCTCCTCTATGCCTATCTCCGCGAACGACCTCTTCCCGTCGGGACTGAATATCGGGTCGTATCCGAATCCCTCGTCCCCTCTCTCGCTATCGAGTATGTATCCGGGACATTCTCCGGTGACGATTATCGTCCTTCCGTCGATGTCGCATCCGATACAGCATTTGAAGACAGCGGATCTGTCCTCCATACCTTCCATGAGCTTCAGGACACCCTTGTTGCCGATGGTCTTCTGTCCGTATGCGGAATACACTCCAGGGAATCCTTTCAGGGCATTGACGAACATGCCGGAATCATCTATTATGAAGTCCCTGACACCTTTGGAACGGATTTCATCCATCCCTTTCCTGACGACCTCCTCCAACTCTGAGGTCTGTATCTCGTCATAGGGAAGATGCAGGTGTTCCATCTCCACGCCCATATCCTCGAACGACTTCTGGTATTCCTTCACCTTGCCCGGATTGGATGTTATCACTTTGAGCTTCATGTGTATCTCGCCCTGCCTTTGATCTCCTCGACCTTCGCAAGTACCTGTTTGGATTGGGTCATATCTTTGCAATATGCATCTATGACGTTGTGGAATGCGCCCTCTATCGTGGAATGCGCGGATGTGAACGCCCTCTCCAGGAGACGTATGTCCACACCCATCTCCTCCAACCCTATGCGCGTATCGCCTAGAGAGAAGTCTATGAGGCACATCTCGCCCCTATCGTTGATGATCATGTTGGATGTCGTGAGGTCGCCATGACAGATCTTGCCGTTATGGAGTCTTGCGATCATCCTTCCGATGTCGGTACAGATGGCATCCGCATCCTCCGGATGTTCGTCCAACGCCTGTTTGACGCTCATCCCTCTGATGTACTCCATGGTTATGCTCCCCTCTTCGAGGTCGACATCGTACACAACCGGTGATCTGACACCTGCGGCCCTCGCATCGATCATGATCCTGACCTCGGTCCTGGTCCTTGCTACCCTCAGGTGCCTGTCGAGATCCGGATGACGATAGCCCTTCGGCTCCCTGTGCTTGACGATGGCGTCACGTCCGCGATATTCCGTACGGTAGACGGTCGCCTCCGCCCCTCTCCCGATCTCGATGTTCTCCATGGTGCTGTGACATCACATCGTCATTCTTATTAATTGTGAAAGGTCTCTCTTGGATCGAGGTATTGGTATGAAGTACACCATAACCGGCGACAATCTTCAGTTCGTCAATGTCCAATTGGAACCAGGGGAGTATCTGATGTCCACCGCCGGTTCCATGAGCTATATGACAGGTAACGTGAGGATGGAGGCCAAGATGGAAGGAGGCCTCTTCAAGGGCGTCAAGAGGATGTTCTCAGGTGAGTCGCTCTTCCTTGTGAAGTATCATGCGGAAGGAGGATCGGGCATAGTCGGATTGGGAGGGGATGTCCCCGGGAAGATCATGGACATAGATGTCACAAGATGTCCGTGGATAGTCCAGAAGACGGGATATCTCGGTTCCGAACCTACGGTCGATCTCGATCTCGCATTCCAGAAGAAGCTTGGAGGGATGCTCTTCGGAGGAGAGGGACTCATACTCGAGAGGCTCAGCGGAAAGGGCATAGCGTTTATCGGAGCATGCGGCGATTTCAACGTGGTCGATCTCAGACCCGGGGAGCAGTACAAGGTCTCCACCGGAAAGGCCGTGGCATGGGAGGAGAGCGTCAAGTACGACATAACTGCATCCGGAAGTGCCAAGACGGCATTGTTCGGAGGGGAGGGATTGTTCGTGACCACACTGACCGGTCCGGGAAAGATCGTCATCCAATCGATGACGCTCGGAGATATGGCGATGGCATTGTATCCGTACATGCCCAAGAACACGTGATAACATGGATCCCAATTCGATCAAGACGGAAAGGACGACAAAATCGGGACTGTTCCTGCTGTTGCTGGTGATCGTCGTAGTAGCGGTGATAGGCGTGGTCGTCTGGGTATTCGCGACCTATCCCGACGCGCTCGCGAACGTCGCATATGCGATACTGATAATCATCGGTGCGATACTCGTGATCGCCGTGGCCATATGGATACTCATGGCCGTACTGGCGATACCCTTCTACATCAAGAAGGGCGAGTCCTACCAGGACGACGTCAGCTACGACATCGATGACGTGAAATCCGTCAAAGAGACGAGCAGCGACGATAAGAAGGAGTGAGCGACCGCTCCTCCTTCCCAAACATCTTGAAAACTGTTTTCTATCTTGTGAATATTATATGATATCGTGGAAAGGATACCTACTGGATGCAGTTCATTCGATACCCTGTTGGGCGGAGGTCTCGAGAAGGGCAGCATAACATTGCTCTACGGCGAGGCCGGTACGGGTAAGACCAACATATGCATGCAGACTGCATATAACGTCGTGAGATCCGGCAAGAAGGTCGCATATGTGGATGCCGAGGGCCTGTCATCCGACAGGATATCGCAGATATTCATCGAACCCGGATCGCACAGGGAGTTGTTGGTGTTCCAGGTCCACAGTTTCGACGAGCAGACCGACAGGATCTCCAAAGTATGTAGGCTATGTTCGGCCAACGATAAGATCGGATTGGTCGTCGTCGATTCGATCACCATGTTCTACCGTCTGCATTCGGACGATATGCTGGTGAGGAACGAGTTCATAAGACAGATCGAGATGCTGATGGAGGCCGCGAGACAGAACGATATCGCGGTGATCGTGACATCCCAGGTCTACACGAACATATCCTCCGGATCGATAGAGTTCCTCGGAGGTCACGCGTTGCATCACAACGCAAAGACGATAATCCGTTTGGACAAGAGGTCCGCCGGGAGGCGTACGGCTTACATAGTGAAGCACCGCAGCCTCCCCGAGGGCAGGACCGCCAATTACCGCATCATCGAGACGGGTATCGAAGGGGATTAGACCTCTCTGTTCATCGCATATTCTGCGAGAGCGATCATGAATTCCTTGTCCCTGCTGTCCTTGAGGCAGTCGAGCTTGGCGATGGCATCCTTGGTGTATTTGTCGGCCATTTCTATCGCATAATCGATGCTTCCGGTCTTCTTGAGGATGCTCCTTGCGACCTCTATCTCATCCTCCGATGCATCGATCTTGCCGAGGATGGATTCGAATCTCTTCAGATCGTCCTCGTCCTTGATGTTCTTGAGTGCGTGGCACACGATCACGGTGCTCTTACCCTTGCGTATGTCGTTACCTGCGGACTTACCGGTCTTGGCAGGGTCTCCGACTATACCGAGGATATCGTCGTACATCTGGAAGGCGACACCCAATGACATCGCATAATCGCGGATCGCCATGGCGATATCATCGTTCGCACCGCCGATCAACGCTCCGCCCGCCGCACCTGACGCGAAGAGCACGCTCGTCTTGAGACGGATGGTCTCGATGTACTGTTCCATGGTGACCTTCTCGCCGTTCTCGTTGTTGATATCCATCTGCTGACCGCGGGCAAGGTCCCATACCGCCACGGACACGATGTTGAGGATCTTCCTCATGACATCCGAAGGGACGTCCAATGTGGATATGATCTCGAACGCCTTAGCGAATAGTCCGTCCCCTGCGAGGACGGCCGTCGGCATTCCGTACTTGACGTGGGACGTGGTCATCCCGCGGCGTTTCTCATCCCCGTCCATGAGGTCGTCATGGATCAGTGTGAAATTGTGGATGTACTCGATGGCCACCGCCAAAGGTACGGCCTTGCTCTTATCTCCGCCAACGGCACCGCATGCGGCGATGACCATGGAAGGTCTCATCCTCTTCCCGCCATGATACGGGTATTGTCTGCAGGCCTCTACGAGATTGCTCGGCTCCTCATCCTTTATGTATGATCTTATGGCGTCGTCGAGTTCCTCGGACATCCTTGCAAGTTCCTGTCTAGCATCCATCATAATCCCTCCATCCATTCCTTGGTCCTTCCGGTCGTTATGAATCCTATCTTCGATAATTCGTCTATGTTCGAGCAGCCGGTCAGCATCATCGCCGTCCTGAGCTCCTCCTTGATCGTCAGTAAAATCTCCTTCACCGCTTCGTACGATTCCGTAGCGGCCTTCAACACTGCATAAGACGCACCTGCACATGATGCGCCCATGGCGATGGATCTCGCCACATCCAATCCGTTCATGATGCCTCCGGATGCGATGATCGGCAATTCCCGATCCATGCTCAGCAGCGATACTGTGCTCGGTATCCCCCAGTCGAAGAACGTCCTTCCCAATCTCGATTTGATGGGATCGTTCTCGTTCATCGCTCTGTACATCTCTATGGCCGAGAAGCTGGTGCCTCCCATGCCCCCGATATCGATCGCTCTGATGCCGATACCGCTCAATCTCTTCGCAGTATCCGGGGATATGCCCGCACCCGTCTCCTTGACGATCAACGGGACATCCCTGGCAAGCTCTCTGATCGCACCCATGCATCCCTTTCCGTTCATATCCCCTTCGGGTTGTACGGATTCCTGTAGGAAGTTCAGATGTACCGCCATGTAATCTGCCGATATCAGTTCCATGAGCCCGAGGACATCATCCTTCGTGAGCGCGTGTTTCTTCTTCTGTTCCACAAGCTGCGGTGCGCC
This sequence comes from Eggerthellaceae bacterium, assembly GCA_963651945.1. Lineage (GTDB taxonomy): Archaea > Thermoplasmatota > Thermoplasmata > Methanomassiliicoccales > Methanomethylophilaceae > Methanarcanum. The sequence goes on along the minus strand of CAVJRF010000004.1, from coordinate 43,574 downwards.
GACGTTCCCTATGACCAACGGTATGTCGTAATCGTTGATCACGCTGTAACTCTCCTTGCAGACGCCTTCGGCGGCAGCCCTCTGGGATCCGACTCCCATTCCCACGCCCACCTCGGAACATGCCCTTGCGATGTTCTCGTTGATGGCCGTGGCACCGTCGAACCCTCCGGTTATGGCATTCACGACGAACGGGAATTCCAATCTCTTGCCCAATACGATGCATGATGTATCTATCTCGTCATAATCCAACTCGGGCAATGCTTCGTGCACGAGTTTGATGTCATCCCAATACCTGTATCCCGGTGCGACATCCTCGTTCAATGTGATGTTGATGTGGTCCGCTTTCCTTCCTTCGATCCTGGCCATATCATTCACCCTTGGCCCTTGTGCATACGACATCCTCCCCTCTCAGGAGGGAGAGCAGTCTTCCTTCGACCATGCCGTTGACCAGTATGCAATCTCTGTCCTTGGAGCACATGTCGAGCATGGTCTCGATCTTCCCGCGTACTCCTCCGGTGACATCATCGACACCGATGCTCATGTCCACCGAGGAGAGCGTGTCCTTGTTCACTGTCGATAACAATCTCGCATCCGGATCGGTCTTGGGATCGGAATCGAACAATCCGTCGACATCCGATACGAATATCACACGTTCCGCATCGAACATCTTCGCCAAGAGTTCGGTGATCTGATCGCCGGAGCATATGGCGAATCCTAATTTTCTATCTTGTACGACATCGCCGAACATGACGGGCATGAATCCCTTCTCCACCATCATCCTGATGACCGGTGCATCACCCATCATCAGTATCCTGTCGTCCATGTAGAATGCGGAGCCCGGCGGTACGGATATGGCAGGTATGCCCACATCGATCAGTTCTTTGACGACCATGGAGCTCAGGTCCCTGGTGTCATAGCACACCTGTGCTACTGCGGGGATCTGATCCTTCGAGACGAAGCCGTCGTTCAGTTTGGATTTTTTAGATAATATGTGTCCGAACGAGCCGGCACCGTGTACGATGATGACATCTTGCCCGGAATCCTTGATCTCCCTGCACAATCTTGAGACGATATCTCTGTTGAACTTGCGATAATCCGTCTTATCAGTGATTATGCTTCCACCGAGTTTGATTATTATCATCGGTCGTTGCCGTATGATTATGTTAATAAATAGTATTCGTACGGCATTGGTCGTACACCTATCTCACGATAATGTGATAAGAATGTAAAAGTGGCCGACAGCGTTTCTGAGTTCCCGTACACTTGCGCAATACAGTACAGTCAGAGACGCAGGCGGGCTTTACTGCCGGGTTCGGAATGGGACCGGGTGTTACACCGCCGCTATGGCCGTCGTACCGAGACTCTGCATGTGTGATTCATATTTAATGGTTTTGTCGACCCCGCTCTCGGATGTGCGCATGACAAGCATAAACACGGGACAATCATTATATTTACGTCCGTCCGTGGCTGTCTATGGCTAGGACGAAGAAGGTTGTCGACGGCGCTTTTGAGTTATATTCCGTCGACGACGGTTCTATCAAGAGCATAACGCAGGTCTCCGATCCCTTGCACATACGTATCCTGAGTGAATTGTCCAGGACACCGTTGTCGATGAGCGAGATCGCAGAGATCACGGGAAAGGCTCAGTCGACGCTCTCGGTGCACATGGAACAACTGGTGAACCGTAATCTGATCTCATGCGAGTTCGACAAGAACGACAGCAGGAGGAAGATATTCACATTGGTCTCCAAGAAGATGGCATCATCCAAGGATACCGTCGACATCCCGAAGGACGATATGGACAGATTGTTCGACGGATTGATGGAGAGCAAGGAGTTCTACAAGGATATCCTGATCACCCTGCTGTTGAAACTGAACGTCTCCGGCCTCGACATATCCCCGTTGACATACGATATGGGCAGGGATCTCGCGACATACGTCTCTACAAGACTTCCCTCCAACAGATTGGAGGATGTCATCAGTTGGATACAGGAGTTCTATGAGAGGAATGCGATCGGGGAGGTGTGCATATACACATTCATGCCTCTGACGATAATCATCAGGCATTACGATACGGTCCCGACATCGATCGATTCCATCGCATCGTTCAATCACGGATTCTTCATAGGCCTGTTATCGGGTGCGACGAAGAGGACCTACATCATAACGAAGTCGGAGATCTTCGGCACCGACAACAACTATCAGAAGTTCGTGTTGGAGAGCCAGTGACCGTTCGTCTCCGAACACTACCGATCCTTCTCACCATATCGCCGGTATTCCGATGGGAATTGGATGGAATGCTCCATGCATGCATCGTAATGAACATCCTGTAAGTTCGTTCTTTTCATATGTTCTCAAGGAACATCGAACTTACAATGAATTACTGGGAACGATTAGCGGAAACATTGAATAGGATGTAAGGTTCGTTAATAACCATATGCCCGTTCCGTCGGGCGAATGGAGTTTTGACAATGAGCGGAATGAGAGCGCTCACAAACGGAAAGATATACACAGTCAACAAGAAACACCCCTGGGCCGAGGCAGTGGTCATCGATGGCGAGAAGATCGCATACGTAGGTGACAACGAAGGGGCCATGGCGTACGCCAAGGACGGAGTCGCGGTCGAGGACCTCGGCAGAAGGTTCGTCATGCCCGGAATCATCGACGGACATCTTCATGCCATAATGTCCATCGCATACAGAGGGATCATCATCATCTCTCCCGCCGACGAACTCGACGAGATGAAGAGAAAGATCTCGGAATACATCGCGGCTCACCCCAATAACGATGCTTACATCGGTATGGGTTGGGAGGACACCTACTTCGGCGAATCTGGTCCGAACAAGGCCATCCTGGATGAGATCTGTCCCGACAAGCCTATCGCCATCCTCTCGACCAGCGGTCACTGCGGTTGGTGCAACTCGAAGGCCTTGGAGGCGGCCGCCGTCACCAAGGATACGCCCGATCCGGATCCCGAGGCCGGTCACGTCTACTACCGTGATGCCGAAGGAAACCCGACCGGTTATTTCAAGGAGAGCGCAACATCCAACACGATCCTCTCTGCGGCCAATTATATCGACGTTTCGACGCTTGGCGAATGTGCGGAAGAATTCTCCGCCGATTGTTCGGAGCTCGGAATCACATCACTCGTCGATTGCGGGAACTACGACTTCGCCGAGTTCCTCATGAATGACGAACTCATCGACGTCCTGGAGGATAAGGAATGTCCTGTCCGTCTCGACTGCTGTGGACTCATCGGCAACAAATATAACATGGAGACCGTGTTGGAAGAGGCCAAGAATCTCAATGGGAAATACACCACCGACAGGATCCGCTGTACATTCCTGAAGATCATCAATGACGGTACCTTGGAGAACTTCTCCGCTGCCATACCCGGCGAATATCCCGGGAACAAGGCGATTCAGCCCACTATGTCCGCGGACGAGCTCTTCCACTGGGGTGAAGAGGCCGCCAAGGCCGGATTGGACCTCAACGTCCACGCCATCGGTTCTCTGACCGTCCACGAATTGGTCGAGGCCGCAGGCAGGCTCCGCGCCGCCGGTCACAAGGATATGCGTATCATCTGCGCCCACTCCGCTTATGTGTTCCCGGACGACGTGGACAAGTTCGCGGAGTACGACATCATCGCCAACAGCACGGGAGGTTGGTTCTCGGCGATCTCCGATGAGGAGACGATGAAGGCGGTCGATATGATGACCCAGGCCAAGGCATATCCTATGAAATCACTCAGGGATGCCGGTGCTAAGATATCCCTCAGCTCGGATTATCCGACTGACCCCACCACGTTCCCACCTATGCCCAACTTCGAGTGCGCTCACACCAGGAGGCCCATGGGCCAGAGGGATGCGTTCACCAGTCAGCCCGAGGAGCGTATGACGATCTCGGAGATCATCGAGGCCTACACCATCAACAATGCCTATGTGATGCGCATGGAGGACAAGCTGGGTTCGATCGAGGTCGGCAAGTACGCCGATATGGTGGTCCTGGAGCAGAATCTCTTCGAGATAGACCCATACACAATCCACGATGTGAAGGTCCACGAGACGATCATGGACGGTATCACCAGGTTCAAGAGGGACTGAGTCTCGATAGACACTTCTCCTTCGGAGTGGTCCCCGCCCATACGATGGAAGGGGACCGCTCCTAAGGGTCATCGACCATGGATCGGTCGGTGTCGGGATATGGGATGGGGATTCCGTCCCGTCTCTTCGATACCGAACGGCCATCGATATTCTGGGAACATAGAAAGGAAAAAGATCGACCGCGAACGGTCGGTCTGTGAAAGAATATTCTTCTGTGATCGGAGTTCACTTGTATTCGACGTCATCGTGATCGAGGACCTCGTTCCAGAGCCTTATGGTCTCCTGAGCATCGTCCTCGTCCATGACCTCTATGGCGAATCCCGCATGGATGACCGCCCAATCGCCCACATTGGCCTCGACCATCGATACGTTCGCCTTTTTCATCACACCACCGAAGTCTATCTCGGCGATGTCATCGTCGATCGATACGATCTTACCGGGTATTGCCAAGCACATCGATATCACTCCGTCATGATCTTGAGGATAGCCTCTGCGGGTTGTCCGCCGCATGCCTCCAATGCCTCGATCGCCTTCTCGCGATCGCATTGGGTCTGTGACATCACGAGTTCGATATCCTCCTGGGGGATCGTCGTGATGTCATCCGATGTCGTGCCCGGTGCCCTCTCCGATACGTCGCCGGAGATCTGATAGGTCGTCGAACCCTGCATCGTCATGGCGTTGACGTCGGGGTTGCTGATCACGATATCCTTGTCGCGGCATCTGATGATGACCTCTACTGCATCGATGGATGCATTCGTGATACCCATCTTCTTCATGGCTTGTTTCATCTGACGTGGGTTGATACCCTTCATTCCAGGCATGTTATCACAATATGTGGACTCCGATTAAACGTTTTTCATTCGAGAGAGCCCTTAACGGCCGTTACCAACGATTCCAACAGCTTCTCTTTGACAGATGTATCGGTCACACCGCCCTGTGCGAAGTCGGGTTTCCCTCCTCCGCGTCCGCCGAATCCTGCGAGTGTGCTTGACAATATGGTCTTGCAATCCACCCTCTTGTCGCCGGATGCCAACAGTACGGTGAGATTGTCTCCTGCTCCTATGAGCACGGCCACAGCACCCTCACCCTTGAACCTCTCCGCCGCATCCGTAAGTACGGAACGGTCGGATGTGTGGAATATGCCAGAATACACGTTCACATCACCCATCCTCACGGGTTTCAGCGAAGCCAATGCGGAGACAGCGGATTCCTTCAGCATCTTCCTGCACGATTCCAACTCATGCTTCATGTTCGATATCGTCCTCTCGATATCGGACGGTTTGCTGCCGAGGTCGCTGATGATCGAGAGACATGATGTGGCGAGGGTCATCGAATCGTCTATGGCCTTGTCGCCGATCTCGAAGTGTATCTCCACACCTTCCTTGCCTGCGGATGTCTTCTTGGTGACGAACAATGCACCGATCTCCTCGGTCTCCATCACGTGTATGCCGCAGCATGCGGCGAGATCCACTCCTTCGATCTCCACGACACTGATCTCGTTCTCCTCGATACGGTCCAACTTCACGCGTATCTTCGAGATGTCGGGATCGTCCCTGCTCATCATACTCCTCCTTACCGTGTGGTTCTCGAGGATGACCTTGTTGGCGAAGCGTATGGCATCGGATATCTTGTCCCATCCGATGTCCCTGTCCACGACCACATACTTGGATTCCGGGGATATGAATATCTTGACTATGTTGATCTCGGGATCCTGGCGATGGAGCGAGTTGAAGAGCAGATGTTCTGCCGTATGTCCCTTCATGAGGTCGTAACGTCTGTCCCAATCCACGCTGCACCAGATCCTGTCGCCGACCGAGAATCTGTGACCGGGTACTTTGTGCAGTATCTCTCCTTTGGATTCCTTGACCTCGACGACCCTGACCCCGCCGATGATACCTGTATCGCACACCTGTCCCCCGCCTCCGGGGTAGAACGCCGTACCACCGAGTGTCACATAATCCCCATCTACGGATGTGATCTCGGCCTCGAACTCCGAAACATATGCATCATCTCTGAACAGTTCATCGGTCATGATATCGGCCCTTCATCACTCTCATCGTTAATATCTTCGACTACCTGTGGGGGCGATATAGGTTCACCATCGTTGAACAGCAGCACATCGTCGCCGCACCCGTCGATCATGTCTCCATTATATCCGGATACGGAGAAGAGACAGTATGTGATATCATAGCCATCCAGTTCCTTCACGGCGGATGTCTTCTTCCTAAGCGAATTCAATACCGTCAGACCGACGGGTCTGGAGACGAATTTGCATTCTGCGACATATGCCATGTCATTCTTCCTATCGAGTGCTATGAGATCGATCTCACCCTTGCCCCAATATTTCCCATACTCGGCATATATCCCATTCGATAAGAGGTATCTGCGGAGCTCTTCCCTGCACACATCCTCGAATACGAAGGCGACATGTGCTTCCACGAGATGGTCCCTGAGGTTCTGTATCGCCACTTCATTCTCCATCCTGGAGATCTGATTCCTATAGGGGTAGACGAAATGGAACCACATCGCAAGGAAATGATCCGATATCAGGTATTGTCCGTTCCTGCTATTCTCAGGATTTCTCTCGGTTATCGGTACGATCCTCGTCACCATGCCTGTATCTATCAGTCTCCTTATATATGGGAGCACATCGTTCGACGGGGATTGGGTGGCACTTGTGATTCTTCTCAACGTTCTGTTCCCGTTGGCGATGGTCTTCAGATATGTGTTGTAACTGGAGAGGTTGTTGAATTCGGAACCCAAGAGATATTCTCCCTCGTTCAGAAGGGGTGCGCCCGGCATCATGGTCACTGCGATGGCACCATCGATAGGTTCCTTCTTCCCAAGCAATGATATGTAATGCGGGATGCCGCCTGTGATCGCATACCTCTCGACGGCCGTTCTGTAGTTCTCGTCCATGAGGGACTGACGGAATGTGAAGGGTAGGACCGTCAGATCGCATGTGTTCCTCCCATACAACGGACTTCTGTAGTCGCCTGTGAGTCCGTTCATGGATGTCAATGACGATCCGCACAGGATAAGCATCACGCTCATACGCGAGAGATATCTGTCCCACAGTGCCTGGAATTCCTTTATGAGTCCCTTGTCGGCCGATATAGCATAGGGGAACTCATCGATCGCGATCACCTTCTTGCCATCTGTCCTGGATGCATAGTACCTCAATGCATCGGACCAGCTTTCGAATCTCATTTCGATGTCATCAGATATCTCATGTGAGAGGGATGATAGTATGGATGCGGATGTCTCATGGTCGACTTCGAAATACAGATGTTCCTTGTCTTTCAGAAATTCCTCGATCAATCTGCTCTTGCCGACCCTGCGTCTTCCTTTGATTATGATGAAGGAACAATCGGATGCATATTGTTCCTCCAGTATCTTCAACTCATCATCTCTTCCTACGAACTTCATGACGGAACACCCTTGTACTATACTTAATAGAAAATAATTTAACATAAAATATTTTCTATTAATCGACATGTGTGACGCGGTCCACAGGCCGATATCTGTGATACAAAGCCGAAGGCCGATGGGTACCCTTAATTAGACGTTTGACATATAGATGTAGCAATAAGGTGTACATATGGCGGATTTCAGCGAATTCGACGAATTGGACAGGCGTATCATCGATATGCTGTCCGCTTCCAGTCAGGGATCTTACAGGCAGATCGCCAAACAGTTGAATATCCATCCGACCACATTGATCCAGAGGGTCAAGGTGTTGGAGACGAAGGGAGTCGTCAACGGATATCGCGCCAAGATCGATTACATGAGACTCGGATTCGATTTCATGGGTATAATCCAGATATATGTGGACAAGAACATGTTGGGCGTGCAGGAGAAGATAACCGCCATACCCCAGGTCATCGCCGTGTTTGATGTAACGGGCGAATGCGACTCCATCGCATGGGTCGCATGCAGGGGGAGAGAGGAATTCTCTAACATCGTCAAATCCATCCTCATGATAGACGGTGTCAACAAGACGAACACATCCGTCGTCCTCAACATGATGAAGGACCCCATGGACTACATCCCGCCGATCATGGACGAATGATGACAGGCTCCATGACCTAAATCCTTTTATTATCCCTCTAGGATGGGGTCGCATATAAACCTCAAAAGAGGGTAAATGAAAATGAGAAGAACGCACACCTGTGGAGACCTCAGATCATCGGATCTGGGAAAAGAGGTATGCCTGCAGGGCTGGGTAAGATTCTCCAGGGATCACGGAGGGGTCGCTTTCATCGATCTCGCCGACAGATACGGGATCACCCAGATCGTGTTCGACCCGGAGGACCTTCCTGCCGGGACGGATGCACAGGCACTTGCCAATGTTATGAAGACATTCACCCGTGAGTCGGCAGTCTCTGTCAATGGTATTGTCAGGAAGAGGGTCGACGGAACGGAGGACGCCCGTAATAAGACGGGTGAGGTCGAAGTGCTCATAACATCCGCGGAACTTCTCAGCAAATCGGAGGTACCGCCGTTCGAGATAGGGGACCAGAAGGAGGGCGTATTGCCTTCGGAGGATGTCCGTCTCGAGTACAGATATCTCGACCTCAGAAGGACCGAGATGATCAAGGCGATAGAGTTCAGGAGCAAGTTCATCCACCTTGCGAGGCAGTACCTCGAATCACAGGGATTCCTGGAGATCGAGACACCGATGCTCGCGAAATCCACGCCCGAGGGAGCGAGGGACTATGTCGTACCCTCCAGGGTGCACCCCGGTACGTTCTACGCACTCCCCCAGTCGCCGCAGCTCTACAAGCAGATGCTGATGGTCGCCGGTATGGACCGTTACTATCAGGTGGCGAGATGCTTCCGTGACGAGGATTCGAGGAAGGACAGGCAGCCCGAGTTCACGCAGCTCGATATGGAGATGTCGTTCATCGAGGAGAAGGACATCCAGGACAACATGGAGAAGATGTTCGCATACATCTGGAAGGGATTGTACGGAGAGGAACTCCAGATCCCGTTCCCGAGGATCTCCTACATGGAGGCGATGGAGAGATACGGTTCCGATAAGCCCGATCTCAGGTACGGATTGCCTTTGGAGAAGCTCACCGAGGTGTTCAGGGAGACCAACTACGGCATCATGAAGAAGATCGTTGCCGAAGGCGGTATCATCGTCGGTATGAACCTCAAGAAGGACATCGCAGGCGAAAAGATCGGAAGGAACGATGTCGACAGATACATCGCATTGGCGAAGAAGTTCGGACTCGGAGGACTCACATGGATGAGGGTCGTCAACGGAGAGTTGGACAGCAACATCGTCAAATACTTCACGGACGACAACAAGAAAGGCATCAAAGAGACCATGAAGGCCGAGGAAGGGGATCTCATCTTCCTCATGGCAGGTCCCTGGAAGAGGACGCTCGAGGGAGCAGGACTCATGAGGAGACAGCTCGCTGCCGATCTCGGCCTCATCCCCGAAGGTACGTTCCAGTTCCACTGGCTCGTCGATTGTCCGATGTTCGAGGTCGATCCCGTCTCCGGTAAGAAGGATGCATTCCACCACCCGTTCGTGCTTCCCTATGACAACTTCAAGAAGGGAGCATGTTTCGACATACTCCTGAACGGTAACGAATTGGGATCCGGTTCCATGAGGATAAACAGGCCCGAGATGCAGATCGAGGTCCTTCACCAGCTCGGTCTCTCGGATGAGAGGATCGAGGAGAACTTCGGTTGGTTCATCAAGGCCCTCAGCTACGGTGCACCTCCCCACGGAGGTATCGCCATCGGTGTGGACCGTGTCATAGCGATACTTCTCGGAAAGGAGACCATCCGTGACACGATAGCCTTCCCGAAGAACAAGAAGGCGGAGTCGCTCATCGACGGTTCACCCGATAAGATCGACGACGAGAAGCTCGAGGAGCTTCAGCTCATGTCCCTTGCCATGGATGACATAGACATCAACGGCATGGAAGAGGACACGGAATGAACATCTTAGCGGGAGTGACACTCCCGCAACATCTTCTTTTTAAGGTGATCCCACGCAGAATCTGATGGCCAAGTATCCGAGGCCGATCATGTTCATCACGATGTGCCTGTTCGGATTGATAGGTATATTGGCCGCAGGCGTGGAGCTGCCATCATCGGTGATGGTCTTCTTCAGAGGGTTCATCGGTTCGCTGTTCATCATATTGGTGATGTTGCTGACCAGGAGCAGATTGTCCAAGGAGGACATACGTTCCAATCTGAAGATGCTGTTGTTGTCCGGGTTGTTCCTCGGACTGAATTGGTTGGCGTTGTTCGAGGCGTATAAGCATACCACCATATCCCTCGCCACATTGGCGAACTACATGGCACCGGTGTTCGTGATGATCGTCTCGCCGTTCCTGTTGGGCGAGAGGTTCACCATGACCAAATTGGCCTGTGTGATATTGTCCATATTGGGATTGGCCATGGCATCCGGCGTGATACAGGAAGGTCTGACCGGAGGCAGCGACGTCTACGGGATATCATTGGGTCTGTTGGCGGCGTTATGCTACTGCGGTATGGTCATGTGCAACAAGAGATTGGGGACCATCGGAGCATGCGACAGGACACTGATGCAGCTGTCTGCCGCGACCTTGATCATATTGCTGTACTGTCTCGTGACCGTTGACATAGGTTCGTTATCGTTCACGGCGGAGGACATCGTACGTCTGATCGCATTGGGTGTGATCACTACGGGTTGTACGTTCCTGATGTACTTCGGAACGATGAGATATCTTCCCGCACAGACCACTGCCATCTACGGATATATGGAACCGGTGGTGACGCTCTCGCTCTCCGCATTATTGTTGGGGGAGCAGTTGGGTGTCACGGGATGGATCGGAGCCCTGTTGATCCTGGGATCCACACTCGTGTGCGGAATGTTGGACAGGAACTCCGATACATTACCCGATCCGAGCAGGTCATAACCTCTCTTCGATGAGTCTCTTCGTGGCATCCACGATATCGGATGAGGAGTACTGTCCGCCGGTCTGTTTCATTATGATACCGATGATCCTGTTGGCGGCCTTCTCGTTCTTCCTGTAATCGTCTATGACGGTCGGGTTCTCGTCGAGGACCTTCTTCACCAATGCGTCCAGATCGGCACAGCCCGTAGAGGCCTCTTCCATGGTCCTTCCCGTCATCAGGGCCTTCAGGCGTATGTTACACTCGGTGTCGGTGATGCTGCCTTCATGGAACTCTCTGATGATACCTACGAGCTCATCCGTCTTCTCATCGGCGTTGGGCTCGAAGACCTTCCAGTTGGCGGTGATCGTACCTGATGTCCATGTGGTGGCCGTCGGGACATCCGTCGCCTTGACGATGGTCTCGAATACATCCGCCAATCTCATGGATGTGTTGACGATCTGTTTCGCCATCTTCTCCTCCATGCCGTATTCCTTCTGGAATCTGGCGATCCTCACCAGCGGTGATTCGCGGAGTTGGATGGACTCTGCGATCTTGGCAATATGGTATATTCCGAGATCGGGTTCCCCGATGTATCCGTAATCCGCTTCGAATTCCTTCTTCCTGGCGGAGAACGTGACCTTCTTCTCCTCGTCGAAACGTCTCGTCTCGCGCTCGACCTTACCGCCCGCTTTGAGCAGCTTGGTCTGTCTCACAACCTCGTATTTCAGACAAGCTTCCACGTTCTTGAGTCCCGTGACGTTCTTGACCTCGCATCTTTCCTTTCCGACGGATATGTTGCAGTCGCATCTGACGCTCCTCTCTCCGTTGTCGGCGAGATCGATGACGCTCCTTATCTCCGTGAGCAATGCGGACAGGAACTCCCTCGCCTCCATGGGCGTGGAGATATCCGGTTCCGTGACTATCTCGACCAGGGGTATGCCCGATCTGTTGTAATCCACGAGTGATGATCCGTCGCCGACCCTCTTGGTCTTACCCGGATCCTCTTCGAGATGGACGCGCGTGATCCTTATGGGCTTCTTGCCGAGATAGAACACACCGCCGAGACCTATGGGCATATCATACTGCGTGATCTGGAAGTGCTTGCACAGGTCGGGATAGAAGTACGTCTTCCTCGAGAACCATGTGGTGTCCGGCACGGAACATCCGAGTTTTTTGGCTATGGTCAGTCCGAGGATCACTGCTTGTTTGTTCAGTGACGGTTTGGATCCCGGGAGACCGAGACAGACAGGACATACGTGTGTGTTGGGAAGGTCCGCACCTGTCGTAGGACAGGAACAGAACATCTTCGACTTCGTCGGGAGTTGGACATGTATCTCCAATCCGATCTTCATGCCTTCACCTCCGCATGTCTTATCTCGAATGCGGAATCCCATCTCTCCGCAATGTCTATGAGCACATCCTCGTTCCAATGATCGGATGTGAACAGCAATCCAATGGGCATTCCCTCGGAGTATCCGCACGGTACGGACATGTGGGGCATACCGGTGATGTTCGGAGGCACCGTAAGGAAATCGGCCTTGTACGAATCGAGTGCGGACATCTTGGAGATGTCATCGAACCTCGGTGATACGAACGGCATCGTGGGTGTGACGACCGCATCGAACCTCTCGAACTGCTTCTTGTAGTCGGCGATGATCGCCTCCCTCACCTGGAGTGCCTTGTTGTAGTATCTGTCGGCATATCCGACCATCCTGGTGAACGTACCCAACAGGATCCTCCTCTTGGCCTCGTCACCGAAGTACTTGGAACGGAATGATGTGAAGTAATCGTCGAATTTGAGTGTGAGGTCACCCTCCTGCTGGCCGTATCTCATGCCGCAGAACCTCGCAAGGTTGGTGGATGCCTCCGATGTCGCTATGACGTAGTATGCCGGGATTGAATATTTCAGGGTGGGCATGCTGATGTACTCCACATCGACGGACATGGACCTGAGCATCTCGAGACTCTCTTCGAAGCTCTTCATGACATCCTTGCTGATACCATCGCCTTCCACGGCCTCCTTGGGGACGGCCACCGACTTGAGCTTCCTCTCTCCCAGCTTCAATTCGGGCTGTACGCATGATGTGGGGTCGTGGACATCCTTGCCGGATATGATCGGCAGATACTTCCTCAGATCGGACGCTTTGAACGATAACAATCCGACCTTATCCAACGAGTTGCCGTAATCTATCAGCCCGTATCTCGAGACACGTCCGTACGACGGTGCCAATCCGTACACTCCGCAGAACGATGCGGGACATACGATCGATCCTCCCGTGGATACTCCCAACGAGACGTGATCGTCCAATACGGCGGCGGCACATGCCGATCCTCCGGAGGATCCGCCGCATGACCTGTTGAGGTCGAAGGGGTTCTTCGGTATACCGAACGCACTGTTCGTACAGAACGTACCGAATCCGAACTCATCCATGTTGGTCTTACCGATGAGTCTTCCGCCTGCCTCCTTCATCTTCTTGATCGGGGTGGCATCGAACGGTGCCCTGTATCCCTCGAGGATCTTCGATCCTGCCGTGGATTCGAAGTCAATGGACGTGAGATTATCCTTGGCGGAGAATGTGAATCCATCATCACCATCGGATTCGGAGAAGTTGACGAACATCTCGTATCTGTCGTTGAGGGATTTGAGATCCATGCTCATGCCAATCTCGGCCCCCTGATGTATCCGTCGTAGGTCTTCATGCCCTTCGTGCATTCCTCAGCGGGGATCTCCATCTTCGGCTCATCCTCCCTGAACGCATCCGCGATCTCCACAGGATTGAATCCTATGTTCTCCATACCGGGTGCCTCGTCGAGCATCTCGAAATATTCCAAGATCTCCCCGAGGTCCACACTGTACTTGTTCAATTCCTCTTCCGTGAGGTCGAGGTGTGCGATGCGTGCGACCCTTTCAACTATTTCTCTGTCCATTGAGACCGTGGCTATGATTTCGACGGACCATTATAAACATTATCGCGTAAAAGAAAGAAGCCCGGCGTATGCCGGGCAGGGTTTCACTTCTCTTCTTTGAACCTCATGTACAGAGGTATCACGATGGCGACGACGAAGAGTATACCGAAGAGTCCCACGAACCACGGGGAGGTCTCCTTCTCTTCCTCATCTCCGCTGGTATCGTCCTCCGCAGAGGAGAAATCGACATCAGCGACGGCTATCGCAGGTACGACGATCATCGCCGTCAGGAGCAATGCCAACATGACGTTCTTCGACTTCATGCGGACACAGCCCCCTTCTTGGCATTGAGCGTCTTGATTCCGTACAGGATGGCTACCATCGCGACCATACCGATGACGGTGACGATGTATGAGTTCCAGAATCCTGCGATGACGTAGAACACGAAGCTCACGACAGCGACCAGGATGGCGTACGGGGCCTGGGTGGACACGTGGTTGACGTGACTGCACTCCGCACCGGCGGATGACATGATGGTCGTATCTGAGATGGGTGAGCAATGGTCACCGAAGACAGCACCGGCCATGGAGGCCGCGATACCGATGATCAGGAGATCCGGGTTACCGGAGAACACAGGTACGACGATCGGGATCAGGATACCCATGGTTCCCCATGATGTTCCCGTAGCGAACGAGATGAAACATGCGACCAACATGAAGATTGCAGGCAACATGTTCTTCAGGCTACCGGCATCCGCGAGGATGCTCTCGACGAACGAGGATGCATCGAGACCGTTCGTCATCGCACAGAGTGTCCATGCGAAGATCAGGATCAGGATGGCGGGGACCATGTTACGGAATCCCTGGGGCAGTGTGTCCAACAGGACAGGGAATGCCGCCGCCTTACGGATGATGAAGTACACTATGATCATGAGCAGTGCCATGATGGATCCCATCGCGAGACCGCTGGAAGCGTCTGCGTTGGAGAACGCGTCACGGATACCTACACCGTTGAAGAATCCTCCGGTGTAGAGCAGAGAGACGACGCATGAGATGATCAGGAGCACGATCGGAAGGACGAGGTCGATGACACGACCGTTGCAGTCGTAGATGGTGTTGTCTGAAGCGTTCTCGTACGGCCTCTCAGGAGTGGTGTATATGTCGCCCTTCCTGGCGTTGTCCTCATGGACCTTCATGAGACCGAAGTCCACATCCATGAGACAGATGCAGATGATCATCACGATGGTGAACAATGCGTAGAAGTTGTAGGGGATACACTGGATGAAGACATCCATGGCATTCATTCCCTCGGGGAGTGTCGTGTTACCTAGACTCGATGCGACCGCTGCGGCCCATGAGCTCACCGGTGCGATGATACAGATGGGTGCTGCCGTTGAATCGATGATGTACGCCAATTTCGCACGGGAGATGTTGAACTTGTCCGTGAGAGGACGCATGACCGAACCGACGGTAAGACAGTTGAAGTAGTCGTCCACGAAGATACATACTCCGAGAAGGAATGTTGCGAACTGTGCTCCCCTGCGGCTCTTGATGTGCTTGAGCGCCCATTCTCCGTAGGCCTTGGAACCGCCCGACTTGAACAGGAGGACACCGATGACACCGAGCACGACAAGGAACACGAGGATACCCGCGTTACCGACCTCACCGAAGGATTCCGCAAATCCGCCGGTCGTCGTGACGATAGTCTTGGTCAGATCGAAATCAGCTATGAACAATGCTCCCAGGAGGATTCCCACGAATAGTGAGGAGTAGACCTCCTTCGTTATGAGTGCGAGGATGATCGCGACGAACGGAGGTACCAATGACCACCATGTTCCGACGAATCCGCCCTCAGGCTTGAAAACGAATGCCGCGATGATGACGATGGCTAGGAATGCTATGATCCCTAGCGCCCTCGCCCTCGACGTGGCCTCATTTGTGATCTTATCTACCGACATATTAACCACTTAATATGATGTATATTTCGAGTAGCGGTTAATCATATATAAAAGAAGTAGGAGCTCGTTAATTGAATTCGTAGGTATAATACGATAATCACACATAATTATACGATATTCGTGGAAAAATCGACGAAAAAGAGTGTTTATAGTACGATGGACAAACTTTTGAACAATCGGATGACGGATGTGTGATCGGCCATATCGAATGTCCGATCACCATATCGCGGAACGGGGTGCGGCCACCGTAATCGTTTATAAGGTAGAGGCCTTAACTAGGCTCGATAAAGATGGCAGATGACATCTCAAAGAAATTGGCGGCCGGAATGAAGGCTATGGATGAAGGAGACTTCAAGAAAGCGTACACATCATTCAAGAAACTCTGTGATGAGAACCCCGATAATGCCGAGTGTTGGTACTACAAGGCTGAGTGCGGTAACATGGCAGCAGGTATGTTCGGTGCCAAGGTCAAGGATGAGGACATCATCGACGCCTACAACAAAGCCATCGAGTTGGATCCGCAGTGCGACTACTACGAATCATACGGATTATACTGCATCTCCATCAACAAATACGATGAGGCCGAGAGGGCATTCTGCGAGGCCGCGGAAGCGGATGAGTCGAGATCGGCATCACTTTACTCCGAGTTCGCCGTGGAATACTTCAACAATGTCATGGCGACATACGGCGAGATCATGGAGGATCCCAAAGCAAGGGCACCCTATGCGAAGAAAGCCCTCGAATACATGCTCAAGGCCCTTGAGATCGAGCCCGAAGAGGCAAAAACACTTCTTTGATCATCGGAACCGTTCCCCCGATATCCGGGGGACGGTCCGACTGATGTTCAGTTCCTGAGTTCGCCCAAGGTGGCTGTCCTCTCGGCGAACGCATTATGTTTGTGGATGGATTCTTCCGATTCGCTCTTGACGATGATCCCGACATCATCCGGAAGATCCGTGTACTTATCGACGACCTTCTTCAGCACATCCCTGACCATGTCCTCGACGAACTTGGGGTTCCTGTGCGCATTGATCACGACTGCGGCCTCATCATCCCTCTTGAGCACTTCGAATGTGGGTGACGAGAACGATGAATTGATCAGATCGATGAGGTCGTCCGCCTCCACCATGTACTTGTCATCCATGGACATGTACACCGTGCATACATTCCTCTGGTTGTGCGTGATGACGGGCCATTCCTTGGAACAGTTGAGCGTCTGTGCGACGTTCTCCTGAGCGCAGGGACACGCGGTCATACCGACGGCCTCGACACCGATGGTCTTGGAGATCTCTCCGTCGCGTTCGCATCTCGCCTTACCATAAAGGTTGTAGACCTCGGTCGTGTCCTTGCCGTGCGGTGTGATGTTGTCCTTGAAGTATTCCGCTACGATGTTGACGTTGGAGTATTTCGCATACTCGTGCTTCTCGAGGAGCTTCTTACCGATCGTGACGGCGAGATCCTCTATACCCGTCGTGGGTTCCCTGGTGCACTCGGACACGACTGCCCTGATGACCTCGAGGTTCCTCGACATGTGGGATCCCTTCTGATCCGCAGGAAGATCCACGAACACATCGATCACACAGACCAACGGTTCATTGCGATGTTCATCCGGTCTTTTAACATGGACCAACTTCCTGACGCCGGTCACACCGACCTTTGTCAGACTGAAACCTGTCTCATTCTTACGATTCTGAACATCACATATTGGGATCATATGCGGGCCGTTAATACTTGATATAAATAAAAACTCCTTTATCAACTAATTTTTTGGTAGATACAAGATTTCCAACGGAGATATTATCATCACGGGATGATATCACGCATCATGATCTGCGGTGTCGATGAGGCGGGCAGGGGCCCGGTGATGGGTCCGCTGGTCGTGTGCGCTGTTTATATCGAGGACGAATCCCTTCTTACCGAGATAGGCGTGAAGGATTCTAAGAAGCTCACGCCTAAGACCAGGGAGAGGATGTACGACCGCATCATAGAGGTGGCGGACGATCATCATCTGGAGATCGCATCCGCAAGCGACATCGACAGGATGATGGCCACCGAATCTTTGAATGCCATAGAGCTGGATATGTTCGCCAAAGCAGTGTCTAAGATACCTGTATCCGCGATATATGCGGACTGCCCCGATGTGAACGAATCCAGATTCTCTACGCAGTTATCATCCATGGTGAACGGGGAGACGGTCATCGGAAAGCACAAGGCCGATGATACGTACCCTGTGGTCTCCGCAGCATCAATCGTGGCCAAGGTCACCCGTGACAGGATGATCGAGGAGATCGCAGACAGGTTCGGCGTCGACATCGGCAGCGGATACCCCAGCGACAGGAAGACCATGGATTTCATCGAGTCATGGACGAGGAAGAACGGTTCACCGCCCCCGGATGTGAGAAGATCCTGGGAACCAGTAAGAAAACTACTTATGGTATCGAAAAATACGCGCATTACGGATTGGTGAATAGATGAGCATGGAGCCCGAGATTCAAAAGATGATCGACAAGTTCAGGAGAAGGATGGCGAAGGATCCCGAAACCAAAGCTAAGGTGGAACCTATCACGAAGACGGTCAATCTCGATCTCGGGAGCGAGTTCTATTCGATGAAGATCGAGCATGCCGATGTCGTCGATTACAAAACGGAACTCATAGATGAGCCAGACATCACGATAACCACCACACCGGAGAACCTGCAGGCACTCATCGATGGTACACTCAGGCCCATGAGGGCATATGTGACGAAGAAGATCAAGGTCAAAGGTCACATAGAGGACATAATGCATCTGAAGTCTCTGTTCTGATTTTAAATATCGGGACATCCGATGATAATACGGTGAGTTAGATGGCATCAGATTCATCGAAGGTAACCGTCGTAGTCCTGATCGCAGCATTGTTCGTCTGTATATTCATGATCCCGTCGTTGGTCTATCTGATACTGGTGCCTTCGGTCGTGACCTTCATCGTCGTGATAGTGGCGATGATCTTCTCGGGAGCGATCGTATACTACGCCGCAGAACGTATCAGAGAGATAGAAGGAGGGATGGATGATGATGTTAACAACTATTGATGTCATACCCGGGAAGCAGTATGAGGTCATCGGGATCGTCAAAGGCAACATGGTGCAGACGAAGAACTTCGGAAAGGACATAGGCGCGAGCTTCAAATCCTTGGTCGGCGGGGAGCTCAAAGCATACTCCGATATGATGAACGAGGCGAGGGCGACAGCTACCAAGAGGATGGTAGAGGAAGCCGAATCCCTCGGAGCAGATGCGATAGTCGGTATCAGATACGCTTCCGCATCCGTCATGGCAGGTGCCGCCGAGATACTTGCATACGGCACGGCCGTCAGATTCTTTTGAGATACCCTTCGAATGGGGTCATTTGACCCCATATCATCTTTTTATCGGCATGTTGTCGATGTCGCCACTTTCTTTGTTGGATTTATTATCGTTCGCGATTCGATTGTAATCCATGGAGCAATCCCATAGTATCAAGGATGAAGGCTTCGCCTTCATATGGCGTAATGCCGATTGGAAAGAGATTGAAAGCAAAGTGGAACAGATGCAATATGATATTGCATCGGCCAAGATCGAGGGTGATCCGAAATCGGTGAGATTGCATCAACGCATACTCATAAGTTCCTTCGAGGCAAGGATGCTTGCCGTAAGACATGTCACGGGTCCCGAGACGACAAAGGAGGTCGGTCTCGGTGAGGATTGGGTAACCGATGCGGATAAAGGTAAGGCGGCAATGCTCCTCAACGATCACAGATACAGAGCGGATCCGAGGCAGGTGTTCGTGAAATACGAGGACAAATCGAAGAAGGACAGACTCATGGCCGTACCCACCTACTATGACCGTGCTATACAGAGGTTGTATCTCTTGGCATTGTCGCCCGTTATGGAATCCGCCCTCAACCAACGTTCGTTCTATTCACGCAAGGGCCGTAACATAGAGGATGCATGTGCGGAGGTCGTATTCCTATTGTCCGGCAGGGATGCACCGAGATGGGTGGCAAGATGTGATGTCAAGTCGTTCTATGACACCATCAATCACCAATGGTTGGTGAGGAACTTCAGGACTGTCGATGAAGGTGTGATGAATGAGTTCTTGGATCCGATATTGGTCGACGAGAAGGCAGGGAGATCATATCGCAGGGGAAAAGGTATCTTGACCGGTGATCAACTCTCGCCCCTATTCGGCAACGTCACCATCAACGATGTGGTATACGGCCTTCAGGATCCTGACGATCCGTTGAACGGTGTTGCTGTGATCTGGGCGGACGACATCCTGATAACCGCACGTACCGAGGAGGATGCCAGAGCATATGTCGGACACGTGAATGCCCTACTCGAGGAAAGGGGGATGGCACTCAACACGGACAAGACATTCGTCGCATCTGTCGATGACGGATTTGATTTCCTGAAATACACATTCAAAAGGACCGGCGATAGAGTGGACCTCTATCCGAACAAGGAAGGGATACTCGATTTCAAGAGTGGTATCATGAAGATATGTTCCCGTTACAACGGGAACGACAGGGATCTGACACTCGCACTGAACAATCGTATCAAAGGCTTCAGTCTCAAATACCGTATATCGGACATCTCCGATGTCGCCCAGGAATTGGACAGGTTCATCTTGAATGCATATGTGGAAGTGATGAGGCAGTATCTGCACATTGATGACAGGGACCTGAGATCCAGAGTATTGGAGGACGGATGGCCCAGACCTGTCGATGGTACATATTTGTCACGTGTATCGGACATACTCAGGATACCGCACCCCCGTTTGTGCCTCAGTGCCAACCCGTACGTCGACAGGGAGTACTTTACGAAACGTTCCAAAGTGATGGATGACATACGGATGAACGGAGCCTCGGGACAGTTGTGGAATGGCATCTGCAGAGCATGTGGGCTTCCGATACAACCTGACCACACCAGGACATTCATTCCGGAGGGAGATGATGCCGGATATTACCATTCGGAATGCACGGATTACAGGGGGTTACGCATAGATCATCTGGAGATCGCACCGAGAAGGGAATTGAAAGGTACGCCTCCGGACAGCATCAGGAATGAACCTGTGAAGAAAGAACCGAAGATAGGGGAGATGCACATTGCGGTATCTGCGGTTATCGACCAATCCGCACCCGTCATCAAAACGGAATCTGGCCGCAGATCCAAGTATCAACCGCTCACCGATTATTTGTATCAGCAGAAGGAGCACATGGTCACCTTCACATTCCAGGAATTGGAATCGATCCTCGGTTTCAAGTTGTCCAACTCCGCCTACAAATCGAAGGGCGATTGGTATCGGAAGGGTCAGGGCACGTCCTATGCAGCGAAGTCCGCAGGATGGTCGGTGGAAAGTCTCGACCTCGAAGGACAAAGTGTCACCTATGTACACGAACTCCGCAGGAAGAGAACGTCGGCGGAAGCATCGTATCAGGTAAGGAGCGATGACTTCATGGGGGCGGAGGAACGTAAGAAGTGGGAGGAAAGGATCTCGAAATCAAGATACAATCGGTTGACAAGATGGTTGATAGATGCCCCATACGATCAATTGTTGCTATCCTTTGATAAGGTCAGTGAGATACTCGGTACGGAGCTCCCTGTGGTCCTGAACAAGTATTACGGATGGAACACACGCAGACCCAACAGTATCCTGGAGGCCATAGAGAACGGTAACTTCGAGAAATCCGATCTTAACATGGAGGGCCGTACGATACTGATCACACGCGTATGGTGTGAACCTGACAGGAGCAGGGGCGATGTGGAATCCGGAGGTCTGAGGGTCAAGAAGAAGTTCGCATCGAAGTTGATACACAACCGATTGGATACCAAGAATGAGCCAGTATCGTAAGAAGTGAGCAGTCTGTACATGTATGGACACACTGGGGACGATCTCGATCGCGAGGCATCCGTCGGTGCGCTGACCTCAACAAAAATATAAATATGATATGGGAATAGGTGGAATCATAGCGAGGTAGGGTAGCCAGGATATCCCGTCGGGCTCATAACCCGGAGATCGGTCGTTCAAATCGACTCCTCGCTACCATTCCTGTTCTTCAAAATCATTGTCAGATTAGATGTATCTGTCATATTCGATATGGATAGGGGGTGAAGAGGATCACTCCTCTTCTTCGTCACCCTCGATCCAATCGAGATGGTCGTCCATGATGGATATGTCCCTTACGAACACGCCCTTGGGACATTCGAGATCATCGAGACATCCGGTCCAATAGACGACGATACCGGGTCCGAAGATCTGCGTATAGGGGATGAGCTGTTTCCTGGAATTGTATTTGAATTCCGTGTTGTCACCGAACGAGGCCTTGCTCTCGACCCAGAAGATCTTCTGCCCATGGTACATCATGGGTTCGTCGAGTAGCGCATCGGGCGTCTTCTCGTACACGCCTTTCAGATCATCCTCCACGCGGTATTTGATGCCCTGGCCGTCCAACCACTGGTGGAGCAGGTTCTCTCCCCAGATGCCCCTCTCCCTCTGTCTGATGTTGCCTTCCGGTGAGTAGATGATATCGTTGGCGACGACCTCCTTGAGCTCATTCGACACCTCCTCGACCAATTGGTCGGGATCGTTGATGTAGTCCCAGAACTCCTTCCTCGTCGCTCCGTCCTCGAGGAAGATGAACATGGCCATGAGGATCGGGGGGAAGTTCCACTTCTCCGCGAGCTCCATCATGGATGTGCCCCTCTTCCACTCCTTCAGCAGTTTGGCGGAGTTGTTCTTGACGACGTAGAATCTCCTCTTGACATCCCTACTCATCTTTTGGGTGTACAGTGTCTCTGCGAATCTGAAATCGTATCCCTCTTCCTCGAGTCTCCTGACATCCTTGACGGAGTTCAGCCGATTGTAGATCGCTTTGTATTCCTTGTACTCCATGGTATCAATTCTTCTTCAGGTTGTCACAGAGATCGTCCACGGCCGCAAGGACGACGTCCCTGACCATCGATGTCGGCGGGCAGTATGCGTTCTCCGAGCGTACGGAGAAGTCCTCTGCGGTAACACCGTCGATGATGGCCTCGGTGAGCCAGTTGATACGGCCCGTCGCATCCTCTCCTGCGATGATCTGTGCTCCGATGAGTCTGTGGGAGCATTCGTCGGCGAGGACCTTCACGATGAGCTCCTTGCCTCCGGGGTAGTATCTTGCGCGTGTGAGTCCGCATGCCTTACCCTCTACGGTTCTGATACCGTACCAGGATGCGAGACCTTGGGACATACCCGTTCCGGCGATCTGTTTGTCACCGATGACGCTGACCCACGGACTTGCTACGGGCCCTGCGGATTTCCTTGCGCCTGCGGCGTTCGCACCGGCGATGAGTCCCTGCCTCACTGCGGAGGATCCCAGCTGACTCATGGTCGGACCTGCGAGGATCGCTGATTGACACTGAACGACATCCCCTGCGAGGAACACGTCGGGGACGAGCCTTCCTCTCTTGTAGGGCTGCATTGTGGGCGATACCGCTACCGCTCCGAGCTGACCGATGTCGAGTTCCAACATCTTGGGCAATGTGAGGTTGGCACGTACACCCGTGGCGAAGATGACCATCTCGCACGGATACGTCTCACCGGCAGCGGTAACTGATTCGACCTTCTTCTCGCCGTTCACACCCTGGATGGGTGCCTTCATGACGAATTTCACGCCCTTCTCCTCGAGGTACTTCTGTATGGGCTCCGCCATGTCCTTGTCCGCGATACGCGGGATGACCTGGTCCATCATCTCTATGACGACGACGTCCTTCCCTGCGTTCTTGAGCGAGAGGGCCATCTCCAATCCAATGACACCCGCTCCACCGATCACGACGGCCTTAACATCCTTCAGTGCGTTCTGGATGGCCTTACCGTCATTGATCGTCCTTACCACGAACACTCCGTCCAGGTCCTTTCCCGGTACGGGCGGTATGAACACGGTACCTCCGGTGGCGATCACGAGGGAATCATAGGGATATTCGGCATCCCCGACCTTCACCTTCTTGGATTCGCCATCGATGGCCGTCACCGTCGTCTTCGTGAGGACCTTGATGTTCCTCTCCTTCTCGTAGTACGCGGGATCGTGCATGACGATGCTCTCCCATGATGCCCTGCCTTCGATGGCCCAGGGGATCACGCAAGGGGAGTATGAGATGTACTCGTCCTCGGTAAAGACTGTGATGTTAGATGATGGATCCTGCCTTCTCGCGGCCGATGCGGCCGTCATTCCTGCCGCACCCGATCCGATTACAATTATGTTCTTAGCCATAGGCATAACCGAAATCCCCATCGGACCGAGCGATATATAGGTTATGGTCGTGTGCGCGTTATTATTAATGGGGAGGGGGATACGAGGTCGGATGAAAGAGAGAAGGCCAGATGAACTGGAGACACTCTGGAAGGAGAAGGATGTCGTCAAAGGACAGATATCCGACGCCATGGTCGCCATCATGCGCACGAACGGTTGCGTATGGGCGAAGAACTGTGGCGGATGTACCATGTGCGGATACCGTACGGCATCGTTGCACAACGTCACCGAGGACGACCTGATGAAGCAGGTCGATCAGATGCTCTCCCGTTACAAGGGGGAGAGGTTCGTGAAACTGTACACCTCCGGGAGTTTCCTGGACGAGAACGAGATACCGTTATCGGTGCGCGAACGCATATTCGACGAGTTCTCCTCATGTGACCGCATACTCTTCGAGAGCCGTCCCGAGTTCATAGACAGGGATGTCCTCTCCACTTTGCCAAAGTCGACCACCATAGCACTGGGTCTCGAGTCATCGGACCCGAAGGTGATGGAGGTCAGCGTAAGGAAGGGTTTCACGCCCGACGATGCGAAGAGGGCAGGGGAGGCCGCCAAGGATATGGGGCTGATGGTACGTTCCTATCTGTTGCTCAAACCGCTGTACATGCAGGAACGTGTCGCCATAGATTCCGCGGTGGCATCCGCCAGGTTCGCGGACCCGTTCTCCGATGAGATATCGATCAACCCCGTCAATGTGCAGAAGGGCACGGTCGTGGAGAGGATCTGGAGGAGAGGAGACTACAGACCGCCATGGATATGGTCGCTGATCGAGGTATTCAAGCAGTTATCTGGCACAGTCAATTCGAGATTGATGTCCTCACCCTCCGGCGGAGGCAGTCAGAGAGGTGTGCACAACTGCGGCGAATGCGATCAGAGGGCGTTGGAATGCATCGAGAGGTTCTCGTTCACGCAGGACATCAAGGATTTGGACGTGACCTGCGGATGCCGCGACAGATGGCAAAAGTATATGCTCTCCGAATCAATGCTGGGAACAGCGGCTGATCTCGACAGGGGATTCAGCGACGATCTGATGATCAGGAAGTGATGGGATGGATTACGACATCAAAAGAGGCTGGTTCAAGAACATCGAGGGAGATGCTCTTCCGAACCTCATGAAGGACGTCTTCGGCAATGTCAAGACCGAGGGCGACGTGTATGTGTCAGAGTACGGTGTCATGACCCGTATCGAGGTGAAGGTCCTCGCTAAGGACAAGATGGACATCGCCACGGAGACCAAGAAGGGACCGATGACCGACGACGAGATCCTCAACAGCAAGAGGAAGCTCAACGAGTTCGCCGAGAAGGCGACCGGTTTCGATGCCAAGGCCCGTATGAAGAGGGCACAGAAGAAGGCCAAAGAAGGTACGCTCTGAGCGTCCTTCTCTTCTTTATTTATTTGCGCGTAATATAATAATTTCTTTTGCGACACCTTTATATACGACGTGGGTTTACGACCCTCTAAGATTAATGCGCAAGATGTTCGACCAGACACATCGGGCAATGCAATCGCAACCCATATCCAGGTCTCATGTCGATACTTATCGAGATGTGGACACGGTGTCACGGTCGAGGATTAGACGTTGAAATCGACTAAGATGCGAGATTAGCGAAGATACTCTCGCAGGATGTGAAATATGCCACAAAGGAGACGTCCAAAGAAGGGATCACGCGCGTACGGGCCTAGGAAGAGAGCCCAGTCGCAGACACCCCGCCTTGATTCTTGGCCTGAGATCTCAGGTGCACCGAAGATTCAGGGATTCGCCGGATACAAAGCCGGTATGACGCACGCTTTCATAGTCGACAAGCGCGCGAAGGCAACGACATCGGGAATGGAAGTTCAGGTACCCGTAACGGTCCTCGAGGTTCCCCCGATGAAGGTAGCAGCAGTTAGGTTCTACGAGAACACGATCTACGGACTCAAGACCGCAGGCGAAGTATGGGCAAAGGATCTCGATCCCCTGCTCGACAAGCGCCTCAACGTCCCTAAGTCACACGACGAGGCATCGTTCGCGAAATACGACGGTGTCGATGTCGATGATGTCCGTGTCATCGCCTACACACAGCCCAAGATGGTCAAGGGAGTCCCCAAGAAGGTCCCCGATGTCATGGAGCTGAGGATCGGCGGAGGCACGATCGACGAGAGGAAAGAGTTCGCAAAAGGCCTCCTCGGAAAAGATGTCACAATCAATGACTTCGCAACCGAGGGTACACTCATCGACGTGGTCGCAGTCACCAAAGGAAAGGGATTCCAGGGAGTTACCAAGCGCTGGGGAGTCAAGCTTCTCTCGCACAAGAACAGCAAACACCGCAGGGGAATCGCCAACCTTGGTCCTAAGAGACCCGGATACGTCAGGAGCACAGTCCCCGGATCCGGTCAGATGGGATACCACCAGAGGACGGAGTTCAACAAGCAGCTCATGAAGATCGGAGCAGAGGGTTCAGAGATCACACCCAAGGGTGGATTCGTGAACTACGGTGACGTCGTCAACACGTACGTCCTCGTCCACGGCTCGGTCCCCGGACCTACCAAGAGACTCGTCAGGCTCAGAGATGCAACAAGGGCACCCAAGAACGTCAACGATGTCACGGACATTACCTATGTCTCGACAGCATCGAAGCAGGGGGCATGAGTTAGATGGCACAGACAAATGTTTATTCAGTTAAAGGGGACGTAGCAGGAAAGATCGATGTTCCTGCAGCCTTCGAGACACCCTACAGGCCCGACCTCATCAAGAAAGCGGTCCTTGCGGCAGCGGCCAACGGCAGGCAGCCCTACGGACCCGGAGCAAGATCCGGTATGAGGCACTCGGTCAGCACATGGGGTAAGGGACGCGGTACAGCACGTGTACAGCGTATCCACGACGGAAGCAAAGCCACAGAGTCACCTAACAACGTCTCAGGACGCAGGGCCCACCCGCCGGTTCCCGAGAAGAACTGGTCACTCAAGGTCAACCAGAAGGAGCGCGTCCTCGCACGCAAGTCAGCTCTTGCAGCGACAGGTTGCGCAGCATGCGTGAAGGCACGCGGACACCAGTTCGATGATGCGGTCTCGTTCCCCATCGTCGTCGAGGACGATGTGCAGGACATCAAGGCAACATCCGAGGTATACGATCTCTTCGAGAAGATCGGAATCGCATACGATGTTGACCGCGCAAAGGACGGAACCAAGATCCGTGCAGGAAGGGGTAAGATGAGGAACAGAAAGTACCGCACACCCGTGTCAGTGCTCCTCGTCGTCACAGAGAAAGAGGCACCCGTCATCAAAGGTGCAGCGAACCTCCCCGGAGTACAGGTCGAGACAGTCAACAGCATCAACGCAGCGGTGCTCGCACCCGGAGGAGACGCTGGAAGGCTTACAGTCTACACCAAATCGGCAATCGCAAAAATCGGAGAGTGGACACAGTGAAGCAGAACGATGTTCTTATCAGGCCCTTCGTAACAGAGAAGGCAATGAACGCTATCGGCGGAACACCCACACAGGACTTCAAGGACGGAAACAAGATCGAGTTCCTCGTTCACAGGGATGCGGACAAGGCATTGATCAAGACCGTCTTCGAGGAGCGCTTCGAGGTCAAGGTCGATAAGGTCTGGACGAGAATCCAGAAAGATGGAAAGCATGCGATCATCAAACTCTCAGAAGGCTACTCAGCAGAGGATGTCGGAATGAGGGTCGGAGTATTCTGAAGGTGAGTGGACATGGCAAAGAGATTGAGAACGCAAAGGCGTGGAGCAGGCGGTAACCAGTACCGTTCACCCAGCCACAGGCACGTTGACGATATCAGGCTCCCTGCAGTGAGCAACGCAGAGGGTATCGTCAAGGATATCATCCACGCACCAGGAAGGACCTCACCCCTCGCAGTCATCGACTACGACGGAAAGAAGGACTATCAGATCGCAGCAGAAGGTATGACGGTCGGCCAGAAGGTCGTCGTCGGACAGTCCGATGTGAAACCCGGAAACATCATGGCACTCGCAGCAATCCCTGAGGGTACCGAGATCCACAACGTCGAGGCACAGCCCGGAGACGGTGGAAAGTACATCAAGGTCGCCGGAGCATCGGGAACAGTCGTCAGCAGAGGAGCGGTCGTCATCGTCGAGATGCCGTCCGGAGCTCTCAAAGAGTTCAACCCCAACTGCCGTGCAGCCGTCGGTATCATCGCCGGTAACGGTAGGGCAGACAAGCCTTTCGCGAAATCAGGAAAGAAATGTCACGCACTCGGCTCAAGGTCGAAGGCACACTTCCACGTGAGCGGAGTCGCGATGAACGCAGTTGATCACCCCCATGGTGGAGGAAGTCACCCTCACATTGGTGGACCGAGTACCAAGAGCCGCAACGCATGGCCTGGACAGAAGGTAGGTCGTCTCTCACCTAAGAAGAAGAAAGACAAGAAGTGATTCAAATGGGAAAATCTAAGATAATGGGTTCAGCAAAAGCTTCCAGGAGAAAGTCCAGGAAGAAGGCGAGCTTGATCCAGGCAAGGAGGAAGAAGGAGTTCCTTTACCGCGGTTACACCCTGGAAGAACTTCTCGGGATGTCATTCGATGAGGTCCTCGGACTCATGCCTTCGAGATCAAGGAGAACATACATGCGCGGACTGAACTATGAGCAGCAGGTGCTCTTCGACAACCTCAAGAACGCTGAGGCCGGAGTAGCAGTAAGGACACACCGCAAGGACCTGCCCGTCATACCCCAGTTCGTCGGAAAGACCGTCAGCATATACGACGGAAAGGAATTCAAGGACATCGAGATCAAACCCGAGATGATCGGACACTTCCTCGGAGAGTTCGTCATCACAAGGAAGATGCCTGTGCACTCCGGACCCGGAGTCGGTGCAACAAGGTCCTCGAAGTTCATGCCGTTGAAGTGAGGTGTTTGAGTTGAAAGGATATACAGCAGATTCGAACCCCGAGAACTCCGCGAAGGCATTGGGAAAGGAGATGCCCATCTCACCCAAGCTCTCACGCGAGGTATGCGGAATGATCCGTGGAATGAAGGTCGACAGGGCAGTCGCTGTCCTCGAGGGCATCATCGCAATCGAGACCCCCGTTCCTCTCAAGAGATACAACAAACGTGTATCGCACAAGCCCGGAGTAGGTCCGGGAAGATACCCCAAGAAGGTCGCACAGGCGACACTCGGAGTACTCAACAGTGCGATCGCCAACGCTGAGTACAAGGGACTCTCCAAGGACAACATGGTCATCAGGACCATCACGGCCTCAAGGGGAAGGGTCACACCCGGACACATGCCCAGGGCACACGGAAGGGCGACTCAGTGGAACCAGGAGACAGTCAACCTCGAGATAATCATTGAGGAGGTAGAGTGAAATGGCATCAGAAAGAAGATTCGTTGCCGAGAACATCCGCAGGGTTCTCCTCAAAGAGTACCTCATGAAAGAGGTAAGCCGTGCAGGATTCGGAGGACTCGACGTCCAGAGGACACCGCTGGGAACACGTGTCATCCTCACGACAGAGCGTCCCGGTCTCGTCATCGGAAGGAAGGGTCAGACGATCAAGAACCTGACCACAGCAATCGAGGAGCAGTTCGGCTTCGAGAACCCCCAGATCGAGGTCCAGGAAGTCAAGGACCCCAACCTCAACGCACAGATCATGGCAGAGAAGCTGGCATTCTCCCTTGAGAGGGGATGGCACTTCAGAAGAGCGGGTCACTCATCCGTTCGCAGGATCATGGACTCGGGCGCCAAGGGATGTTACATCATCATCGCAGGTAAGCTCACGGGTCAGAGGCACAGGACCGAGAAGTTCAAGGACGGAAACATCAAGTTCTGCGGTGAGCCGAAGGCCAATTTCATGGACCACGGATACGCCGTGGCCAAACTGAAGATGGGAGTCATCGGTGTGACCGTTCAGATCATGGAACCCAACGCGAAACTGCCTGCTGACACAACAGTGCTCGGCAGGACAGAGGCAGCGGAGATCCTCCCGCAGATCTTCGAGGAAGGCTACGTAGCACCCTCGAAGGCAGCAGAGGCCGCCGAATCTGTCGAAGCAGACGCAGCGAATGTAGAGGTGGAGTGAGATGGCACTTAAGGTTTCTGAGATCAGAGATATGAGTGCCGACGAGCGCAACCAGAAGCTCAAGGAGCTTAGGGAAGAGCTCATGCACGAGAGAGGTGTCTCCTCGATGGGCGGTGCACCGGCCAACCCCGGCGCGATCCGCTCCATCAGGACCGACATCGCTCGCATCCTTACAGTCCAGAAGGAGGAGGAAGAGCTCTAATGACGGAGATCTGCCCCGTATGTGGCCTACCGAAGGAACTCTGCATGTGCGAGGAGATCGCACGCGAGTCCCAGTCCGTTAGGATCTCGGTGGATAGCCGTAGGTACGGAAAGGTCGTGACGGTGATCGACGGGATCGATGACGGTTCCATCGACATCAACGATCTGGCCAAGAAATTGAAGAACAAGTGCGCCGCCGGCGGTACATCCAAGGACGGACGCATAGAACTCCAGGGCGACCACAAGAGAAAGGTGCAAGCCGTACTGGAGGAGATGGGCTTCAAAACGGAAGTAAGGTAAGATGAATGCTCGTGATTTCATGAGAACGGAATTCATTGGATTGGATGTGGAAGTGCTGTCAGCACCATGTTACTCTGGCTTGTCCGGCGTAGTGGTTGATGAGACGAAGAACACATTCACCATCGACTCGGCCGGAACTGAGAGAATGGTACCCAAACCAGGCAATGAATTCAGGTTCACATATGAAGGCAAGGAATTCGTCGTTAAAGGAAAAGATATACAACACCGACCAGAAGACAGAATAAAGAAGGTTAGGTGAACAATATGACAGCAAGAAATATCGGAATCAATGTCAACCCCCCGAAGGCGGAATGCAACGACCCCAACTGTCCCTACCACGGCACATTGCCGGTAAGGGGACAGATCATCGATGGAACGGTCGTTTCTGTCAGGATGGACAAGACCGCGGTGGTTGAGAAGCACTACCTGAAATATCAGGAGAAATACGAAAGGTACGAGAAGAGGACAGGCAGGTACACGGTGCACGCACCGTCCTGTTTCGACCTCAAGGTCGGCGACGAAGTGAAGATCATGGAGTGCCGCCCGCTCAGTAAGACGGTTTCATTCGTCGTAGTCGAGAAGAGGGAGTGAAATGAAGGGAATAGCTGGAAACCAGACAAGAGGCCTTCAGAACGGCTCCGAGATCAACGTCATCGACAACACGGGTGCCAAGGTCATCGAGATCATCACCGTCCCCGGATACCACGGTGTCGCAAGGCGTGTCCCCTCCGCAGGAGTCGGAGACATGGTCATCGCATCAGTGAAGAAGGGAACGCCCCAGATGAGGAGACAGATCGTCTTCGCAGTAATCGTACGCCAGAGGCGCCCCATGAGACGCCCCGACGGAACGATGGTCTTCTTCGAGGACAACGCAGCGGTCATCACCACAGATACCGGTGAGACCAAAGGAACCGACATCAAAGGACCCGTCGCAAGGGAGGCAGCCGAGAGGTGGCCCCGTATCGCGGCAACGGCAAGCGTCATCGTGTGAGGTGTGAGATATGGTCAGCAGCAAAGCAAGGAACCAGAGGAAGATGCGTGCGAACGCACCGGCCCACATCAAGAGAAAGATGCTCTCATCGCACCTGAGCGCCGACCTCCAGAAGGAGTACGGAAAGCGCTCGGCACGTGTCTGTGTCGGCGACACAGTGATGATCCTCCGTGGTGGAGAGGGCATCCGTGGCGTAGAAGGAAAGGTCATCGGAGTCATGACGGACGAGGGACGCATCACGGTCGAGGGTGTAACCATCAACCAGGCCGACAACACGGCAGTTGCACGTCCCGTACACGCATCCAACGTGGTCATCACCAAGCTCAACCTTGATGATGCATGGAGAAAGGATGCACTCAAGAGAGGAAAGGGGGCTAAAGAATGAGCGACCACTTGAAGAGATTGAACGCACCCAGGTCCTGGCCCATCAAGAGGAAGGTCAGCGTCTGGACAACCAAACAGCGCCCCGGTGCGCACTCGGTCGAGAACAGTGTCCCCGCAGCATTCCTGCTCAGGGATATGATCAAGATCTGTGACACCGCGAGGGAAGCAAAGAGGATCGTCGCCAACCGTGACCTCCTCGTCGACGGAAAGCCCGTAAGGAGCGCCAAGGCACCTGTCGGACTCATGGATACAGTGGCCATCCCCAAGATGGACCTCTACTACCGCATCGTCCTCACAGGCAAGGGTAAGCTCACGGCCGAACCCATCTCCAAGGATGAGGCAGGATGGAAGCTCTGCAGGATCGAGGATAAGACCAAGGTCGCAGGCGGAAAGATCCAGATCAACCTCAACGACGGAAGGAACCTCCTCCTTGAGAAGAACGCCTACAAGACAGGCGACGTCCTCAAGATCGCAGTGCCTACCCAGGAGATCCTCGAGGTATACGCACTCGACAAGGACGCGGCAGCACTCATCACCAGCGGACAGCACGCAGGAAGGACCGCAACGGTCTCGGAATACATCATCACAGAGGACTCCTCAGCCAACATCGTGAAGTTCACGGATGGCTCGGAGACCGTCAAGTGCAACGTGTTCGTGATCGGCGCAGGCTCACCCGCGATCAAACTCCCGGAGGCATCTGAATGAGCTCCCCCAGGGATGTACACGTCGAGAAGGTCGTCGTCAACATCGGTGTCGGCGAGGCCGGAGAGAGACTCTCCAAGGCATGCAAGGTCCTTGAGATGGTCACGGGCCAGAAGCCCATCCAGACGATCTCCAAGACCGTCAACAGGGATCTCGGTATCCGTGAGGGCATGCCCCTCGGATGCAAGGTCACCCTCAGGGGAGAGGCCGCATCGACCTTCCTCAAGAGAGCACTCGTCATCCGCGAGATGCGTGTCCCCGAGTACTCCTTCGACAAGGAGGGTAACATGTCATTCGGTATCACGGATTACACCGACTTCGACGGTATGAAATACGACCCCGAGATCGGAATCTTCGGTATGGATGTCAATGTCGTCCTCAGAAGGACCGGGAACAGGATCACACAGAGGATGCTCCTCAAGAGGAGGATCCCCAAGGATCACCGCGTCCAGCGCGATGAAGCGATCCAGTACATGAAAGACAACTTCAGTGTCAAGGTGATTGAATGAAGCCAAAGAAACAATTCGGCAGATCTGTCGGCTGCACACGCTGCGGACGCAGAAGAGGAATCATAAGGAGGTACGGAATGCACCTCTGCCGCCAGTGCTTCAGAGAGATGGCCCCGGAACTGGGATTCAAGAAATATTCGTGAGGTGAGAAGATGCAGAATGATCCATTGAATGACGCAATGTCGGTAATGAAGAATGCCGCGGAGAACGGTCAGAGCGAATGCATCATCGAACCGTCCTCAAAGCTTATCGGTCGCGTACTGAAGGTTATGCAGGACAACGGTTACATCAACCAGTTCGAGTACATCGAAGACGGCAAGGCCGGCAAGTTCCGTGTCATGATGAAAGGAGCGATCAACAACTGCGGTGTCATCAAGCCCAGGTACTCGGTCAAGGCGATCGACCTCGAGAAATTCGAGGCCAGATTCCTTCCGGCCCAGAACTTCGGTGTCCTGATCCTGACCACCACAGCCGGTGTGATCACTCAGTCCAGCGCCAAAGAACTTGGTGTTGGAGGAAAATTGTTAGCATTTGTATATTGAGGAATATAGATGACAATAGCAGGGAAAATCGTAAGCACCATCGCCATCCCAGATGGGGTTACCGTCACACAGGACGGTAATATCCTGAAGGTCAAAGGACCGAAAGGTGAATTGAGCAGAAACTTCGCGCATCCCAGCGTAAATGTTGCCATCGACGGAAGCCACGTCGTAGTGTCGTGCGAATTCCCGACCATCAGGGAGAAAGCCATGGTCGGAACGTTCCACGCACACGTCAGGAACATGATCAGGGGAGTCACAGAGGGTTACCTCTATGAGCTCAAGGTCGTGTTCTCGCACTTCCCGATGAAGGTAGCTGTTAAGGGAGACAAAGTCGAGATCGACAACTACATGGGAGGCCACGCACCCCGTTTCGCTAACATTCTTAGCGGATGTAAGGTGAAGGTCAACGGCGCGGACGTCACAGTAGAAGGAATCGACATAGAAGCGGTCGGACAGACAGCAGCCAACATCGAGAGGGCAACATCCAGAGGAGGATTCGATAAGAGGGTCTTCCAGGATGGAATCTATGTCATCAAGAAATCCCACAAGGTGAGAGAATGAGCGTTAAGAGTTTCAAGGACTTCCCAGGACTCAAGGATGAGAACATCCCTGAGCTTGAGTCCATCGGAATCAAGACGGTCGAGGAGTTCTCGGCCGCATTGAAGGATGAGGCTAAGCTCAAAGAGATCATCAAGACACTCTCCGGAGTAGGTCCCAAGACGGCAATGAAGTGGAAAGCACTCGTCGAGGGAGATGCGGAGGAGCCTAAGAAAGAGGCCAAGAAGGACGCCAAGAAGGACGCCAAGAAGGATGT
Organism: Eggerthellaceae bacterium; assembly: GCA_963651945.1. Taxonomy (GTDB): domain Archaea; phylum Thermoplasmatota; class Thermoplasmata; order Methanomassiliicoccales; family Methanomethylophilaceae; genus Methanarcanum. Next base: position 8,919 of record CAVJRF010000004.1, on the reverse strand, counting down.
CGAGGTCGTAGAGGAGCCTAAGGCATACGTACCTACCATCAAGGCGAAGATCTCGGACGAGACGGCTTCAGGACTCGCAAAGAGGGCACTCATCAACGGACGCAGGCCTACATTCCACAGGCAGGAGTGGTTCAGATACTCCAAGCTCGGTGATGGATGGAGAAGACCCAGGGGTATCCACTCGAAGATGAGGAGACACCTCAAGAGACGCCTCCCCATGGTCGACATCGGTTACCGTGGACCCGCGGCGGTCAGAGGACTCCACCCGTCGGGATTCGAAGAGGTCATCGTCCACAACGTGGACGGACTCGTGAACATCGATCCCAGCGTACAGGCAGTTCGTATCGGCGGAACCGTCGGAACGAAGAAGAGGATTGATATCCAGGCGAAAGCAGACGAACTCGGTATCAGGGTTCTCAACAGGATGGTGTGAAAATGGATCTTAAGAACCAGAAGAGAATGGCAGCAGAGATCCTCAAATGCGGTGAGAACAGGGTCTGGATCGACCCCGACAAGATCGAGGATGTCGCAGAGTGCATCACACGTGCAGATATCCGTACAGCGGTTGCATCGGGTCTGATCAAAGCCAAGCCCAAGACCGGAACATCATACGGAAGGATCAGGTACATCAAAGGCCAGAAGGCCAAAGGAAAGAGGAAGGGACCCGGAAGCAGGAAGGGAACGGACAATGCCCGTGTACCTGACAAGAGAAGGTGGATCTCCACTATCAGGCCGATCCGTGAGGAGCTCAAACAGCTCCGTGCAGACGGTAAGATCTCCCCGTCCGTGTACAGATTGTACTACAGGAGGGCGAAGGGTGGTGTCTACAAGAACCGCAGGAACCTTAGGATGCACATGACCAACGCAGGACACTTGAAGGAGGAGGAGAACTGATGGCAACAGGACCAAGATATAACGTTGCGTTCCGCAGAAGAAGAGAGGGTCGTACCGACTACTACACCCGCCGCAAGCTCCTCAGGGGAGGAGAGCTCAGGGCAGTCGTCAGGAGATCCAACAAGAACGTGAACATCCAGTTCGAGGAATTCGGAATGGGTGGCGACAAGGTCGTTGTTTCAGCAACATCCAAAGAGCTCGGAAAGTTCGGATGGGACAAACCCTGTTCCAACATACCCGCAGCATACCTCACAGGATACCTTGCCGGTAAGAGAGCAGTTAAAGAAGGAATCGAGTACGCAGTCCTCGATATCGGTATGCAGAACCCCAAGCACGGCGGAGTCCTCTTCGCCACTGTCGCGGGTATGTGCGACGCCGGTCTCGAGATCCCTCACGGAGAGGGAGTGCTTCCCGAAGAGGACAGGCTCAACGGTGCGCACATCGATGACAGCATCGCAGCACTCGTTGCTGCAGTAAAAGAGAAGATGGAGGCTGAATAAAATGGCAGACTGGGTCCCAAAAACAAGACTCGGACAGATGGTCCTCAACGGAGAGATCACCACAATGAGCGATGCTCTTGCCACGAAGCTCCCGCTCCGCGAACCCCAGATCGTTGATATCCTCCTTCCTGAACTTCAGGACGAGGTCATCGATCTCAACATGGTACAGAGGATGACCGACTCCGGAAGGAGGGTCAGGTTCGCTGTCACATGTATCGTCGGTAACGGCGACGGATTCATCGGAATCGGAAGGGCCAAAGGAAAAGAGGTCGGTCCCGCGATCAGGAAAGCTATCGATAACGCGAAGCTCAACATCATCGAGATCAAGAGAGGATGCGGTTCCTGGGAATGCGGATGTCAGCAGCCCCACTCGCTGCCCTTCGAGGTCCACGGAACATGCGGATCGGTCGAGGTCACGTTCAAACCCGCACCGCGCGGTATCACACTCGCGGTCGGTGATGTGGCAAAGAGTCTGCTCACTCTCGCAGGTGTCAAGGACGCATGGGGATTCGCCAGGGGTAACACCAAGACGAAGGTCAACTATGCACTCGCGACATTCGAGGCACTCAGGATGACCTCAACAATGAGGGTCACCGACGAGCAGGCAGAGAAACAGAACATCGTGTCAGGACCTATCGGATTGACGATTCAGGAGACTGACGTGGACTCCATGGAGGAATGAATATGGCATACGCAGTAATTCGTGTACGCGGACAGCCCGACGTCAACTACGACATCGAGCACACCATGGACCTCCTCGGACTCACAAGGGTCAACCACTGTGTGGTCGTCCCCGAGAACGATGCGATGAAGGGAATGCTTCAGAAGGCCAAGGACTACATCACCTGGGGAGAGATCAACGAGGAGACCCTGATCGACATGATCAAGGTCCGCGGAAGACTCGAGGGTGACGAACCCATCAACGAGGAGACACTCGGCGACAACGAGTTCGTCAAGACTCCCGAGGAGATGGCAAAAGCCATCCTCGCCGATGAGTTCAAGGCCAACGTCAAGAACAACGGAATAAAGCCTGTGTTCCGTCTCCACCCCCCGATCAAGGGATATGAGGGCAACAAGCGCTCATGGAAGAACGGTGGAGCACTCGGATACAGGGGCGACGCGATCAACGATCTCATCGCCAGGATGCTGTGAGGTGGAGATATGCCGAGCAGAACAAAGAAATTCAGAGGTTCCAGGACGCACGGACGCGGTAAGAAGTCCGGAAGGGGTGCAGGTATCATCGGAGGACACGGTATGGCCGGATACTCCAAGACCAAGAAGATCCAGATGCTGAAGAACGACAAGGCTAACCACTCGAAGTACTTCGGACACTACGGATTCAAGAGACCACAGTGCACGGTCTCGGCAAACAGCACCATCAACGTCAAGGAACTCGAGGAACAGCTTGAGCGCTTCGTCTCACTCGGTTTCGCGCAGAAGAACGGCGACGTCTACGATGTCGACCTCACAGAGGCCGGCATCGACAAACTCCTCGGTAACGGTAACATCGTTGCCAAGGTGAACGTCACCGTCTCCGAAGCATCCGAGACCGCGGTCGAGAAGATCAAGGCCGCGGGCGGTTCCATCGTCGGTTTCGATGAAGAAGAAGCAGCAGAAGAATAAGAGGAGAATGAGACATGGCAGAAGAGACGAAAAGCTTCCTGTATAAGGTGAAGCCGATATCAGACAGGCTGCCTGCAGTGAAGCGTCCCGAAGGGCATGTGCACTTCAGGACCAAGATGCTATGGGTGCTTGTCGTCATCGTCGTGTACTTCGTGATGGCGAACGTCAGTGTCTATGGTCTGGATCAGGCCAAGGCGCTAGATCTGTTCGCTCAGTACAGGACGATCATGGCCGGTGCTTCGGGTACATTGATGCAACTCGGTATTGGTCCGATAGTCACGGCTTCGATCATTATGCAGTTGTTCGTCGGTGCCAAGATCATCAAACTCGACCTTACGAACAAAGAGGACAAAGGCTGTTACCAGTCAGTGCTTAAACTGTTGGTCATAGTGATGATCCTGTTCGAGGCCGTCCCCCAGGTATTCGGTTACCTGGTGCCCTCGTCATCCTTCCAGGATGCCGTGGGTCTGGGCGGCGCCAGAACGCTCATCGTCCTGCAGATCGCATTGGGATCGTACATACTGTTCCTGATGGATGAGGTGGTGTCCAAGTGGGGTATCGGAAGCGGTATCTCGCTATTCATCGCGGCAGGAGTGGCCCAGGCACTGTTCACTGGAACGCTGAACTGGAATCCGATAACGACCGGTGAAGCTTACAGCATAAGCAATCCTCCTGCGGGAACCATCCCGAAGGTCATCTACATACTGGCTACATGCACGCCGGCCCAGCTAAGCAGTCAGGGATATGAGATCATGTTCCTATCGCAGCCAAACCCGGTGATCGCATTGATCGGTACGTTACTGATCTTCCTAGTGGTCGCATATCTGGAATCGACCCGTATCGAACTTCCTCTATCCCATGGAAATGCCCGTGGTGCAAGGGGAAGGTATCCGATCAAACTGATCTACGCAAGCAACATTCCGGTCATCCTGATGTCCGCTCTCCTGGCGAACATCAGCATGTTCGCGCTGCTGTTCTACAGCAACGACCTGTTGAGCGGAATACCCTTCCTGGGTCATAATGTGTACATCGGATACTTCGAGGAGTCGAGCACACAGGCCGCAGGCGGACTGGCATGGTATCTATCCGCACCGTCGGGAATAACCGATTGGCTGGTGCCGATCATAAACCCGAGTGTCAGCGGTAACATACATAGTCCTCTGATGAACCTCATGCGCGTGGTGATCTACGTGTCGATCATGATCCTAGGTTCAGTGCTGTTCGCGAAGTTCTGGGTTGAGACCACCAACCTGGGTCCGAGGGCTGTCGCAGCTCAGATCCAGAAGAGTGGTATGCAGATCCCCGGATTCCGTCGCGACCCGCGTGTGCTTGAGAGAGTGCTCGAGAGGTACATCCCTGCTGTAACGGTGATGTCCGGAGCCATCGTCGGAGCCTTGGCCGCATTCGCTGATCTGGTGGGTACGACAGGAAACGCAAGCGGAACAGGAGTTCTGCTTACGGTCGGTATCCTGATCCACTTCTACGAAGCAATGGGTAAGGAACAGATGATGGAGATGAATCCTGTACTAAGAGGATTCTTCGGAGGAGAGTAAGATGGCAGCACCTGGCGGTCAGCAATCGCCCGATAACATGCCCATGCCCGATATGAAGGGCATGTGGACCATGCTCATCATGATGATGATGATCATGGTGCTCTACTGGATAGACGGTAGCGAGCATATCATCGGAAAAGCGCTGAACTATGTATTCCAGTTCCTTGACTTCAACGGGGAGTGGCCTGTGGTCACACTGATGTTGGCAGGTATGATCATGGTGGTCATATCCACCATCATCAGGACACTGATGATGGACACCATCGCTCAGCAGAAATCACAGGCTTACAGCTCTGCGTTCAACAAGGAGCTGCGTCAGGCCAGGCTGGACAACAATACCTACAAACTCAAAAAGCTGATGGAAATGCAGCCGATGGTGATGGCGAAGACCATGGAGACGAGCAACAAGATGATGAAAGCTATGCCCGTCACCATGATCATCGTCATCCCGATGTTCCTGTGGGTAAGGTACTTCGTCGCGGTCACGCTGGAGAATGCGGTCATAAGCGTTCCCTGGTCGATGGTCTCGGCGGGTGCAGGTGTCGATCTCAACGCAGTGTACGTTCTGCCTGCATGGATCCTGATCTATTCATTGGTCAGTATCCCTCTCGGACAGATCGTCATGAGGTTGGTCAGGACGTACCAGTTCAAGCAGCGTTTAGCCGTGATCGAATCTGGTGCAGACCAGGAAGAGGTCGCATGAGGATAACAATCAGTGGTCCTCCCGGTTCCGGGAAGACCACTGCCTGCAGCAATCTCTCTGAGGCTCTCGGCCTGAAGGCCGTGGTCTTCGGGAAGATCTTCAGAGAGCTTGCCGCAGAGAAGAACATTTCTTTGAATGAATTGGGTGCTTTGGCTGAGAAGGACCCATCCATCGATAAGTCGATCGACGAGCGCATCGTGGCGATCGCGAGGCAGAATGAGGATATAATCCTCGAGTCGCGTCTCTCCGCATATATGCTGAAGAGGAATGACATACCTGCCTTCAAGATCTATCTCTGTGCTAGTCCCGAGGTCCGTATGGCAAGGATTGGCATCCGCGAGGGTGACACCTTGGAGAAGGCCATGGAGGACACCGTGAAGCGTCAGGCTTCCGAGGCCAAGCGCTACATGATGTACTACGACATCGACATCAACGACATGAGTGTCTACGATCTCATCGTGAACACGGACAACCTCACTCCCGAGGAAGTGCTCGGGACGATCCTCAAGGCAATAGAGGGATGAGCTTGCTGGTCAAGGATCCCGACGCCATCAAGGACAGATGGGGGAAGAGGCCATCCGATAGGACCATGGGCGAACTGTTGGATGCAGGTGTCGTCGCTTTGGATAAACCCCGCGGACCGACATCCCATCAGGTGACCGCATGGGCGAGGGATGCTCTGCACGTCAAGAGGATAGGTCACGGAGGTACGTTGGACCCGTACGTCAGCGGGGTGCTCCCGTTATGTCTCGGTAAAGCGGTGAGATTGACGGATGTCGTTCTTTCTTCCAAGAAGGAATACATCTGTCTGATGACATTGCACGGCGACAGGGACGAGAAGAGGATCCGCAAGGTCATCTCGAACTTCGTCGGGAAGATATATCAGCTCCCGCCGGTGAGGTCCTCGGTGAAGCGTCAGCTCAGGATAAGGAACGTGTCCGAGATCGAGATATTGGAGATCGAGGGCAGGAAGATACTCTTCAGGATAAGGTGCGATGCCGGAACGTATGTCAGGACGTTATGTACCGACATAGGCGAGGCGTTGGGTTGCGGAGGCAATATGCTGGAGCTCAGACGTCCGATGTCCGGTGTGATGGATGAATCGCATGCGGCGACATTGCAGGACCTCGCTGATGCGTACATATTCTGGCAACAGGACGGGAGAGAGGCATGGTTGCGCAGCATCGTCATGCCCATGGAGGTCCTTGTGGAACCGCTCCCGAAGATCATCGTGAAGGCGACAGCCGTCGATGCGATATGTCATGGTGCGAACCTCAACATCTCCGGTATCCACATGTTGGATGAGGAGATAAGGAAGAATGCGCTCGTGGCATTGATGACTGCGAGAGGAGAACTCATCGCCATCGGAAAGATGATGATGTCCTCCCAGAAGATCATGGCCACGGACAAGGGTGTGGCCGTCGATGTCGAGAGGGTATTGATGGAACCCGGTCACTACCCTAGGATGTGGCATTATTCCACAGACCTGGAAGACGAAGTGACGGAAGAATAATATCTTCCGCGTTCATTGTTCCTCTCAAGATGTTATTCGATAAGAGGACCACACTCGTTGAGCATCAATCCGTCACCGTGGGTGAATTCGACATAACCGTCGATGGTGCATACAGGAACATCATAACATTCCCCATGCAGGTCAAGAAGGGAAAGGATGTCTACGTATCGATAAAATCCGATAACGGTGTGGATGTATCCGTCGTGAACACGAAAGGGTACAATGCGAAGTTCTCCGAGGCCGTCAAGGATTCCGTGATAGGTCCGGTCCATTCGGACGAGAAGGGTACGATGGCATTGATCCTCGGCGTATACCGTGGCGATCTGGCACATGTTGAGCTAGAGGCATGGATGGAGTGATTCCGTGAATTTCAAGTTCGTCACCGGTAAGAGATTCGGTTTCTGGTTCAACGATTCCGGGGATGAATTGAATCTCCTATCCAGGTTCGATAAGGCGGAATTGATAATCTATGTCATCTCGCTGATCGCGTGCATCATCGGGGCATTGGCGATACTGACGATGACCGATCTGCAATCCTACTATGCATTGGTGCTCGTCACGATCCCGTTCTTCATCTTGGGGTTGATATATTACATCAAGAGCATGATGTGGTTCCTATTGATCATCATAGCCGTGGCCACTGCCGTGGCCCTGATGTATCTCAAGGTGGATTTCTTCCTAGTCTTCCTGATAGACTCGATATTGGTCGGTTCGGTCGGTGTCGTGTCATTGGTGAGTGCGATACAGAGGTTGATCTTCTATTGGGTGATGAGGAGGACGGAGATAATCAACATCAAGGACAAGATGACGTTTACGGATAAGGTCATCACGTTCTTCTTCAACATACCCAGCGATCTCGATACGCGCGGGATAACGATGGATTATAACCTGAACAGAGCATCCATTCCGTGGAAGGATATCAGGATGACGATGATGATGGGTATGATGATCGGTATCTTCATGTGGATATACTTCTCCATGAATCCTACGTTCATCCTGTTCGGTTCGATAATGGATGCTCCGATGTACGTGTTCTCAATCGTGCTGTTCATCCCGGTCATAGTGATGCCGTGGTCCATATTCATGTCGCTCAATGTGAGGATAAAGACGAAGTATCGTGATTTCTACCTGTACAACGGAATAATCGAGACACTGAAGAGGATCATCCTTCCGATGTTCGCCGCTTTGGCATATCTGTTAATAGCCGTGAACAAGAGCGGTATAATGTCCGTGCTCACCTACATCCTGTTGTCGGTGGTGATAACGGCATTCATCATCGGATTGACATCGGTGATCTATTATGCATTCTTCGAGAGGAAGGTCGTGAATGATATCGTCTCGAAATGGAAGGTGTTCCGCCCCATCTCCATCCTGATGGAGATAGACGATGGGAGGGAAGCCGCGATGAGGTATCCCGGTACCCCTGTCAGGGATACCGAGGATTACCGTTCGTTGGATTTCAAATGAGGTCATTCCAACATCGATTCGTTCATCCTGCCGGGTTGTGTCAGCGAGGTCAGGATGGGCATGAAGATCTTACCTGATCCGTATCCATCACTCCTACCGTTGCCGATGAGTTCGGGTTCGTCCTCGTTGGAGATGATCACGTTGGTCTTCTGGTATTTCCCGTCGACCTCGACGAACGGTGTGTCGATGTTGTCCTTGGCGATGGACAGGATGATGTCGGCCATGACCTGTATCTGCTCCGGTGTGTAGTCCTTGGGTACCTCGATCATGAAGTTGTGTGATTCCAACGTACCGTCGAACAGGTGTGCCACCTCCGCCTTGGACATGAGTGTCTTGAATTCATCGGCCTTCTCGTAGTTGGCCGACAGCTCGAGGATACGATCTGTCCATTCCTTCGCGATATCGATATACAGGCAGTCCTTGCCGAGTACTTTCCACATACCGACCACATGGTGTATTGGGGATAAACGATTTGCTATGGGTCGTACCCGGTCTGAAAGTGTGGATTGTCGTGGAATGCGGTCAGTCAGATTACTTTATTATATTCCTTTCAGAGATGTAATGAATGCAAGACGGGGAAGCGTAATCGCCCCTCCTCCACATCGATATTCGTGGGGGGGGGGTCGGCTCTTTCCGACCGTCGGACTCATGTTCTAATGGAGCCCG
>CAVJRF010000003.1:0-124841 GCA_963651945.1 Eggerthellaceae bacterium | reverse complement strand
CATAGGTTTCTCACACGAGGTGCTATACGCGACCTCATGAGAGATTTCCCGTAGGGTCCTTCATTCCCCTGCCCGCGGCCTTCCCCCGCTTCTTGCGGGGCTTCTTGTCCCTACTCCCCTTCGGCCTCCCGGTCTTCTTCTTCGGGAACTCCGGCACGATCGGCCTGCGGATGATGTCCAGGACGGCGGACACCTGCGCGTCCGTATCGGCTATGCGCACCAGCTTCCATTCCCCTCCGTGCTCGCGGGTCATCTTCAGCCTGAGCAGGAGCGAGTACACCTGTTCGTAGGTGCGCTTCTCCAGCAATCCGGACGATTCGAACGCGTTCCTTATCCTCGATGCCATCACCGACGCCATGTGGTCCACGAACTGGCTGGCCTGGACGGTGTAGTCGGACTCCTCGTCGGTGGTGTCGTCCTCCAGCTGCGACCTCTGGAACTTGAAGCTGGTCTCGATCATCCAGCGGTCCGCGTAGATTCTCCTGACATCCGCCGGCTCCATCCTGCGGCTCGATGCGAACACGATGGTCCCCCATATCCCGCGCAGCGCCTCCGTCTCCGCCGGATCCAGTTCCCTGTACGAATTCGACCTGAGATACAGCCTCTCCTCGTCGGCGGCTATGTCCGGGTCCCTGAATGCGTAGTACCGGACGGGCATCCCGTGCTCGTCCGTCGATTCCTCCGTGCGATAGGCGATCCCCGTCCCCGGGAGGACGTGCGTGAACTCCCTCAGATGCAGGTCCGCGATGACCTTCCTGTCCCTCTCCAACGGGACCAGGTAGTCGATGCCCGGTCTTCCCCTGAGGGCGCCCCTGACCGCTTCCGGAGGGAACCCCCTATCGGCCACTATCAGTCCCTTCTCCAGCTCCAGCATGTCGACGAAATCGGCCACGATCCGCTGGTCCACCATGTTCCCCGGATAGACCCTGGACGCGATCTGCTCCCTGCGCTTGTAGCTGTAGGCAGTCATCACGTTCACGTGGCGGTACCTCTGGGCGGCGGTCTTGCGGGAGACCGCCGAATACGTGTTGACCCTGCTCTCGTCCCTCTTCAGCGTCCCGTCGAAGATGATGATGTCGTCGTCATCGCATGCTCCGATCTGTCCGCGCATGAACCTCACGATGCGCGAACCGCTGCGACCCACGTCCCTCAGGAACCTGGATACCTTGGATTTCTCCAGGTTCGAATCCGGGAAGACCACGGAGAGATAGGTCTCCTCGAACTGACGTTCCAGCATGTAGTCCTGGATGCCGTCGTAGCAGGCCCTGAGGATCGCCATGACGTACAGGAGTTCGGCCTCCTCGGCGTTGTACAGCCCCCGCAGGGACTCCAGGATGTCCCCCGAGAGCATCCGGCAGAGGTGGACGTTCGCATAGTCCTTCAGATCGACGTCGCCGACCGGCGGGAGACCGTCCTCCTTCGCCACATACACGCCGTCGATGATGTGCCCGACGACCTTGCCGTTCCTCGACGGCCGATGGGCCTTCCCGTTCTCGTCCACGTAGTATCCGCAGCCCGTCTTCTCCCTGACCGAGTAGACCCCTGTCTTCGAGTCCACCACGAAGGTGTTCCTCGGTCTCGGTATCCGTCTGATATCCTCAGGCACCGCCATGGAAAAGTATAGCACATAATAGTATAAAAACTTTGATATATCGTGCTATACAACATCCGCTGGATGGAGTCCCGGAAGGCAGGATAGGACCCGGAAGGGTATGCCGGAACGACGTCGGGGCGGTCATTCCGTCACGTATAGGCCCCATCGAGAGGGGTCATCCAAGGTCCTAAGAGGGGAATATATATGGAAAATGGATGGAATCGGACGAAGAAGGGTTCGGATCGACGGTTTCCCGTCGATCGGTATAGTACATCGCGTGAGAAACCTATGTGTAAATGCACGTGGATTTTTCAATAGATATATCCGTCCCATCATTAATCGTATCGATGATATCATGAAGGTGGAGCGTCCGGAATATCTCGACAGACTGATCGCTGCGAAGGGTAACGGTCGCGTGAAGGTGATCACAGGCCCCCACGGGTGTGGTAAGACATACCTTGTGAGGACACTCTTCTCGGAATGGCTCCGTAACAACGGTATCAGTGACGATCGCATAGTCTATTTGCCTCTCGACAGAGTATCCAATGCAAGATACCGTAATCCTCTGTTGTTGGATGAGTACATAAGGGATATCATCTCCGGAAGCGACGACAGGTGCTATGTCATCATAGACGAGATACAGTTCTCGGTACCCGTGGATAATCCCGATCTACCGGAGAATGTGAGGACAGAGGAGAATCGCATAACGTTCTATGATGTCCTGCTCGGACTGATGGATGAATGCGACCTGTACGTCACAGGCAGCAATTCCAAGATGCTTTCGAAGGACATATTGTCGGGATTCAGGGACAGAGGCCATGAGATCAGGGTGCACTCCCTTTCTTTCATAGAATATCACTCTTCGGTCGGAGGGGATGTCAGGGAAGCATGGATGGAATATCTGCATCATGGCGGGATGCCGTTCGTGCTTTCCTTCGATGATCGCTCGTCGAAGGATGGGTATCTGAAGGATCTCCTGTCCGAGACATATGTCAAGGATATCGTGGAACACAACGGGATAAGGGATTCGGAGAACCTGTTGCATCTGTTGGAGGTGTTGGCCTCATGCTCAGGTTGTCTTACGAATCCGACCAATATCGCCAATACGTATCGCGGGAACACGATAACACGGAACACGATCGACAGATACATAGGATTCTTCAAGGACTCATTCTTATTGGAGGAGTCGAAGAGATTCGATATCAGAGGGAGAAGGATCATACAGGGACAACAGAAGTATTACTTCGAAGACCTCGGTCTCATGAATGCGATATTGAACTTCAGGGAGATGAAGCTCAATGTCCTGATCGAGAATGCCGTCTACAACGAATTGATATCCCGCGGATACAACGTGGATGTCGGACGTATCGATTATCGTAAACGTGCCGATGGGGTGAATGCCGTCGTCACATTGGAGGTGGATTTCGTGGTGAACAGATCGTTCGAAAGGACCTACATCCAAGTGGCGGAAGGTATCGACGATCCCGGTAAGCTAGAACAGGAAGAGGCATCCCTGATCCGTATAAGGGACGGGTTCGGTAAGATGATCCTTGTGAATACGGATACGCCGGAACATTACACACAGAACGGGATACGTATAATGTCCATCCTTGATTTCATGCGCGACAGGGGTTGTCTGGAACGCATTTGAAGAATCCATGTAAATGCACGTGGATTTTTCAATCGAAGGGATGATGTCGACGAACGATGTCATTTTCGCATCATTCTCCGTAAACGATATATCTCAATTATTTTATTATTAAATAAAATGTCATCGGGGAGAATGGACAGGGTACTCATCGCATGCGTGACGTTCGATATCAACAAGATCACGTCCTCGGCGGAGGAATATTTAGCCGATCGTATCTATCTTCTATGCGATTGCGAATCCGCGGAGCATGATACCGCCGGACTGTACAAATCGTTCTGTGACGAGACCGCGGACAGGATCAGGGAGATATCTACACATCCCGAGATCATCGGTCGTTGTCTGAACCCATACGATTATCCCCTTCTTCTGAAGCAGATCGAATCCATAGTGGAAGAGGAGAACGTATCCGAACCGAACCCTGCTATTTACATCAACATCTCGGCAGGTACTCCCGAATTCGCATCCGCCGCTACGGTGATATCCATGTTCCATGACAATGTCACCCTCTTCAGCATCAATTCCAAGGAATTCATGAAGGAGGAGTTCTCCGTGATGAAACATCACTTGGATACCAGGGACGGCGGTCCCGTCGGATTCAGCATCGATCCCCCCAATGCGATCATCAGATACAAAGAGAACATCCCGAGGCGCAATCTCGTCATCGGACTGAGGGTGTTCTCCGAGATGGGTGCAAATGACAGACGTGCGAAGGATGTCATCGAGAGACTGAAGGAATCCAACGTATGGATCAGGGAGGAGAAGGTATCCAACGAGCACGTCTACTATCTACGCGACTTCATCGAGAGGTGGCTGGAGTACGGATGGATCGCCAAATGCGACGGAAGGGATTCGTACAGGATCACCGACACCGGAAGGGTCGTGATCGATACATTCTACAGACCGAGGACGGACATCATCATCCCGAGATGAACGTTTGACTGAAAAATAAAATTTACAATTTTAACATAAATCGCCTTTATTATCTTTGGAATCCATGTAGTCATGGGGGACTGCTGATCACAAAGGAAGGACGCGAGTGCTGCAATGATATGTCATGTTCATGCAGCAAAGAGGACAAAGAGATCATAGATGCGATACGGGAGACTGGTAGCAATACCATACCCTTGAGGACCAATGGGGCGAAGACGTTCCTAAGAGTGCTGTTCTTCTTCGTCGCAGGGGTCGCCGCATTCATTGCGATGTGGGCGATCGTCTCAGCCATCTACAATGAATACTTTATGTATGCCCTCAGATTCCCGACACCCCTCATGGTGTGGGATAAACTCGTGAGCCTTTTTGCCGAAGGATCCACGATCAGCAGTATCCCGATCACCGAACATCTTCAATCGAGTCTGTTCAGATGGATCATAGGATTCATCATAGGATTCACCGTGGGATTGACGTTGGGTGTCATACTATCGATGAACGACAAGCTGTACGATTTCGGTATGGTGCCCGTGAGCATATGGCAGATGATACCGAGTCTCGCATGGATGCCCGTCACCATCCTGTTATTCGGATTCGGTGACCAATCTGCGATATTCATAATCTCGGCCACGGTCATCGCACCGATAGCGATCAATGTCGCCAACGGTCTGAGGCGCGTCCCGCCGGTCTACAGGAAACTGGCACTGATTCTTTGGATATCTTGGCCGGTCTGCGCATAGGCATGGCCAACGGATGGAGGACATTGATCTCCGCAGAGATGGTCGTCGGTGTTGCAAGGGGATTGGGTTTCTCGATAAGCATGGCCACCGAGCACTCGTCGTACACCACTGCGTTCGCCTGTATCGTCATAATCTGTACGGTTGGTGTGATCATCGACCGTATCATCCTGGCGAACGTGGAGAAGTTCGTACGTAAGAAATCTGGTATGGGGGATGATTGCTGTTGTCAGTGATCGAGCTTGAAGGTGTATGGAAGACATACAAGAACCAGAAGAACACCGAGGCCAGGGTGGTCCTCAAGGATGTGAACATCAACATCGAGAAGAACGAGTTCGTATCGATACTCGGTCCGTCCGGTTGCGGGAAGACGACGATCCTCAACATGGTGGCTGGATTCGAGTGCCCTCTGATGGGTGTCGTCAGACATAACGGTAAGCGTGTCACCGGCCCGGGATTGGACAGGGGCGTCATGTTCCAGGAGTTCAGTCTTCTGCCGTGGTCGAACGTACAGAAGAACGTGGAGTTCCTGATCCCTCAGAAGAAATACAATGCGGAGCAGAGGAAGGAGATCGCGGACCATTACATCGAGATGGTGGGATTGTCCGAGCATCGCGACAAGTTACCGAACATGCTCTCCGGAGGGATGAAGCAGAGGGTGGCCATCGCAAGGACGTTGGCCATGGGTTCCGAGACGTTGCTCATGGATGAGCCGTTCTCCAGTCTGGACAAGCACACGCGTATGCGCCTCGACGAGGAATTGCTCAGGATATGGGAGATGGAGAGGAAAACGATCATGTTCATCACCCACGACATAGACGAGGCGCTGATCCTCAGTACGAGGATAATCATGCTCTCATCGTCACCCGGTACGGTGGTAGGCGAATGGGACATGACGGGTATCGGGAAGGATCTGATGTCCGACGAAATGATCAGGATCAAGAAAGAGATAATGAGCAGTCTGGACCGCACATGCGGTACAGGCGACAAGGAATGATTACAATGGATGAGAAAAATATGAAGATAGCAGCGATAGCTGTCGTGGCCATTCTGGTCATCGCCGGTGTCGTGGCTGTCGTTATGAACAGGAACAGCGGAGAGAGCGATGAGGCGGACATCCGTATCGCATTCGCGAACTCCAGCGGAATGCAGCCGATGATATACGCATACTATGCGGGACTCTTCGATGCCGAGGGCGTCAAGGTCGATGCCACAATAACGAAATCGAGCGGACCCTGTGTGACAGCATTCATCTCAGGTAACGTGGATCTCACATTCACATCGCCCGAACCGGTCTTCAACGTCATCAATGACGGTAACATAAAGGGGAAGTACATAGGTAACAGCAGACTTCCCGGAATATCGAGTATGCACCTCCTCTACACCGACGAGAAGGTCGATACGACCAAGATGGTCAAATACGCAGACGGAACGGACTCGACGGTCATCGATTTCGCATCACAGGCCATCGATGCCGACGGTAACATCAAGGGTAAGATCGCACTTCACCTCGCATCCTCGTACAGGACAGCATGGCTCGGATACGTCGAACTGCTCTACAGCGGTGGTGTCGTATACGGTTATGAGTACGCGGCAGGTCAGATCAACGAGACACAGTACAAGAAACTGATGAACACCAGCGATGAGGATATTTACATCGGTTGTGCGGATTATGCCGCCGCGGCAGCAGCCACGACGACAGGTACGGCACTTCTCGGTATCGGTTCGAACTCCGCAATGGCGAAGGCAGCGGACACGGCCAACGAGGAGACGGGAACGACCCACTGGCAGATCATGTCCACACCGAGTCTCGTGGATTCGGGATTCGCGACGATACTCGCAACCGATGAGATCCTGGAGAACAAGTTCGATGCTGTCGTCAAGGTCCTCAGGGCCATCGACAAGGCAGGAGCGCTCATGGCAGATCCGAGTACGGCGAAGATGGTCGCAGTCGTGTGTGCCGAGCGTATCAACGGTGAGGCGACCGAGAAGACCATCAACGATGAGCTCACATACTACGGACAGGTCAGATGGGACGTCTGCTGGGTGAACAACGTCGACAAGGTATTCGACAGGATCGCGGAGATATCGAGTCTCGAGGGAAGCTTCTCTACGATATACGATGTTGCCACGGTCAAGAAGGTCATGGAAGCGGTCCACTACGGCGCCAACTGGGAACGCGACGAGATGTGGAACTACGTGAACTGATCCTTGGCGGATGAGTGTGTCGGGGTGACCCCCCGACACACGGAACACGATGACAATAGGCGGGTGATGATCAATGTCAAATGATTGCTGTTGCAACGGAGGCGTGGTCGCTAAGACCAACAAGAAGGTCCTGGTCGAGTATCTGTATCTTGATCTCAAGGTATGCACGAGATGCATCGATAACATGTATGTCCTCGAGAGGGCATTGTACAAGGTGATACCGACCCTCGCGCTTGCCGGATACAAGGTGGATCTGAAGAGGATAGAGATAACGGATGAGGAGGCGGCCAAGGAACACCGTTTCGTCAGCTCACCGACGATCCGTGTGAACGGATACGATATATGCGAGACCGTCGAGGAGAGCGATTGCGATTGTTGCAGGGAAATCTGCAATACCGATGTCGATTGCCGTGTGTTCAGATACGACGGTGTCGACAGCGAGGTGGCCCCGGAGGCCATGATCATCGACGGTGTCATGAAGTACGCCTCCGCAATACCTCCAGTCCCCGAGGGCGATTATGTGCTACCTGAGAATCTCAGGAGATTCTTCGAGGGGAAGAGAGGGGATGATGGCATCAACATCGTGAAGAGATGTTGCTGTTGAGGTGATCATGATGGTGGATTGCGAGACCAATCTGTATTCGTCGCTATGCAACTGTCCATCCAAGACCTGTAAGAGAAAGGGAAAATGCTGCGAATGTGTGGCATTCCACAGGTATGATGAGATAGAGAAGCTACCATACTGCTTCAGAAGCAGATGGGTGCTCAAGGTCGACGAGGAATAAACGACTTCCGAGGGTCGAGAAGACCCTCGTACATTCTTTTCATTTTCATTCGTTGGACGATCCGTTATCGGATCGAGAGTATGCACTATCGGAAATTGATGTGAAGAAAGATGGTGCATCCGCCGGGAATCGAACCCGGGCAACAAGCTTGGAAGGCTTGAATCCTAGCCCCTAGATCACAGATGCAGTATTTCGGATAATCAAGAAGGGGTATTTAATCATAGTGTTCGCCCCGTCGTCCAGTGCCTGCGACATGGGTAATTTCATTATATGATTGGAATAGATATGGGGACCATGGATGGCCCGGTGCCTGTTTTCTCCGACAATGCCGATGCAAGATCGTGGAAGGAACTGTCGACCATAGAGAAGAATCTCCGCAAGAGGAGCAGGTTCCGCAGTAAGGATAGGTTCGAGCGCATACTCGCCGAGTACGACGACATGAGCGATATCAACCCATGGGTCGCATGCAAGATTCTGGACCTGACGATGAAGCTCCCGGCCGTCGACAGGTCGAGGAGGATACAGAGGGTCATCAGGAGATGCAGGGTATCGGACAGCATCCCGAGGATCAAGGCCGCGACACTTCTCATGGAGTCATCGGATCCCACGGCGGCGGCATCGATCCTGGATGAGATGTCGGTGAGGAACAATCTGTCCCAATGGGAGTACCATCGCGGATTGATCAGCAAGGCGATGGGCGATACACAGTATGCGATAGTACATCTCATCAACTCATACGACGCGGATGATACGTTCATGCCCGTCTATGATGAATTGGCATCACTGACGTCGGATGACGCATGGCTGTACAGGAAGGACATCATGTCGATGCTCAAGGGCGGTGATGTCCAACCCATGAGGGACGGGATGGAATGTCCGTTGAGGGACCTATGCGAGATATACCGTGAATCCATCTTGTCGGGATATGATGTCGCGATATCATCGCTGAGGATGACATCCGGTTATGTGGCCGGCGATCCGGAGCATGTGTTGGCGATGGCGAGGTTCCTGTACAGATCGGGAGATTACCAAGCATCCATCAACGAATATCGCAGGATAAGGGACGGTCACCTGAGCATATCCCTGGAATTGGTGTCCGTGTACACGGACGCAGGTATGTTGGATGATGCGATAGCATTGTGCAAGGAGACGGAATCGATAGGTCCGGGCGATCGCAGATTATTGGAATCATTGATCCGTCTGTATGCGAAGCAGGAGGACATCGCCGACATGGCCTACCAGATGGAGGTGTATCGTTGCGAGGATTACGCCGACAGCGACGGATACGCCATGATGGTGCATCTGATGATCCCGCTCTCGATGCATACGAACGCCGGTCAGTTGATACATCTGATGGAGATGTCGGGCGTGGATGAGACGATAACCCTTGCCCTATCATCCGAGAACGACTACGCCACGAAGTCATACGTCCGTGCGTTGACATCCATAGACAAGGCACTGAAAAACGATCCCACCAACCTCGGATACAAGATACACAGGATAAGGATCCTGGCGGCCATGAACGACCCCAAGGTCATGCTGGAGATCAACGATGTCCTCAGGAAGGATCCCCGCAACATGCAGGCATTGGATGTGAAGAAGGACATCCTTCTGAGGAGGAAGGAATACGAAGCGGTGCTGGAGGTATGCGACGAGATGCGTTCCATACGTCCCGACGATGCGAGCATCATCAGCGACATGGCATCCATATACGGCGAGATGGGCCGTATCGAGGAATCATTGAAGGCATATCGCGAATCCCTCGGTATAAGGGCGGATCCGACGCTGTTCATGAACGTCATCAGGAGACTGGTCAACGACGGGAAGTACGAGGAAGCGATATCATTGGTCGGGGAGTACGATGACAGTTACGGCACGATCCCCGGTTCATGGATATTGAGGGGTAATGCGGAGTACGCATTGAAGAGATACTCCGATGCGGTGGAGTCCTATGACAGAGCATTGGAGCTCGACCATGGTGACCACAGGGTATGGCATTCGAGAGGGATGGCCGCCGAGGCCATCAGGGACTACGAGAAGGCCGAATCATCCTATGATAGAGCTATACTGCTCGATCTCGACAATGAGGAGTATTGGATATCGAAATCCATAGTCCAGGAGAAGAGAGGGGATTATTCTGGTGCCATAAGGTCATTGAACAAGGTCATAGACGAACATCCCGATAATTCGTATGTGCTGATGAGGAAGGCACACATCCTGGCTGAATTGGGTAAGGATAAGGAATCCATGATATTCGTGGAATTGGCATTGAAGATCTCCCCCAACAACGTGGATATACTCAGAGCGAAACGCGATCTTCTCGTTCGCGAGAGGGACATCGATGCCGCCGACAAGGTATATGCGAGGATGGTCCGTCTCGATCCCAACGACGATTCATTGAGGACGGAACATGCCATGATACTGTTGGACAACAGGAGATATGGCAAGGCGTTGAAGGTCCTGGACGACATGAACGATCCGGACACATTGGAGGCGCTGAGGATCAGACGTAACATCCATGTGGCTGATGGTCCGCAGGACGATCTCATACGCACATGTGAGAAGATCCACGGAATCGATCCCAAGGATAGGGAGAACATGATGATCCTCGCCCGTGCATACGAGGATGTCGGTAAGAAGGACGAGGCGATGAGGATCTACGATCTCCTGAAGGAAAGCGATCCCGGGGACATAGATGTGGCCATCGGAAGGGCGAGGATGTCAGAGGATCAGGACACGGCATTGAGGACGATCGACGAATCGCTGAAGGACGATCCGGACAACATGGACCTCCTGTTCGAGGCATCGGACATATTGCTGTCATGCGGAAGATATCGCGAGGCGGATGCCTACATGTGCCGTGCGATGGATGCGGAACCCGATTCCCCCGAACCGTACATCAGGACATCGAGATTACAGATCGAATACGGACTCTACGACGAGGCCATAACGACGGTGGAGCGTGGTATGAGGTCTGTCATCATACAGGATCCGGAACTATGGGTGTGTCTGGGCGATGCCCAGGCGGAGATGGGCGACAATGCGGATGCATTGGCATCATACGACAATGTGCTGGAGTATGACGATACATACAAAGGCATACACACCAAGCGCGGGCTGGTCCTGTTGGCCATGGGTTCGGTACGCGAGGCACAGGAGAGCTTCGAGACCGCATACAGATCGAACGAGCGCGATGTGATGGCCATGTCCCAACTCGTGATGATACATATCGACGAGGGGAAGATGATCGTGGCATCCAAGTACATAGAGGATTCCCTTGCGATAGATCCGTTCTTCGGACCCGCACTCGTCGCCGAGGTGAAGTATCACGTCACGAGATCGGACTTCGATAAGGCGAAGGAGATCGTCGATACCGCCGAGATGCATGGCGGGGTGGAATCGAAGTACATACAGGCGATGAGAAGGATGATGACGATTGTTCCCGAAGAGACCGTCCCGGATGAGGATGTATCCCAGGATATGGAGACATACGCCAGAGCGCTGATACAGAAGTCCTATGAGAACGGTACGGATATGAACGATCCCGTGACAGCGACCGCGGCATCGATCCCCGAGGATAAGGTCGATGATGTACTGCACTATCTCACGGACATCCAACCCTTCGGAGCGATAATCCCGGGTACGCCGGAGTTCGTCCGCATGGAGAGATTATCGCATGATGCGATCGTGAACGGTGGATTGGTCGATATCGATGCATCACCGTTGATCCCATTGTATTCGGCTGTCTTCGAATCCGGTGCGAAGGATGTGGAGGAAGGTAAGAGGCTGATATCCTACGTGTACGAGGTGATGTCCCTCGATATGGATCCGGCGGAATACGACAAAAGTATCTCCACCATCGTATCACACATGGAATCCTCCGGATATGGCGAGACCATATATCTGATAATGGAGAGATACGACGTCGGCATATTCGCCGCAAGGACCTCGTTCATGCTCTATAAGAAGGGATCAGTAGTCGGTAATATCTGATTTCAGGATCTCACGCATGAGGCAGGTCGCATAGTTACCCTTAGGAAGGGAGAATCTCACGGAATATCCGTCATCCTCCATCCTGAAGTCGAGATCCCTGACGGGGCAGATGATCTCCCTCCTCGTACCCTTTGAAGTGCAATGCGGCAATCTGGGCACGACGAAGTCCCTTTCGGTGACACCTTCCTTCTCGATGATCTCCCTCTCGATCTCACCCATCTCGCCTTCGGCGAACGTGCTGTCCGTGCCGTAGAGCGTGATGGTGATGAATGCTCTCCCTCTTGTGACCTGTCTCTTGACCAGGTCGATGTTCCTCTCTGTGGTGATGATCGCATCATCATGCATCGCATTACCGTCGGCATCGATCGGTACCACCACATCTCCGAGTATGGGTTCGTTCAACGGGATGTTCCTTCTCATCCTTTCGCTAAGCATCCTGTTGAAGAGGAACGACTGATATGCATGGGTGAACATCATCTGGAGGTTCCCGGGCATCTCGGCTATCGCTCCGATGTAATCCTCGGGTTGCTTCACAAGATGCTCGGCCATGGTCTTCTCGAATCCCATGGTCTTCGGCATATCGGGGATTATGGATTCGAAATCCTCTCCCGAGGCGAATCTCCTGCGGATGTCGTTGAGTTCGCTGCCTTCGAATTCGGACGGTTGCGACAGATACGTCATGACCGCACCCCTCAGATCCCCGCGTACGATCTTCTCGCCGACGATGTGCGTGATCGGTCTGACGGTACCGAATCTCTGTACACCGAAATAGTTGGGGAAACCGCCTACGGACCGTATGATCTCGATATCCTTACTCACTTTCGAAGGTATCTCGGACAGGGGCATGGTACAGTCTCTGACCCTTATGTCGAACGTGTTCCCGATCAGGTCCCCGATCCTCACACCGCGGTTCGCGGTGTAGATGTTCTGGAATGATACATCCTTGAGCTGAACGAGATCGATCTTCTCTTTAGGGCATTCGAAGGACATGAGCTGTGTCGTGATCGCCCTCTTATCCTTGGTCCCGGCGAAACCGATCTTCTCCCTCGAGATCGCCATCGTCCTTGCGAGGAGTCTGACGAGCCTGTTGGTCTCCCAGTTCTTGGATGTGACATCCGCTATTGTGAAACGGCCCCCATCCTTCTGTGCGGGCCTGTTGGAGATCTCATCTACGATGAAATCCTCCGCAGAATTCTTTATGCTCCCTCCAGTTCCATCGGTATCCGTGAGATAGAACTGCATACCGATGTCGGCCTCAGCCGTATGGCAGCTGCGATACTGCATGGTATCAGTTAGCGATCTTACCGAAATATTCCGATATCTCGTCGGCCGCATCGACGATGGCAGGTACGGGGTCGCCCTCATACATCTCGACATAGAGTTCGGGCATGTCGAGCTCGGGATGTGTCTCGATGTACCTTACGATCTTGACCTTCTTGTTGTCGTTGAGTTTCTCGATGAGGGGCATCACGAGTGTGGTGTCCGCTTCCCTGATTCCGATCTTAATCGCGTTCTCGGTCCTGTCTACGAGCTGGAGTTGCATAGGGTCACGTATATCGTAGATATCTTAAATGTTTCGTGTGCGACTACATTCTATATTATAGCGAGTGTGCACGCGACCACATCATAGCCAGATGACGATCATTCATCGATACCCGTGGAATCATGTGCCTGCATCTCGTACATCTCCATGATCTCCTGTACGGTGGTGCACTGTTCGGCATCCTTGTCGTCCCTGACACGTCCCGTGAATCTCGGGAACCTGATACCGAGACCGGAATCCTCCTTGATCATACCCATCGCAGCGGTGTGGTTGGGGCTGACGGTTATCTCTGCCGCCACCACCTCCAACACGACGTGGGGTTCGAACCATACGTCCGGTATCATCTTGGCATCGAGGGATGACGGTCTGTCCGATGTTTTGTATTTGTCGAGGAGAGCCGGCATGGCATCCAGGAACGCATCGTCGAATCCCGTACCCAACTTACAGACAGTGCCGAACCTTCCGATCTCTGGGTCATATGATGCCATAAGCAATGCACCATATCTTCCGGCACGTTTTCCCATGCCGTAGAACGCTCCGACGACCGCAAGATCGAACGAGTCGGTAAGATTCTCCTGGTAGTCCTTCTTGTACTTGATCCATAGGAATCCTCTCGATCCCGCACGGTAGACGGATTCGTCCGAGATGGATTTTGCCATAACGCCCTCGCATCTTGCCGCTATCGCTTCCTCGAAGAACTCCTCCCCTTCATCCTCGGAATGTACGATCCTCATGGTCGACATCTGTATGTTGTCTGAGATGTCGAACCATTCCTTGATCGCAGCCCTCCTCTGAAGGTACGGAAGATTGGTCAGATCCCTGCCGTCGATGTACAGCATGTCGAACATGAATATCCTGACGGGCACATCCTTCACGGCATCGTCCATCCCATGCTTCCTCCTCCTGTGAGTGACCTCTTGGAAGGATTGCATATAGCCGGTCTCCGCATCCACGGCGACGCATTCGCCTTCGATGATAGCTTCCGTTCCTTTGAAGTGTTCGCGTAACGATTCTGCGATATCGGGGAAGTTGGGTGTGAGGTCCTCCAATCTCCTGGAATAGATCTTCACGGAATCCTTCCCGATATGCACCTGTGCCCTGATGCCGTCGTACTTGTATTCGATGGCGCACTCACCGCCCATCTTCGAGACGACCTCTCCGATGGACGGGAGACGTTCCGCGAGCATGACCTTGATCGGATTACCGACGGTCACATGTATCCTCATTATTCCCTCGATGCCATCTCTGGCGATGGTCTCTGCGACAAGACCCAGATCGCAGGTGACGTTGAATGCTCTCTCCACATGTGCCCTGTCCTCCTTCGTTGCGAAGGCGATCGAGAGGGCATCCAATATCGTCATCGTGGAGGCACCGATCCTCATCCTACCCGTGACTATCCTGCAGAGGTATCTCGCCTCTATGGGCCCGGAGTCATGGAGCAGGTTGGCGAGGTGTTTCATCTTCTTATCCTGAGAATCCTTGCCTTCGGCGGTCTCGATGGACGTCAATCCTTTCACGACCCTTTCCAACGTGAGCGGTTCCGAGAAGAGCGTCATCTGTTTCTTGGAGCCTATCAGCTTCTCCGCCACTGCACCCGGGTCGCCCTCCTTGACCCACATCTCCTCCACCTTGCTGTCCTTGGTGCCCGATGTGAATGCAATCGCCTTGAGCACGAGCTTGTCCGCCATCCCCAATTCGACGCCGTAGAAATCCGGATGCAACTTACCCTGAGAGAGGTAGATTATCTCTTTCAGGTCATGCGGGTCGCAGCCTTTGAAAAAATCAGCCAATATCGCCGTCATCTCCAAACGTGCGCTTGTCGATTCGAGCTCGTCGAACATCTTGGCGATATCAGTGAAATCCATGCCACGGGTTAAAGCACATGAGAATAAAAATATCAGTATTCGCCAAGTCTGGTCTGTCTTCTCTGTCCGGAACGTACGATCTGTCTGAGGTCGGTGTTGAGCCTGTCGAGGTTCTCTCTCATCATCTCCTCCTTCTTCTCGCTGGCACGTTCGTATGTCTCGTCCCTCGTGCCCTTTGCCATCATGACGATGACCTCTCCCTCGCTCTTCCTTCCTGTACGTCCGCGCCTCTGTATCGTGCGTATCTCCGACGGGACGGGTTCGTAGAATATCACGAGGTCCGTACTGGCTATGTCCAATCCCTCCTCACCGACGGATGTGGAGACGACGACATTGTACTTCCCGTCGCGGAAATCATTCAGGAGGGAGATCTGCTCCTTCTGTTTCAGTCCCCCGTTGGACTGTCCTATGAGCTTGGTGGCGCTAGCATTCGGTATGCGGGATAATCTTTCCACAAGGATATCGCATGTCTCGCGGTATTGACTGAATACCATGACCTTGGAGTCGGCGGAGGCATTGATCTTCTGACTGACGAGACTCATCAGTCTAGATATCTTGGGATGTTCCACGCGTGTGTTCCTCAACACATTCCACAATTCCTTGTACAGCGGTTGATTGACAATGTCCTTGGATGCCTTCCCGCCCTTGGCGGTCGCTGCATCCTTCTCGATCTTGAGCATATAGTTCCTGAGCGTCGTCATACCCTGCGTTTCCGCGAGTCCGATGGCGTGCATCAGTTTGATCGCGGCCGATTGCGATATCAGCCCACGGAAGATCATGGACGTCTTCTCACCCCTCGCCAATCTCTTCTGTAATAGATCGCCGACGACCAACAGGTGCTTGGTGGATGCGGGCCAATTGGGATCCATGAATCCGAGGTTGACCAATTCATTGAGGTAGATGTTCTGCATCCTGTTCAGGATGTCGATGACCTTCGTGAGATCCTCGGGCATATCCACGATCTCGTTCCTGATGAACGTGTCATGGACATACGGGGACACATCGGGATCATCATCCGATCTCATGACCGCATGCGTTATCCCGAGATTCCTGCAGACCTCCGTCATCTTGCCGAGATCGGAACCGGGAGATGCCGTCATCCCCAATATCAGTCCGGAATGATAGCACGATGCTATGTTCACATACGCATATCCTCCGACCGCACGATGTGCCTCGTCGAATACGATGAGTCCGAAGTTCCTTAGAGAGTATCTCTCGTTCTGAAGATCGTTGTCCACCACTTGGGGGGTGCATACGACAAGATCGTTATCTTCGATCACCCCCACTCTCTTCTCGGGTGCCATGAGGCCGTTCATGGTACCTATCTTCACATCCCTCATGAATTGGGTGTATGTGCTGTAATGCTGTTCCACGAGGGGTTTCGTCGGTGCGAGCACCAACACCTTCTTTCCCCTCTCAAGGATATCCGCCGCGACCATCATCGCAATGATGGTCTTACCGAGGCCTGTCGGTATTATGACCAACGTATCCTCATTCAGACATTCCTTGGCGATATCCCTCTGATACGTACGTTCCTCTATCGTGTCGGGTACGATGTATCTGTGGGATAGGAACGACATATCCCTTTCAGAAGTGGGATAGTATATAATACGAATGGGGGGTTGGCCGTTTTTTGAAAGAAGTGGTGTGTCCGGGTGGCCCGTATGGGCACACCCCGAACATATCATGGGTTTAGTGGCATCCGCCGCCGCATGAGGCGCAGCCTTTCGCGTTGGGGTCACGGATCGTGAGTCCCGTACCGAAGTTGGGATCGTCGACGAACTCGATCACACAGGGCTCGAGTGCCTCTTTGGTCTCTGCGTCGCAGAAGAAATCGAATCCGTTCTGCTTGAGGACCTCCTCTCCCTCGGCTGCCTTCTCCTGGAACGACATTCCGAACTGGGGACCTGAACAGGCCATGCCTGCGAGGTAGATCTTGATGCCGTATCCTGATTTGTTGTTCTTTGCGAGAAGATCCGTGATGAATTTCTCAGCATCGGCTGTTATAGTCACCATTTTATCACTGTCCCTTAATTTTTAGTGTTGTATATAAATTAATCACTCGTCACCGAATAATTCCTTGTATTTGCGGAATGCTATGGATTCCGCCCTCGTCATCGCCATCATCGAGCCTATCAGCATGGCCTCGAAGATCTCCTCCTTGGTCGCTCCCGCATCGATGGCATGCTCGCCCTGTACCTTTATGCAATACTCCCCGCCTACAGCGGAAGCGGCCGCAACCGCACAGAGGTATGATGTCTTCCTTTCGAGCTTGCGTTCCTTGCCCTCGAACAGTGCTGCCGACAGATTGGACGACGGTATGAACAGGTCCGGTCTCTCGGACATGACCTGACTGACCAACGGTACCGAACCGTACATCTTCTCTATCGCTTTGAGGATCTTATCTGCGATCTCTCTGTCGCTCATTGGTTCTCCGCACATACCATCATGTAAACATCGATCCGATATTAAAGTTAACGGTGTTTACATTCAAAACGGTATTACCATATTAACTGTAATATTCGGTTTAAATCTAGTTCGACGTTGAATCATGTTCTGGAGGCGAAGAATGAGTAGCCAAACAGAAAAAGAACTAAGAGAGGTCTTCGAGGAGACCGGCAAGAGGCACGGATACGGGATCATCAGGGCGCGTTATGTCGCACTGAGGGACTTCAAGGTCCGTTGGACGAGGGTTGCGAACAGGGACTGGGCGGACTTCGAGGTGTCCGACTACATCAAGGGAGCACGTCCCGACATGATCGCGAGCCTTGCGGAGACCATCTTCTCGAAGATGGAGAACAAGACCGTCCCCTATTCGGACGAATTGTCGAGATGGGCACTGTCAGATGATTTCATCGAGGAGAAGCAGCCGATCTACATCTCCAGGTGCAGGAACCTGACAAGGACGACGGAAGGCAGATGCAAGGATCTGGACGAGTCCTTCGACAGATTGGTCTCCATGGGACTCATAGAGACGGACATGAGGCCGTACATGTCATGGACCATGAACGAGTTCATGAGGAAATGCGGTTACTCCTCATCACTGATGAACGTCATCGTGGTATCGTCATACTTCGATGCCGACGAGATCCCCGACTACTTGTTGGACTATGTGGTCTACGGAGAATGGCTCCGCCTGTCGGAGGGGAGGAAATGCTTCGGGTATGAGATCGACGACGGATACATCGAAGAGATGTTGAAGAGATTCCCGCAGGCAGAGACGTCGAAGAAACTCCTTCAGAAATTCAGGATGCACCTGTGAGTTGATGTCGGGGGACGATATTGTCCCCCTGCGTTAACACATCCTATCATCGTTACGCCGATGACGGCGATCTCCGGACACTGACTTACGCAGGGGGTATGTTTCGGACCCTATGTTGTCTCACGGTCATCGCCACGATGACACATCGGAAGCTCCCGCAAGTTCCCAAATCGGTTTTAGGATCGCTGTATGCCTGACCGTACACATGGTGTTCATCGATCGCACCCCTTCGTCAGTCAGGTACGACTCCATCATACTTCGCAGTATAAAAACAGGAGTATCAATCGTTGGTGATTATCTCTTCGGGTGCTCCGCCGAAGTATACCAATGCATACTGTTCCATGAAGTGGAGGTTACCGGGAAGGATCAGTGTGAACAACGGTTCTCCGAGATCCATCTCCAACAGATCCTTCACGTATCCTGCGGTGATCTTCTCGTTGGGCGATCCCACCTGTGATGCGACGACCATGAGGGTATCGTCGCTGATGAGTCCCTTCTGCCATTTCTTCTCGCCCTCGATCAGCCATTCGAGTGCCTGATGGGCGGTCATGTATCTCATCTCGTCCGCATGAATGTCGAGGAGGATCATCGTGTGGAGTCCCCTCTCCTTGTTCTCGCATATGTGGTCGTAAGGTGATTGGGGCTGGTATCCGTCGTCCATGAACGGTAACGTGACCGTCCTTCCGAACTTGTACGGCTGCAATCCGGTGGATGTGGGGCACGCCGAGAATATGGAGATGCCGTGGAAGATCCTGATGGGTATGCCGAGGTCCTTGGCCTGTATCCTGAGGTCGACATGTGTAGTCGCCGCCATCGTATCGCCTGCGGTGATGAATCCGACACGCATGGTCCTCGCGTCGTTGATTACATCCTCTCCCTCTTCGACCTGTCCTCTGTAGAGTACGTTGATCTTCTTCCCCAACGCCTTCTCGAGATCCTCGATGCTCGTTCCGATCAGGAACGATGTGTAGAATTCGGCATATATCTTGTCGCACGTCTTCAACGCTTCATATGCTTTCACGGTCATACCGTCGGTCCCGCTGAGGCCGAGTCCAACAAAGATCAGTTCGGATGTCATCGCATCGTCGATGTGTGCTGTAGTAAAAAAAGGTATGTCGGGTTCATGCACCGTTGATGATGTCGATCAGGAGGTCGGTGAACCCATCATCCACGCCTATGGCGCCGGTGATGTACACATCGATCTCGTCACCGAACTGTATGGATGTACCGCAATCCGTGTTCTCCGGCAATCCGAGGTATCTCGGTATGTTGCAGTTCACCAGCAATCCGGTGGATATGATCAGGGGTACGGCGATGATCCTCCTGACGCCTGTGCTCATCATGAATCTTGCACAATCGCCGATCGACGGTTCGTTATGATCGATGAAAGCCGTGAACACCTTCTTGTAGCCTTTCTTCGTGAGCTCGTCGGCATTCTTCTGGGCCATCTGTGCGCTGTATTTCATCTGTGAGCCGTGGGTGATGAGCATTATGCCCGTCTCGTTGTCTATGTCGGACACTGAGTTGATGTGCTTCTCGATTATGTCCACGATGCCGGGATGTTCCCCGATGGGTCTGACATAATGCACGATCATGTTCCTGACATTGTAGTCCTTGTATCTGTCATCGTTCAACCCGAGCTGTCTCGGGATGTAGCTGAACGTCATCTCTCCCGATGACATCATGAACGGTATGACGACGACATCGTCGATACCGTCCTCGGACATGAGTTTCATAGCGGATCTGATGTTGGGTTCATCCGGACCGATGAATGCGATGTAAGTGTTGAATCCTGCTTTCCTGAGCTTATCAGCATTCGACAGCAATGCATCATGGTTGTACGGCTTATCCGAACCGTATCCGATCAACAGAACCCCTTTAGACATTTGACCCACGGGATACGGATTGTCGTACGATTATAAATACACCTATGTCAAAATCGAGGCTGGCACAGTGATGTGTGACGTGAAATACATTTATCTACTAGTCAGTATCATCGAGTGGACATGGTAAGATGCATCCGTGTCCCGAAGGTCGAAGGCAATGCCGTCAGGATGAGACTGAAGGATCTGGATGTGTTGGATCCCGACACCAGGATAGGTAAGGACGGGGATCATCTTCTGATACCGATCCTCGCGGATTCCTTCGAGGATTATGAGGTATGCGACAGGGATCTGGAGCATATCGACCGCAAGATAACGGATTACAGACTGTATCTCCCGGAGGAGGTGAGGGACATCCTTCCCAATTCGTACGACAACATCGGGGATGTCCTCGTGGTGAAGTTGGTGGATGAGCTGTTGCCTCTGAAGCACGAGATAGGGGAGGCATTGCTGAAGACATCATCCAACACACGGTGCGTCCTTCTGGACGGAGGTGTGAAGGGAGAGCTCCGTGTCAGGGATCTGGAACTGATCGCAGGCACAGGTCCATCAGAGACCAAGCATCGCGAATCGGGTGTCGTGATGATGACCGATCCGGCCAAGGTCTACTACAATCCGAGATTGGCGACGGAGAGGGAGCGTGTCGCATCGTTGGTGAAGGATGGTGAGGTGGTGATCGATATGTTCGCCGGAGTGGCACCGTTCCCGCTGACCATATGCAGATACGCACACCCCAAGGTGGTGTACGCCATCGATCTGAATCACGATGCCGTGGAATATGCTAGGATCAATGTCGGGTTGAACCATTTCGACAACATCATACCGCTCGAAGGGGATGCGAGGGAAGTGGTCAAGGACCTTCCCGACGCGGACAGGGTGATAATGAACCTTCCGCAGATCGCACAGGACTTCCTGCCGGATGCACTGTCCAAGACGAAGGTCGGCGGTACCGTCCATATGCATAAGATCCTCGAACGTGCGGATATCGATCAATTCTGCAGGGACCTCGTCGATGATATGAAAGATAAAGGCCTCGATTGCGAGATATCCGAACTGAAGGAACTGAAGACATATTCGCCAACCGCGAGCGTATACGTCATCGATCTGAAAAGAAGATGAATGTCCCCCTTGCGGGGGATGTATTCACTGTTTCTTGATGGGGTCGAGCACGATCCCGGTGGAACCCTGATAGTGTCCGCTCCTCTTCTCATAGCTCTTGGCACTCGGCGATGCCATCTGCTCGAAGACGATCTGACAGAACCTCTCGCCTATGGGGTACTCGACATCGTTGTCACCGGTGTTGTAGCATCCGAACGTGAGCGTCCCTTCGTAACCCGCATCGACCTTGCCGAACACACCGATGAGCCCCTTCCTCATCCATGTGGTCCTCATCCATAACTGTCCGCAGATGTCGTCGGGCATCCTCACCCTCTCTTTGGTGGATACGAATGCCAAGGTCCTTCCGGGTATCTTGACCACGCCCTCTTTATGGATCTCGTCCGAGCCGTTGATCTTTATCTCGGAGATGGTGAGATCGTATCCGTTCGGTGTCAGGTTCTTCTCGATGAAATCCGAGATCCCTATGTTGCCGGTCATTATGCTTTCGGTAATATCCTTGTCAGAGAGGATGGTCATGGTTGGGATGAATGTCGAATTCGGATATAATCATGAGTCCCGTACGGGATGGTCGTGACGATAGATTTAATATCAAATCGTTATGGAACTGTTAAGAGATAAGTCCCATGACCGACGAGAGAAGAGACCACGATCACAAACCCAGAGACAGACCTTACCGTAACGGGAGGGGGAACGATGCTGACGGAGGTCATGACAGAGGTCGCAGGGACTTTCATGGCAGGGACTCCCACGGTGGTCACAGTTCGTTCGGCAGAGGACGTAGGTCCGACAGCGACAGGCATCAATCGAGGGATGGAGATAGGCCTCACAGGGATTTCAGGCCCCGTGATGGCGACAGGCCCCGCAGGGAATTCAGACCTCGTGACGGGAATGATAGGGACAGACCTCATAGGGAATTCAAACCTCGTGATGGGGACAGACCCCGCAGAGAGTACAAGCCCCGCGATGGAAATGATAGGGACAGACCCCGCAGGGAATTCAGACCCCGCGACGGTGACAGGCCACACAGAGAGTTCAGGTCACGTGATGGCGACAGGCGTCAGCCGAGGGATGGAGATAGACCCCGTAGGGAATTCAGACCTCGTGACGGCGATGATGTACGCAACGACAGGGAACAGGTCCATGACGAGAGGAGGTTCAAGCTCCCGTCTGATTCGCAGAAACTGCTCTTCAGAGGCGTCGACTGTCAGGCGAACGGTAAGGATGATCTTGCGATGATCATGTACCTCCACGGTGCGGTACTCATGAGCAAAGGTTGCGAGAACAACGCCTTGTCGATGTTGCGCAACATAGGCAAGGAGAACTTTGCGGAGAAGAGGGCGACCATTCAGGAGAGATGCTCCGAGGATGCGTTGGTGGAGTACGATTATCTTTGTTTCACACTCGATAGGACATACGACCGTTCGTTCTTCGATTCAAGATATTCGGATGAGAACAGGCATGCCATCTACTGCAAGATACGCTTGGAGGAGGTCGAGGGAGAGGATCCCATCATAGATGTCTTCGCAAGCGACTGCGGCGATGACGATCCGAAGGTCGTCGATGGTCTCAAACTCCTCAAAAGGAAGAAGGACTCCGTGAGGGCTGAGAGGAATCTGCAGCGTTTCGAGGAGAACAAGAGATTGAGACAATCGGTCCACACGAGCTTCGCACACGCCATGAAAGGTAACCAGTCGGCGGTGAGGGGCCTGCAGAGGTTGGCACCCCGTTTCCCCGAGGCGGCATTCTTCCTCGAGTACATGGACAACAGGTCGAAGGGCACCGAGATGTCATGGCTGAAGGAGAAGTATCCCCAGTTCAAGGAACTGATAATCTCCGAGGAGTATCATCTGAACATCAAGGACACACCCTTCGGATTATTCCTCAGGGCCAAGAACCTCCAGGCGAAGAAGGAGGATTGGATCCCGCAGATGGTGAAGGCCGCCAAGGCAGGTTCGGACGAGGCATTGGAGGAACTCATCCCATTGATGTACAGGCCCGATATCAAGAGGTCCGTGGCCGAGATCTACCTCGCAAGGATGGATCTCGACGGATTGTTATCATTATACTTCGACGGATTCGAGGATACGATGTACCTGGAGAAGTACTGTCAGAGCGACAGATCTCTGATCCTCAAGGTCGGTTCGAGACTCGGCGAGCAGAGTGTCGAGAAGGAGATGGATTGGTACAGGGTCAATGCGAGGAACGGATACACCGAATGCAGGAACGAACTGATCAACAGGATGCATGATAAGAGGTACCGTTCCAAGGCGATGATCTACGCCCTCCACGACAGCGGGGCGGACATGGAGGCCGCAAGGCTCTATTTCGAGCTGGAGATGGAGGGTGACGATTCGTTACCGTCGGTCAAATGGCTCAGGAAGGTATGCGAGACGGATGCCGTCAAGGACTTCGTCCGCGACCATTATGAGGAGAAGGACGACCTCGCGACATTCGAGTCCATATTCATCGATGACGGTTACAGGAAGAAGTCCTTCGGACACAAATCCTTCAACAAGAGGAAGGGCGACAAAAGAAGAAGATGACCGATGGGGAATACTCCCCATACGATCACGAGAGCGATTGGACGATCGACACGATCCTGTCCAATTCCTTCTCTCTGTCGTTCCACCAGTTCGGACTCCAGATCCTGTGGATACTCCAACCTCTGGATTCGAGATACTTCTGTCTGTGGAAGTCCCTCTCGCGGGCGGAGTTCGATGAATGATACAACTTGCCGTCGCATTCTATTCCGAGGATGTATCTTCCGTTCTTCTTCACGGCGAGATCGATGCTGTATCCTCCGACACCTATCTGAGTATCGACATCCAATCCCCTGTCCTTCAACGCATCGTACACCTCTTCTTCGAACTCGCTGTCGAACCTCACCGAACTACCGGGATCCTGTTCGTCATGGAAGGAATGGAGTACCCTCTTGGCCGCCTCCTTGTCACCGTTGCTGATCGCATACGAGTATTCGAGATACTTCCTGAGGAAGAACGGCCCTTTGGACGATATACCGCTGACATCGAACTCCGACGGTCTCATGGATGTGACGATCTGTATCTTCCTCTTCGCACGCGTTATCGCCACGTTCAGACGG
Source organism: Eggerthellaceae bacterium (assembly GCA_963651945.1). GTDB lineage: Archaea > Thermoplasmatota > Thermoplasmata > Methanomassiliicoccales > Methanomethylophilaceae > Methanarcanum. The sequence goes on along the minus strand of CAVJRF010000003.1, from coordinate 100,174 downwards.
TTCTCTCCGCCCTCCTGACTGAGCATACCGAAGAGACGTCTGAAACGTCCGTCGGAATCCTTGGCGTATGCGACGGAGAATATGATCTCGTCACGTTCGTCACCCTGTACGTTCTCGATGCTCCTGATGAACAATCCCACATCCTCGCCGTTCTCCTTACGAACGGATTCCTCCTCGTATCTTGCGGCGAACACGCGGTCCTTGGCGCATTCCTCGTCGATCAGTCTCTCGATGAGATCGCGTTGGTTGATGTTGAACGTGATCACACCCAACGTCTCCTTGTTCCTCCTCCTGTCGAAGAATTCCTTGATGAGTTCGACGACCTTCTTCGCTTCCTTGATGTTGCACCTGTCGGCCCACACACCGTTGACGATATGCATCTTGATCGGAGGTTCATCTGGTTCGGCGACATTGGGTGAGACGTACAATCTCCCCCTGTAGAAGGCGTAGTTGGAGAAGTTGATCAACTCCTCGTACTTCGAACGGTAATGGTAGTCCAGAAGGACGGGTGTGTACTTGGATTTCGCAAGATCCAGGAGACTCGTCTCCTCTATCGCTGCATCCTGATCCTCATCATCGTCATCGGATGACGAATCGAATCTCCCCTTACCGATGCTCGAGGGACGGAGCTGTTTGTCGTCACCTGCGATGACGACCTTCTTCGCACGGTAGATCGCCGGCAGTCCCTTCTCCCTGTACATCTGCGATGCCTCATCGAAGATTAGGAGATCGAATCTACCCTTCTCGAACGGTATTATCTCGGATACGACCTCGGGTGTCATCAGCCATATCTTGACACCCTTGAACAGTTGGGCGGAGAACATCCTCACGAAGAGGTTGACGCTCTTCTTGCGTTTGCTCTCGACCCTGCGACGGAGTTCCTTGCAACCCTTCTTCTCGGGATCGTTCATGTACATCGCAAGGTCGTCATACAGGAGACGATCCGTCTTCCTGATGGAGAGCTCCTTCTTCTTGGTTGTGAGGTCCTGTATCCTCCTGATGATGTTGTTGAAATCATCGATCGTGTTGAAGACCTGTACGTTCCTCTTCCTGAACTCCTCGATATGCCAATCTATCAGTTGCGAATACAGGAGCTGATTGGCCATGTTGCCGTCGGGATACGATGTCCTTATGGTGGACAACACATCGAGATACTCCCTCTGTGCGTCGGTTATCCCTTCGAAGATCGCATTGGTGCTTATGAAATCGTCATAGTTGTCGATACCGTACCTGATGTTCCCGAATCCCTTGTTCAGTATGTCGTTGGTCAGTTCACCGGCATTGCCGTTGGGCATGTACCTGTCGACGAACCCGCGGATCTCCTTGTTGACGGATCCCTTGGTGAATATCCTCACGAGGAAGAATTTGCTCTTCCACCTGTCGATGTCACCGGATATGCGGGCCATATCGTCGGTCATGGAGCGGAGGTCGAAGTTCTTCAGGCTCCTGTCGAATGAGGGGAGCACGGAACAGTTCCCTATGTGGGATTTGTACCTGCAGAGGTTGTCCGTCATGTACTGGTTGCAGAACAGGTCGTAGGATCCCTTGAGGTCGTTGTATCTCATATCGGTGATGCCGTTGAACTGCGAGAGTGTCTTGTACACCTCGTACTGACGGTTGTCGTACGTCGGGACCTTGTCGTTGCAGTGATACAGCTGATAGGGCTCGATACCGAACTCGTTAGGTGTGAAGAGGGTGCGTGCGATCGCATTCAGGCGTTCCACCTCGGCATCTATCTCTGCGGAGATCGTATCGATCTCCGAGCATTGCTGCGGTGTGTAACGTATGTTGATGAGATCGTCCATCTGCTTGTAGAAGCTCTCCTTGTCCCCGATATCGTCTATCTGGACGGCATACTTGGAGAGTATGCCGAGACGGGAGTAGACCACATCCAACGCGGTCTTCTTCTCGGAGACCATCATCACCGTCCTCCCTTTGTTGACGGAGTCCACGATGAGACTGGCGATGGTCTGCGATTTACCTGTACCGGGCGGACCCTGTATGACGAGTTCCTTCGTCCTCTCTATGGTCTTGAGCACCATCTCCTGGGATCCGTTCAGATCGTTGATGTACACCATATCCTTCTCGGATACGTCCCCGCGGTCCTTCCTGTCGGCGATCTCCTTGTCGCCGTAGAATGTATCGTCGTACGTATCGACGTTGTATGCATCGATCAGGTTGTTGAGCAGGTCGTTGATCTCGTTGGATTCGAGCATCTGGTCGTAATCCCTGTGGATCGAACTGGTCTGCATGGTGAACTTACCCAATACGGAGGCCATCTCGAGATTCAGTTCTCCTACGGAGTACTTCGGGAACTCCCCCGCTTTGTAGTCCTTGAACGGGACCGTATCTATGTCCGCATTGTTCGTGCGGATCACAATGCCCTCGTCTGCGTAGTGCCTGATTATGGTGGAGACGAGATTGGTACCGTCATAATCCTCGAACTCGGGATCGGGGAGCACCTTCCTGATGTTGTTATGTTTGTGATAAGCGAGGATCAGGATGTTGTTGAACAGTGTCGTCCTATCCTCGTCGAGACGTAACGAGATGCGGTCGGGATTCCTATCGGCCTTCACGGGGATGAGTGCCAACGGTGCCCTCACCTCGAAACCCTCTCCCTGCAATCTTCCCTTGACGAAGGGATATCCGATGTAGAGGTCGTTCCTTCCCTTCTCGCGTATGTCACGGTTGGCCTCCCTGAGGATGCTGGAGAATGCGGTATAGCCCTTGGGATCGTCGTTACGATCGCATATGACGATCTCCCTCCTCCTGCCGAAGACCAGATCCCTGATATCGAATCTCTTGCTGTAGAGATCCTGGGCATGTTTGGATTGCGATTTCGCGAGATACAGGAGTTTGTTCCTCCTGTTGATGTCGACGAGGTTCTTCTCCAACTCCTTCAGGACGGATGATTGGTTCTCGGTCATCTGGTAACCTTTCTGCGAGACATCGACGGATACGAGGTTCCTCTTGACTATCTCGAGGAATTGGTCGCCGTACTTATCGACGAACTCCTTGCTGACGTTGTCGAGATTCCTCATCTCGTCCAACGTTCTGGGCATCTCCGTGGCGATGCTCACCAATGCCTTGTCGGTACAGATCGTAGCGGTCCTTCCGCTCTCCGTAGGCGTATCCTTTCTAATCCTGTCCCTGAGTCCTGTGAGCTCTCTGAGAACCTTCTCGTTCATACGCATCCCAGACCGGGCAATGTACTCTCATTATAAAACGATGAATAGCAAAGTTCGATCCTGCGTCAAACCGGAGGCCACGAGCCCGTCCGATCTGCGGGACGGGTGACGTCTACATCCCATCATCCAAGAGCCTTCCGTGATCGTTCCAATCGCCGAACATCCTTCCTTCGGAGGTCTCCTCGATAAGATGTTTCAATCCCTTCTCATAGGATCCGCGATCCCGATCACGGCATGAGCACAGGTTGGAGATCCTGACACGCTGGTACAGTGGATGGAAGGTGGTGAATGTGGACCATACGCCGGCATCCCTGAGGGCGGATTCTATCTCCTCGTCCGTCACGGGATCGTCCATCGGCGGGAGTACGGCCCTTCCTGTATCGGTCATCAATCCGAGTCTCTCCAATCTGCGGACGCGTTCCTTGTTCAGTTCAGTCCAATTGCTGCCCTTCCTTCTCGGCGAGAAGCGTTGCATCCTCCTGCCGTCGATCGTTCTGACGGTGTTGTCGATCCATCCGAAGCACAGTGCCTCCTCTACCGCATCGATGTACCACAGACGATCATCATCCGTAGGACGCCCTCTGACCGCACATACATAGCATTCCCTCTCGCTCTGTGAATGCTGTTCCAGCCATTCTCTGAATTCCGCTCTGGAGGTGATGTTGAGGACGTTCTCGTATACCATCGGCTCACGTTCGTTCGATGTGGATTGTTCTTATGATCGAATGGACACGCCGGATATCATATTTGCGCGGATTCCGATGTTTGAAGTTCTGGTTGTAATGTAAGAACATGCTGATCGTCGGATATTTGACTATATAAATTTTAAATAGATATTCGGCAATTTATATTACAATAGACAAACAGAGGAATAGGATGGAGATCAAAAGGGACATCTATCTCCAGAGATTGATCGACAGAGAATGGAATGGCACGGTAAAGGTCGTCACAGGGATAAGGAGATGCGGAAAATCATACCTGTTGTTTAAACTGTTCAAGGATCACCTGTTGAATGATGGCGTAGATGAATCGCACATAATCGAGATGCCTCTCGATACGCCGAAGTTCATAAGATATCTCTCGGCCGAACCTTTGTACGATCACATATGCGAACTGATCGGAAGCGACGATAGATACTATGTCCTGTTGGATGAGATACAGCTCGCAGATAATTTCGAATCGGTATTGAACGGTCTCCTGAAGATGGGGAATGTAGATGTCTACGTGACAGGTAGCAATTCAAGATTGCTCTCACGCGACGTCATAACGGAATTCAGGGGGAGAGCGGACGAGGTACACCTGAGGCCGTTATCGTTCTCCGAGTTCTATTCTGTCTTCGACGGTACCGTATCCGAGGCATGGAAGGAGTATATGACATACGGTGGATTGCCAGAGGTCGTGAATAAGAAGGGCGGGGAGCAGAAGGCCGACTATCTGGCATTCGTGATGGATATGGTCTATCTGAGGGATATAAAGGAACGTCACAACATCAGGATGCCCGCTGTGATGGATAACCTGGTCGATGTCCTTTCCTCCAATATCGGATGTCTATCCAATCCCACTAAGATGAAGGATACGTTGATCACTAAGAGGAACAGAGCGGTGGACGATTCCACCGTCTCCAGCTACATCACGTTCCTGGAGGATGCATATCTCTTCGAAGAATCCAAGAGGTACGATCTCAAGAGAAGGTCCTACCTGGAACATACTGTGAAATATTATTCCGTGGACCCGGGCCTGAGGAATGCCAGGTTGAATTTCAGACAGACCGAATTTCCACATCTGATGGAGAATGTGATATTCAACGAACTCCGTTCAAGAGGATTCAAGGTGGATGTGGGTGTTGTGGATGTGTCTGAGAGAACATCGGATCGCAAGGTCATGAAGAAGAAGCTTGAGATAGATTTCGTTGCCAACAAAGGGGACAAACGCTACTATATTCAGTCGGCATATGTGATGGACGATGAGGAGAAGAGGGCATCCGAGATCAGACCATTCCTGAAGACGGGTGATTTCTTCAAGAAGATCGTAGTGACCGGGTATGATGCGCCAGCACATCGCGATGACAGAGGGATCCTTTACATTGGCGTCATGGATTTCCTCCTCGATCAGGATAGTATGGATCTCTGACCAAGACCTCGGATCCATGTGAGTTATGAGATACCGAAGTTTCGGGCCCATATGATCGAATGTATGCGCCGGATATCATGTCTGCATGGATCTTGATGTCCGAAGCACGTAGATATCATTCCATTACATGTCTACGTGTCGACTAAAAATTGGCAGACCTTTCCTCAAGGTGAACGATTCCTTCAGAAAATTCATCATAATCAACGGGAGAAGCCGTCCGTAGGTGGATGATCGCGGCATCATCACCTGGGAATCATAGATTTCCTGATGGACGAGGAGATCCTGGAGAGACCATTCTGATCGTTGTCATGGTCCAAGGATGGCTGTGGTCTTTCTGTTGGATGTCAGGTATTGTGCGGAGGCATTTGTCGCCGGATATCCGCGTTATATGTATCGCTTTATAGTCGCATCCTGTTCTAATGATCAATTGGATTCTTCGTGCGGTATGACGGATGTCCGAGACGGAATGGTACAGTGCTGAAGAATGTTCCGAGAAGAGTGAGACGTATAAGGAGAGTGAGAAGATGATGGAATGGCAGAAAGGAATCGTAGATATGAGTGATGCAGAGTTCAAGATGGCTGTATTGAAGGCTCTTGAAGATATCAGATTGGAGATACGCCAACTGAACACAGATGTGAACATAACGTGGAAGGGAGACAGGTAACCGTAAAGGCAAATCGATCGATGGACTACGTTGCGAGGTAAGGGGATGGATGGCGGGAGCTCACGCCCCACATACCTTGTCCAATGAGGGTCGGACGTTTCGGCATATCATCGATGGAACCAATGTCTGGGATTGGCGATTACGCCGCAGTCATAATTGCCGAACATACCGAATGGAAACGATCCAAGATCGTTTGCAGCGATAGATGCATCATAGGTCGATGACCAAGCATATCGGAGATGAGATGGATGGAACAGGATAAGAGATTCATACAAATGATGATGGGTGATTGCGAGTCATCGAAGTCGATCTCTTCGGATTCCATGCGTCACGATCCAGAAATTTCGTTCGAAACATCGCCTCATCCACTCACCAAAGACAATGAGTCAGATGTGAGTGAAGAGACGATCCATAGACTTTCTTTGTATTACGGCTCTACACTCAGATTACTGACCGAATGAGGTCTTCTTCAAACTTGAAATCGTAATCTGAAGAGGGCGTTATGATCTCTGCAGTAGCTTGATGATGGTTGTTAGAAGGAATGGAGCCACCTGAGGAATTCGAATCCCCGACCTGCTGATTACAAGTCAGCCGCACTACCGGGCTATGCAAAGGTGGCATTAGCAATCCGTGTATATCGGACTCCTTTTTAATCTTTATCCTTGTCTGGCTATCCGAGATGGCTTGATTTGCTACAAACAATTTATAAATTTTTCTATACACGGATGGAAATATTGATATAATATATTTGAAAAAACACCTAAATGTTTATATCATCCGCAGAGATAGTACCGCCCATAGCAGCATTGCTGCGAAAGGTGAATCAAATGGCATTCAACAAGGGCGACATCGTTCGCATCGATTACAACGCATACATCGCAGACATCGACAGGCTCTACGACACCACCTCGGAGTCCAAAGCAAAGGATGCAGGTCTCTACAACGAGAAATACAAGTACGCACCCATGGCATACATCGTCGGATCCGGAAAGGTCTTCAAGGCACTCGACGAGGCAATCACGAACGCATCCATCGGCAAGGAGGTCTCCATCGAGATCGAGTCCAAGGATGCAGCAGGAGCGAGGGACCCCAAGCTCATCGAGACATACCCCGTCAGGGAGTTCTACAAGCAGGAGATCAACCCCTACCCCGGACTCGAGGTCAAATTCGGCAACAGGACAGGAATCATCATGTCCGCAGGAGCAGGACGTGTCAAGGTCGATTTCAACAACCCTCTCGCAGGCAAGGACCTCAGGTACGAGTTCACCGTGACCGAGGTCATCAAGGGCCAGGAAGAGAAGGCGAAAGCGATCGTCGAGATGGCATTCGGAACATCCGATGGATTCTCGTTCGAGTTCGGAGACAACGAGGTCTCGATCCTCCTCCCCGACATCGTCAAGTTCAGCCAGGAGTGGCCCATGATGAAATTCAAGATCGTCAGCGACATGAGGGAGTCCTTCGGTGTCGACACGATCAAGCTCGTCGAGGTCTGGTCCAAGGCACCCGCGACGGATGTTGCAGACAAGAAAAAGAAGAAGCCTGCAGCGAAGAAAGAGAAGACAGAGGAGTGAGACCCACTCCTCTCTCCAAACCTTTTTATCTAACTCCCTTATACACGGAATCATACGGACGAGTGGCCTAGCTTGGATATGGCGACAGCCTCCTAAGCTGTAAGCCGGGGGTTCGAATCCCCCCTCGTCCGCCATACATTTTCAATTCTTGTGATACATGCAACTGGTCTCGTACCTCGGTTCGCATGTGAGGTTCACACCCAACTTCCTGTACGTGGCCTCGTTGACGCTGTTCGGGATTATCGACAGGTGTACCTCGCAACCCTTGAGGTTCGGCAACTGATCCAATGCCCTCCTCGCGTTCTCGTCCTTCGCCGCATAGATGGACAACGCGATGAGCACATCGTTGATGGTGAGCGTGACGTTCTTCTCGCCCATTATCTCCTTGAGCTTACGCACGGGTTCCACGAACTCCGGTGCGATGAGGTGCACGTCATCCGGTATGTTTGCGATGACCTTCAGTGCATTGAGTATCATCGCGGGCGATGCTCCCAACAGGTCGCCGGCCTTCCCGGTGACGATCGTCCCGTCATTGAGCTCTATGGCGGCTACGGGTACGTTGACGGACAGCATCTTCTTCCTGACCGCGGAGACGACCTTGCGGTCATCTTCTTTGATGTCGAGCTGTTTCATCAGCAGATCGATCTTGGTCACGATCCTGTCGCTTCCGTTACCCTGTTTCCTCTCGCGCTGTGCGTTGAGGTAACGGCGGATGATCTCCTCCTCTGCGGCCTTGCGTACGGCAACGTCATCGACGATACAGTTGCCTGCCATGTTCACACCCATATCGGTCGGTGATTTGTACGGGGAGATGCCCATGATCTGGTTGAGCATCTCGTTGAGGACCGGGAACACCTCGATGTCCCTGTTGTAATTGACCGTGGTCTTGCCGTAAGCGGCGAGGTGGAACGGATCTATCATGTTCTTATCGTTCAGATCCGCTGTCGCCGCCTCATAGGCGATGTTCACAGGATGGATCAGCGGGAGGTTCCATATGGGGAACGTCTCGAACTTCGCATATCCTGCCTTGGTACCGTTCTTGTTCTCGTGATACAATTGTGAGAGACAGACGGCCATCTTACCGCTTCCAGGACCGGGTGCCGTCACGACGACGAGGGGCTTGGTGGTCTCGACGAACTCGTTCTTACCGTATCCCGCTTCGCTCACGATCAACGGTATGTTCGCGGGATATCCTTCGATCTCGTAGTGGTGGTATACCTTCATACCCTGATCCAACAACCTCTGCTCGAAGACCTTGGCGGCACGCTGTTCCGCGTACATCGTGAGTACGACTCCGCAGACCCTGATCCCTCTGTTCTCGAAGGAATCCACCAATCTCATCACCTCGAGATCGTATGTGATGCCGAGGTCCCCGCGGATCTTGTTCTTCTCGATATCGTTGGAGTTGATGCAGACGATTGCCTCCGCCTGATCCTTCAGCTGCATGAGCATGGATATCTTACTGTCGGGGTGGAATCCCGGCAGTACCCTGGATGCGTGATAGTCATCGAAGAGCTTCCCTCCGAACTCGAGGTACAGCTTCCCACCGAACTTCTCGATACGTTCCTTTATGTGTTCTGACTGTGTCTTCAAGTAGAGGTCGTTATCGAATCCTATCTTCATCTGGGATCACCTGTATTGGATGTCCTCATTAGCAGGAAGATACTATTTAGAATTATCACGGTCGCTTCCGGCGGATGGACTGGCTTCCGGATATGATGTAGGATGTTCACCTGAACAGTTCCCAACGCACCTTATCCACGAAGCACAGGTCGCGCATGGTCTCGTATCCGGGGGACCTTATGCGTTCCATGTCCGTAGGGTCGAGATCAGCGGATACGACGCATTCGCCTGAATAGTCCTCGGCCAACGTGTTCCCGCGTTCGTCGAGTATGCATGCACCGCCTCCGAATATCGTACCTTCGCCGTTATCCCCGACCATGTTGCATGATGCCACGAACACCGTGTTGTCGTATGCCCTGGCAGGCAATATCCTGTTCCAACTGTCCTTTCTGCGTTCTCCGGACAGACCGGATGCATGGGGCATCAGGATGATGTCCGCGCCCTTCCTCGCATATTCGGCTGTTATCTGCGGGAAATGGGATTCCCAACAGGTCTGTATGCCGATATCCGCTTTGGATGTCCTGATGACAGGGAACGACGAGCCTGCGAGGAACTCATTCCGTTCCCTCTCGCCGAGATGGGTCTTCCTGTACGTACCGCATATCCTTCCTTTCTCGGTGATGACCTGTGTGATGTATGCTCCTTCTTCTACAAGGCCGAAACAGATCGTAACATCATCGTCCTTGGCGGTATCGATTAACCTCTGCACAACGGGATCGTCGAGCGACATCGCATATCTTGTACTGGAACGTGACGAATAACCCGTGAGGGAGAGCTCGGGGAAGCATATCAGATCGGAACCCTCGGAGGAGAGTTGTTCGATATGTTCTATCATCCTCTCAAGATTATCATCGATCATTCCCACCACGGAATGCATACAGACCATCGACAACCTCATCCGTTCCATCCGATACCCTCGTCATCCGTGACAATGCCTGACCACGTTATCTCTCTTTTGTATACTGGTATCCCTGCCGTCGTACCGGTCTGTGTAAAGGTACAAATACCACTGCGTATTAGGTGTGTCCAACAAACCGTTTATATGTGGGCCCGTGGGGTAGCTTGGTATCCTTCTTGCTTGGGGTGTAAGTAACTCCAGTTCAAATCTGGACGGGCCCACCACTCTTGTTTCTGTGATCAAGCATAGGTGGGAAATATCCCTTCATCGTTCTACGGCATATGTCCTCGAAGGATACCGTGAAGATGATATCGGCCCTCGCCGACGAGAGGCGTCTGAAGATCTTTGAATTGTTGGCCGATTGCGATAGGGATGACAGGAAACTGTCCGAGATGACCGGTATGGATATCGATACCGTCAGGGAACAGGCAGCGATCCTCGAGGATGCGGGATTGCTCGTGGCATGCGATGAGGAAGATAGGTTCGAATACAACCTGGATCCGAAGCAGGTGGCGATATTGACCGGATTCTTCGAACTGATGTTGAACAAATGCTCTCCGCCGAAGTGTTGCTGATGACCATGTCGTCGATAAGGAACGATCTCGATGTGCGCTGTCCGGAATGCGGCGGGAAGGTCACCCTCTCCTTATTGGAGAACAGGACCTGCATGAGATGCGGTAAGGAGGCCATGGACAGGGAGGTCTGCGAGAACGGACACTATGTCTGCGATGCCTGCAGGAGGAAGGCCGCCAATAGGAGGATAATGGATGTGTGCTCCGAGACGACATCAAAGGATCCCATCGAGATAGCCATGGGCCTGATGGGGGATGACAACATAAGGATGCACGATCAGGAGCATCATACGATGGTGGCATCCGCTCTGATTGCCGCATACAGGAACAGCGGAGGGGAGATCGATATCGATTCCGCATTGAGGGACGCACAGAAGAGGGGATCATGGTTCCCCGGAGGGATATGCGGTCTCTGCGGTACGTGCGGTGCATCCGCATCCTGCGGCATATTCTATTCGATAGTCACAGGTACCACACCCCACAGCGAGGGTTCGTGGAGCGATACCAACAGGCTCGTGTCCAACTGTCTCGGTAAGATATCATCGATAGACGGCCCCAGGTGCTGCAAGAGGAACTCGTTCATCTCGATCATCGAGACCGTCGATTATGTGAAGGAGAAGCTGGGAGTGGAGATGGATGTCACACGCGACATCGTATGTACATTCTCCGATAGGAACGATGAATGTGTGAAGGGCAGATGTCCTTTCTACAAGAAGTGATCACAACAGGGCGAGATTCTCGCTCCTGATCACATCATCATATGATTTATGTCCGAGGACGGCCTCTATCCTGTCGGAACGGATACCACGTATCCTGAAGATCTCCTCCGAATCGTAATCGGGGATGCCTTTGGCGATTATCCTGCCGGAGCATTCGATGTTCACCACATCCCCTCTCTCGAACCTTCCGATGACATCCTTCACACCTACTGCCAGGAGACTCACGTCGCCTTTGCAGATCTTCTCGGCCGCACCGCTGTCCACGATGAGCGTACCTTTGGCGTGGGCCTCTCTGATCCAACGCGATTTCTTCCTCTCCTTCTCGCCTGCGAGGAAGATCGTACCTACCTCGTCACCCGATACGGCCCTTACGATGGCATCGGGTTCGTTGCTCGATGCGATTATCATGTTACAGCCTGCCTCGCTGCATATCTCCGCCGCATTCAGCTTGGTCTTCATACCGCCGGTACCGACCCTGGAGGTGGCATCGCCTGCCATGTGCCTCACGGACGATACGTCGGTGACCGTGTGGATTATCTTGGCATCTGGGTATATCTTCGGGTTCTTGTCGTACAGGCCGTCCACATCAGACAATATGATCAGCAGATCGGCATCCATCTTGCTACAGACGTATGCGGATAACGTATCATTATCACCGAAGACGGCATCGATCTCCCTGATGCATATGACATCGTTCTCGTTGATTATCGGTACGACATCATACTGTAGCAAGGTCTGTATCGCATTCCTCAGGTTGAGGTATTTCTCGCGATCGGAGTAGAAATCGTATGTCAGGAGGATCTGTGACACCAGCAATCCCTGTTTCTGGAAACTATCGTTCCATTTCTGCATCAGGATGCCCTGACCGACGGATGCGGCCGCCTGTCTTATCGGCACCTCCTTTGGTTTGGGTTTGGCGTTCATGGCGGCAAGACCGACACCTATAGCACCGGATGATACGATCAGAACCTTCTTGCCCATGTCCTTCAGTCTTTTGACCTGATCCACGACGGAGTCCATGAATCCGTCGAACACCTTGTTACCACCGCCGGTGATGGAGGATGTACCTACCTTGATCACAACGGTATCGACATCCTTCAACATCTCCCTGCGGCTCATAGTTCCAGCTCCCTGTCGATATCCTTGTGGGTGAAGTGCTTGGCATCCTTGCCGACGTAATCCTTCACGACCTGTCCATCCCCTATGAGGACGTACTTGTAGATCATCAGACCTTCCATGCCGACAGGCCCTCTGGAGTGTATCTTGTTCGTGCTGATACCGACCTCGGCACCCTTGCCGAATCTGTATCCGTCGGCGAATCTGGTGGATGCGTTGACGAATACATCTGCCGAATCCACGTTCTTTATGAATCTCGATATGTTCTCTCTGTCCTTCGAGATGATCGCATCGGTATGGTGCGAACCATGTCTGTTGATGAATGATATGGCATCATCGATACCATCCACTATCTTGACTGATATTATGAGGTCGCCGTATTCCGTATCCCAATCCTCATCCTCGGCCTTCACGGCGTGTCCCATGAGTTCGATGGCACGTTCATCCGCCCTCATCTCGACGTTGTTGTCGTGATAGATCTCATCCATGCTCGGAAGGAACGTCGGTGCTATCTTCGAGTCCACCAATAACGTCTCGACCGCGTTGCACACAGCGGGATACTGTACCTTGGAATCCAAGGCGACCTTCAGTGCGATCCCGATGTCCGCGGAATCATCCACGTATATGTGACATATTCCTGCGGCATGTCCCAGGACAGGTATCTTGGTGTTCTCCTTGATGTACTGTACGAACGAGTTGGAGCCTCTCGGGATGAGGAGATCGATGTATTGATCCATGCTCAGGATCTCGTTGACATCCTCCCTCTTCTCCATCAATACGAACGCACCTTCGGGGATACCTGCGGAGTATGCCGCTTTGGTGAGTATGTCGAATAATGCCATATTGGTCCTCGATGCCTCGCGACCGCCCTTGAACACAACGGTGTTCCCCGATTTGAGACAGAGCGACATTATCTGCGGGACAACATCGGGACGTGATTCGAATATGGTACCGATGGTACCGATCGGGCATGAGATCTGATAGAGTACGAGGTCATCATCCAACTCCTTGGTGGAGATGGTCCTTCCCACGGGGTCAGGGAGGTTGATGACATCCTCGATCCCGGCGATCATGCCGGAGATCTTGTCATCGTCGACCTTCAGTCTCTTCACCATGGCCTTAGAGAGTTCGCCGGATGCCTCCATCCTCTCCGCATCCTCGACATCCCTCGAATTGGACGAGAGGATCGCATCACGGTTCCCGTCGAGGGCTTCGATCATCGTCTGCAATGCTCTGTTCTTCACATCGGTATCCAAGGCGGCCAATGATGTGGCCACCTCCTTTGCCTTGATGACGTCGTCTCTGATGCTCATCGCACGGTCCCCTGTTGGATTGTATGTATCTTTGATGCGTACTTATCCTTTGTCTTATCCGACATCTCGATCTACATCTGATGAGGGATCAGGGATCCCCATGATCATACCAGATTTCGTTCTGCTTCTTCCATTCGTCGATATCCTTCTTCGTCACGCCGTTCTTCCTGATCTTTTTCATCGCGGCCTTATATCTGACAGGGTCATCTGCAACGTATTCGCAATATTCCAAGATGACAGTCATGTACACACTATATGGGACGTCCTCTCCATGTTCGGTGACGAAATCGAATCCTTTTTCGATCTGGCTCTCGTCGTCATATGCCTTGAGGAAGATGGATTCAAGATACAGTGTCATACAATCACGATCGTTGGTCTTCTTGTATATCTCCTCCACCCTATCGAGATCCTCTCTCGCGCAAAGGCCGTTTCTGTACCCGTAGTTCAAGACCTCGCAATAGCTGACGGGGTTGACCATCGCATTCCTCTCCGTGAAGGAGCGTAGGTCGGCGAATACCCGTTCCCTCTTGAGATCGTCATCGCAGACATCAAGATAATTGATGCAGATCACCTCTATCGATTCGACGAGTTTCCAGTTCACGTTCCCTTCCATGTAATGCCTGGATTCCTTGACGGCCTTCTCTGCGATGGCGATGTATCTATCTTCACTCAATGAAGCATCATACATCATACGCAGATAATATTCGATGATCGGTGGGATGTCGTCATCACGTTTGGGCGAGTAATTCTCTGACAATACTTTGCAGAGTCCTTCAAGCTCATCGTAGTATTTGAACAAGAAAACAGAATCCATCAGGATGTGGACATCCCTTGTTATCGTTCCAATATCCTTGGCGGTTTCGATACCCTCCATCAACACTCTCTTATCTCCGAAGAATGAGAGGGGTGCCAGGTTCTCCATCAGTTCGTTCCTGAGATCGAATCCTTTGGCGACACCATCTCTGCACAGGTCGCATATCCTATCTCTTATCTCCATCGCTAACGGAAAGTATTCGAGATGTTCTATACAGAGATCATATGCCGAGTGTGCACATTTGAGCGCCTCTTTGTAATCCTTCAGATTCTTCAGATCATCTTTGTCGAGCCTGTAATGTTTTGTGACGTCGACCGATTGGACGTTCGGCAGATACGGTATGCGCTTGTCCCCTGCGATGAAGAATCTGCCATTATCACATTCGATCGTGTATCTGCCACAATCCGGGCATTCTATGATATTGCCTTCGGCCTTCCTGTTCTTTGTCAAGTTGGTACATTTCTTCCCACAATCCGGGCAATAGTAGGTGGTCCACGCCATATCGATAGTATCGGGATCATCGATAAAATGCATTGGGGTAGTTCATTCATCGATCCTGGAAAGGACGCTCTTGAGCTCCTTCGGTGTGGCCTTACGGTACTCCCCGACGGGAAGGTCTCCGAGCTCGATATCGATTATGCGTACGCGTTTGAGTTTGGTCACGCGACAACCGACGTTCTCGCACATCCTCCTGATCTGTCTGTTGAGGCCCTGTGTGATGATCATCCTGAACTTGTTGCGTGCGGTCTTCTCCGCGAAGCATGGTTTCGCATACTCGTCCTCGCTCAGCTGCATACCGCCGGTGAGCTTCCTCAGGAGATCCTCCGTGACGGGTCTGTCCACGGTCACGATGTACTCCTTCTCGTGTCCGTATCTCGACCTCATGATGCCGTTGACCAATTCGCCCTTATTCGTCATCAATAACAATCCCTCGGAGTACTTGTCCAATCTTCCGATGGGGTAGATGCGCTTCGGATAGTCGAGATACTTCACGACATTGGTCTCGTCATCCTCCGCCGTGGTGCACGTGATGCCCGGAGGCTTGTTGAATATCAACAGTATGGTCTCCTCGTCGCGTACGATCCTCTTACCATCGATGAATATCTTGTCCTTGGAGGTGACCCTCTCGCCCATCTCCGCGATACGTCCGTTGACGGTAACCTTGCCTGCCTCTATGAGACGGTCGGCCTCGCGACGGGAACAATGACCCGAATCTGCGATGTACTTGTTCAGACGGACGTCATCATCCATGTGCCGTGATATGGGCGGTGTGGTATAAATCCCAATCCCAGCGTCCAATCGTTTTGCTTTAATACTATCGCATTCATCCATCCGATAAGGTATATCATGGTCGACGAACAGGCAATCAAGGTGGCCCAGGAGAGATTCGGAGAGCTCCTCAGGAGACAGCTCGAGAGGGTCGATGTACTCAAGGGAGAAGGAGATTGGATCGACTACTCCAAGTTGGACAAGCTCATCATCGGCGTATGCGGCGGTGACGGTATCGGACCCTACATCTGTGCATCGGCACAGAGGGTCATGGAATTCCTCCTCGCAGAGAAGATCAAGGCAGGGAAGGTCGAGATCAGGCAGATCGACGGTCTCACCATCGAGAGACGTGTCGAGGTCATGAAGGCCATCCCCGACGATACGCTCGAGGAACTGAAGAAATGTCATGTCATCCTCAAAGGTCCGACGACGACACCCAAGAAGGGTGACCCGTGGCCCAACATCGAATCGGCCAACGTCGCCATGAGGAAACAGCTCGATCTGTTCGCCAACGTCAGGCCCGTATCCGTTCCGGAACTCGGTATCGATTGGGTCTTCTACAGGGAGAACACGGAGGGAAGCTACGCACTCGGTTCCGACGGTGTGAATGTTACGGACGATCTCGCTATGGACTTCTGTGTCGCGACTACACAGGGTACCGAGAGGATCATCAGGGCCGGATTCGAGCACGCCAAGAAGACGGGTAAGAATTACGTATCACTCGTCACGAAGGCCAACATCATCAAGACCACGGACGGTAAGTTCCTCTCGATCGCAGAGAAGGTCGCCAAGGACTACCCCGATGTGAGGTGGGACGATTGGTTCATCGATATCACCACCGCGAAGCTCATCGACCCCGCAAGGAGGAGCGACTTCAAGGTGTTCGTCCTCCCCAACCTGTACGGTGACATCATCACGGATGAGGCCGCACAGATCCAGGGCGGTGTAGGTACGGCCGGTTCGGCCAACCTCGGAAAGAGGTATGCGATGTTCGAGGCCATCCACGGTTCCGCACCCAGGATGGTCACCGAGGGACGTGCGCAGTACGCAGATCCCTGCTCGATGATCAAGGCGGTCGCCATGATGATGGAGCACATCGGAGAGATAGAGAAGGCCAAGAAGCTCAACATGGCCCTTGATATCTGTACACAGTTCGAGAAGAAGCTCGTGATGACCGGAAGGAACACAGGCGCTACCGGTAACGAGTTCGCCGACTACATCATGGAGACCATGCAGAGGCCGGATCTCGAGACCGCTTGGCAGGGTTACGTGGACGCATCCATCGCGGCCGCCAAGAAGAACTGAACGGTGACAGGGGGTCACACCCCCGTCACATCCTTTTTCAATAACCTATTCTCAGGATATCATCGCCGAACCGATCGACGAGCGCATCAGAACGGTCGTCGGATGAGAGGTCACCACCGTCGTCGAGTATATCGCGATCATCCGATGCATATCCTGATCGACTGCGGAAGCGAACGATCTTACATATCTCCCCATGGGACCGCCCAACGATCCATGGACGACAGAGACCACGGATCTCAATCGAACGATGTCCACACATCATTTATCGGAGAAGCCGTATCTCCCCTTACATGCTTCTCAGGGCTGAGGCGATAACCAAATCATTCGGTGAGGTGAGGATACTCGACCGTGCGGATCTCCAGATCAACGAAGGGGACGCCATAGGCCTGATAGGGATCAACGGTGCCGGCAAGAGCACGTTCATGAAGATCCTCCTGGGATTGGAGAGATACGATACCGGGGAATTGATCCGCAACACACATCGCATAGGTTATCTCGAACAGTTCGCGGATTCCTCATCCGCGACCGTGCGCGAGGTGTTAGGTCGCCCGTACGGTCATGTGGAGCATCTCCGCAGGAGGATGCAGGAGATCGACGATCTGATGTCCGCAGGCGGCGATCTCGATTGGAACTCTCTGACGACGGAATACGCACATCTGGAGCAGGAGTTATCAAAATCCGATTCCGAGAACGAGGAGAATCAGAGACGTTCCCTGAGGAAGGTCGGTCTGTCATGGGATATCGTGGACAGGGAGATGTCCTTATTGTCCGGAGGGGAGAGGACGAAGGTCATGCTCTCCCGTATCTTCGTTCAGGCCGAGGGTTGCGACATATTGTTCATGGATGAGCCCACATCCCATCTCGACATCGAGACCGTCGAACTGTTGGAGGATTTCATCCTCGAATCCCAGTGTTCGATATTGGTCGTCAGTCATGACAGATATTTCCTTGATAAGGTGGTCACGAGGGTCACCGAGATAGCGAACCGTAAGACTAGGGAGTACAAGGGCAATTATTCGGATTTCATCATGAAGAAGCAGTTGGACATGGAGAGGATGGAGAAGGAGTACAGGAGATACACCATCCAGAAGAGGGTCCAACAACAGATCGCCGAGGAATTGCACAAGGACCAATGGTTCATGGCCATGCACAAGACCAGGCAGAAGATGATCGACAGGATCGAGGAGAAGGAGAAACCCGAGGATACGAGGGAGATAACCGTAAGGATACAAAGTGCCCACAAATCCGGTAAGAACGTCATAACTGCGAAAGGTCTATCCGTCGAGTTGGGCGGGAGGACGATCCTGGAAGGTATCGATCTCGATATACAGAAGGGCGAGAAGATCGGTATATTCGGTTCCAACGGTCAGGGTAAGAGCACATTGATCAAGGCATTGCTGGGGAAGATACCATCCAAAGGAGATCTCTGGTTGGCCCCCGGTGCCAAGATCGGTTATTATGCACAGAATCAGGAGAGATTGGATCTCGAACTCACCGCAGAGGAACAGATATTACAGGTGATCGGCAAGGAGAGACGCGGAGAGGCAAGAGCGATCCTGGGAAGGATGCTGTTGGTCGGGGATCAGGTCGACAGGCCTATGAAGACACTCTCCGGAGGCGAACGCGCCAGGGTGGCGATGTCATTGATCCTCCTGCAGGAGACCAATCTACTCATCCTGGATGAGCCTACGAACTATCTCGATATACCCGCGAGACACGCGGTCGAATCCGCATTGAATGAATATGATGGTACACTGATCACCGTGACACACGACAGATACTTCCTCGACACCGTGTGCACCAAGGTCATAGAGGTCAAGGATCAGCACATAAAGGTGTTCCCCGGGACGTATTCGGCGATGAAAGGACGCCCCAATGTGAGGGAGATAGTCATGGATGCGGATGAGTATCGTGTTCTATCCTCATTCACGAACTGGGCCACGGGCAGGAAGTTCGGTAAGGGCGACCGTGTGCTGATATCCCCTCCCGAGATGGAGAACTACGAGTGGGCGATCAGTCAAGGGAAGCTGAAGAAGACGGGCGGACGTCAGAGGAAGAAGGTCGACGTCTCCATAGCGAAGAAGGATGAGAAGAAGGGGTGATACCCTTCAATGTTTACCGCAGGAGCACTCGTGGACTCCGCTGTGATGGTCGCATGTGCATCCGTCGGTCTCACACATTCTACCTTCTATGTATCTCGAGATGACGGAATTCACAGGGCCTGTCGCTCCGGAGTATACCTTGATGCCCTGTGATGTGAGCATGTTCAATGCACCCGATCCGATACCACCGCATATGAGTGCCGAGACATCCATACTTTTGAGATAGTTCGCGAGGGAACCGTGGCCGAAACCACCGTTATCGATGACTCTTTCGGATACTATCTTTCCATCCACGATCTCGAACAGCTTGAACATCTCGGTCCTTCCGAAGTGTTGGAAGACCTCTCCGTTATCATAAGTGACGGCAACGATCGTCATATTATCGGAGGGTGGGATGTCAACGCCGTTTATACGTATATCGTCGTCATCGAACGATCATAATAGGGGGCGGTACGTCCAAGTCGTTCGTATTAACTTGTTAACTGTAATATTCGGTTTATATTGACCTGGTACGACTAACTATCAATCGCCAGGGTCGAAGTCCGCATATGAGGACTTTTGACTCTTTGCGGACAGACGCCTTGAGAATTCTTAAGGGAGGTGACAAAATAGCCGACTGCGAGAAGAACCAGGGAGTCATCCTTCAAAAAGTCTCCCTGGTCCTTCAAATAGTTCGCCTTTTGGTTGAACTATTGAAGTTTTAAACATCTTACGGCCGCCGAGAGGCGGTCGGTCAACGTTCTGTATATCAATTATCGGCAGAGTATTTATTGACTTCGTCATCGAGATTCTGGTGTTCCTTCCATCATGCGAGGACGGCAAGGGCCTACATCTCATCACTAGAACGGTTTCAGGATTGTCTGGGAGGATTCAAAGGAGATGGTGACTGCGAGAAGAACCAGGGAGTCCTACTTCAAAAAGTCTCCCTGGTCCTTCAAATAGTTCGCCTTTCGGTTGAACTATTGAAGATTTAAACATCTTACGACCACCGAGAAGAGGGCCGATCGACATCCATTCTCTGCATCAATTACGGAGTATTTATCGACTTTGTACCGATCCATGCAATCTTCGGCCATGTGGAAAACGGTATATCCGGGCTGTGTCGTACAACGATATGATGGTATGTGGTTACTGTTCGCCGTAGGTTCGGCCTTCTTCGCAGGATTGACATCGATACTTGCCAAATGTGGTCTGAAGGATGTCGACTCCACCTTGGCTACGGCACTCCGTACCATCGTGATCCTGGTGTTCGCGTGGGCTATGGTGTTCATCGTCGGATCGGCCCAGGATATCGGAACGATCGACGGGAGGACATGGCTGTTCCTGATACTATCGGGGCTATGTACGGGAGCATCCTGGTTGTGCTATTACAAAGCATTGAAGATGGGTGATGTGAACAAGGTCGTACCCATCGACAAGTCGAGTACGGTCATCACGATAATCCTCGCGGCCGTGATCCTCGGTGAGTGGCTCTCACCCATCGGTGTTGCCGGTGCGGTGCTCATCGCCATAGGTACGTTGCTGATGATAGAGAGGAAGGATGTGGAGAGAACAACCGACGGGAAGTACGGTTGGTTCATCTTCGCTCTCGGTTCTGCTGTATTCGCGGCAATGACATCGATCCTGGGGAAGATCGGTATCGAGGGCGTGGAATCGAACCTCGGGACCGCGATACGCACGGTCGTCGTACTCGCCATGTCATGGATGATGGTATTCGTGATGGGTAAACAGAGCCAGATGAAAGGGATCGATCGTAAGGACGTGGGTTTCCTGGTGCTCTCTGGTCTTGCTACGGGCGCATCATGGATGTGCTTCTTCCGTGCCCTTCAGGAAGGTCCGGCAAGCGTAGTCGTCCCTATCGATAAGCTCAGCATACTTGTGACGATATTGTTCTCGTTCATAGTCTTCAAAGAGGTTCTGACCAAACGTTCCTTCATCGGTCTGGTCGGGATCGTCGCTGGTACGTTGCTCCTTCTTGTGTGACAATCTTGTCCATTAAAAATGGGAAACGTACAACAATCAATGTACCAGATAATCGATCCTAAGAAGTCTCTTTTGACAGCGTTTGTTTCTTGATATATGTGTGCACTGACAAGATGTTACGTTCATGAAAAGGACAATGATTATCTTGGGATGCATATACGCACCCGATGTGGACAGGTATCGACTTCCTACTTCGATTGCAGGACATCCGTCTGAACGCTCCGGATGCGGTGAACGGATTCTTCGAATTCATATCGACTCCGTTGATATACGTCGTACCGGTATTGCTCGTAGCTCTCGTGTATCTATGGTTCATCGACAAGAGGGTCGGGAGACTCATCCTGTTCACGGTACTTTCGACCACCTGTCTCACGAACATAGTGAAATGTGCCGTCAAGGAACCGAGACCATGGGTGATCGATGAGTCCATCCAACCGAGCGAAGCGGCCATGGACGATGCCAAGGGATATTCGTTCCCGAGCGGTCACTCGTCATCGACGGTCGCGGGATACGGTCAGATATCCTTTTTGGTAGGACGCGGTCTGCGCATAGCGTTCATCGTGCTGATATCGCTCATCGTGTTCTCGAGATTGTATCTCGGTGTGCACACGCCGTTGGATGTCATCGTCGGTGTGATCATCGGTCTGGTGATGATCTTTTTGAACCAATATCTGTTCGGATTGGCCGACAGGGATGACCGTACATTCTTCATCGTGTGTGCCGGGTACCTGTTGTTCGCAGCGATCACGGGCGTGTGCATAGCATCCTTCGATACGATCACCACCAAATACGCCGCGGAGATCGGCGCATTGGCGGGTGCATCGATAGGTATAGCAATCGAGCACAGATTCGTGGGATACGTCCCGTCGGGATTCTCGAGGAAGAAGGTGTTCGCATGCATCATCTGTCTCATCCCCACCCTGTCGATACTTGCGATCGGATATTATGTTGGGATGGCGGTGGCACTGTTCGCTGTGGCACTGGCGACTTGTATGGCCACGGCACTGATACCGTATGTCCTGAAGAGGTGTTCGGATGGCACTGAGTGAGGATGTGTACGATTCCATAGGGGATGCGGTCGCAATGCTGTTCGAGGGGGACAGCAGCGGGCATGACATACACCATACCAAGAGGGTACACGATACCGCTGTCGCCATACAGGCAGTGGAAGGCGGGGACATCGATGTGATAAGATTGTCGTCGCTGTTGCATGATGCCGACGACAGGAAGCTCTTCGATACCTCGGACCATTCCAACGCGAGATCGATAATGAAGGATCATAACATCGACATCTCCGTACAGGAGAGGGTGATCCGTGTGATATCGCAGATATCGTTCAAAGGCAAGGATACCGTAACGCCTGACACGTTGGAGGGGATGATCGTACAGGATGCCGACAGATTGGATGCGATCGGTGCCGTCGGCATCGGAAGAGCGTTCGCTTACGGCGGGAAGGCCGGAAGGGCGATGTACGATCCCAAGGAACATCATAAGGATGACATGTCCGAGGAGGAGTACTTCTCGAACGAGGGCACAACGATCAATCACTTCTACGAGAAACTGTTGCTTCTGAAGGATATGATGAACACCGATACCGCCAAAGGTATCGCGGAGCACCGCCACGCATTCATGGAAGCATTCCTGAAAGAATTCTATGACGAATGGTACGGGAAGGATCAGCACAGTTTGTAACGCAGCAATGCGGCGAAACCGCCGAGGGATGACAATTCCTTACCCGCATCATGCTGTTCGGATACGACGATGACATTGCCCTTCTGCGTCTCCGTGGATCTGATCATATCATCATAATCCCCGCCGCGGAGCTTGGAGTCCACGATCAACAATGTCTCCACGGCACCGGCCAAAGCGGCATTCCTGACCTCCTCGGTACCGTAGGTGGCGAGACCATCCTTCGCTATCTCGGTCATGAGCTTCTCCACGGCCTCCATCTCGATGCCCATCCTCGATTCCCTGAGGAGGTTGGAACCGAGACCCTTCTTCATGAGCTCGTTGATGCCCTGCATCCCGGATTGCCCCGTATGATAGACGAACACCTTCGAGAATAGTGCGGGTTCCCTCTGCTTACCGTCCTCCGCCAACAGTTCCTTCTCGAATCCGGGGCCCAACAGTACCAAGGGCATATCCTTCTCCAGCATCGGTTTGATCTTGGAGATTATCTCCCCATGATAGTCGCCCGTATCCTTCGTATCGTACTGCTTACCGCTCCTCGACGAACGGATGGTAGCGATCTCCTTCAGACCGTACTGTCTCATCACGGCGATCGTTGCATCGTCCTGATCCAACGAGATGAACACGATGCGCGGTTTCGTCGTATCGGCAACGGCACGCTGTAACCTCTCGGTCTGCGATTCCTTCCACTTCCTCTTGGAGATGGAGAGGTTGTCGCCCACCTCGATCATCAACGTGTGGTGCTGTCCGATATCCTGGGGCCCCTTCTCGATGGTACCGAGGAGCTTGATCCTCATGTCGTCCTCGGAGAATTCGATCTTCTCGATGCGCACACCGAGTGTCATCCTCTTCTTCTCCATGCGCTCATTGTTGATCTTGTCGGCGGATTTCTCCTCCCTTCTCGTGGTGGAGGCGGTCACCAGGTCCCCTATCTCCACTATGTTGTAGAGGTGCCAACTGTCGTCATCCGTTTCGAGACGGATGCTGATGCTGTTGTCCGCAGGGTTCTGACCTAGTATGCGCATATCGTGGTGATATGCTCTGATGTTATTGTATTTTGTGCAGATGAGGATGGGGATGAAAAATGTTCGATAATAATCATCGATGTCTAGAATTTTTATTACATTCTGATTTAATGTTCTTTACAGATGATTGCTGTCCTTATGTTTACAGGTTGATTAAGTTGTTATTATATACCAATCACTCATCATTATTCTGATGGCAACCAGTTACTTGCTTCTCGAGGACGGAACCGTTATGGAGGGTGAATCGTTCGGATACGATTCATCGACATACGGCGAGGTCGTTTTCACAACAGGTATGTGCGGTTATCAGGAGGCCCTGACAGACCCCTCCTTCCGCGGACAGATCCTAATATTCACATATCCTCTGATAGGGAACTACGGTGTGAGGAAGGAGTTCGAACAGTCCGATGACGTCCATGTACGTGGTGTCGTCGTATCGGAATACTGCGAACATCCGTCGGTATTGCACGGAGGGGACCCTCTCGATGCATATCTCAAGGATCACAGGATACCTGCGATCTCCGGTATCGATACCAGGGAATTGGTTGTGAAGATACGTCAGCAGGGAGCATTCAAGGGTGCGATCGTCAACGATGCGAGCAAGGTCGAGGAGGTCATGAAGAACCTCAGGACGATGGATTCCCCCATGAGCGAGAACCTCGTCGGACAGGTCTGTGCCAAAGGCATCACGAGTCTCGACAACGGGAAGGGATTGAGGATAGGTGTCATCGACTGCGGTACGAAGAGGAGGATCATCGATCAGCTCTCGCAGAGATTCGACATCGAGATATTCCCATATGATACACCATCGCAGGTCATCATCGATTCCGGTGTCAAAGGAGTGATGATCACCAACGGACCCGGGGACCCGGCACATCCCGCATTGAGGGATACGACCGTCAGGACGATCAAGGATCTCTCGTCTGTGATGCCTCTCGCAGGCATATGCTTCGGAAGTCAGCTCATCGGTCTGGCGATGGGCGGAAGCACATACAAGATGAAGTTCGGTCACAGGGGATCCAATCAGCCCGTCAAATACGAGGGCAAGGTGTACATCACATCGCAGAACCACGGTTATGCCGTCGACGACGAGAGTCTTGACGGTACGGGATTGGTGGTGGATCAGGTCAATGTCAACGACGGTACCGTGGAGGGCGTGAGGCACAGGGACCTACCGATCTTCACATGTCAGTACCACCCCGAGGCCGCACCCGGTCCGAACGATACCACATTCCTCTTCGATAAGTTCAAGAAGATGGTCCAGGAGGGGAGATTGTGAAGAAGGAATACAAGAAGATCATGGTCATCGGTTCCGGACCGATAGTCATAGGGCAGGCAGCGGAATTCGATTTCTCGGGTTCGCAGGCATGCAAGTCCATCAGGGAGGAGGGTTACAAGACCGTCCTCGTCAATTCCAACCCCGCCACCATACAGACGGACGTCGATATGGCCGACAGCGTCTACGTCGAACCGTTGCAGGCGGAGATCATAGAGAAGATCATAGTCAAGGAGGGTGTGGACGGTATCCTCGCAGGTATGGGGGGACAGACCGCACTGAACATCTGTTCCGAACTCGCCGATAAGGGAATACTTGAGAAGCACGGCGTGACACTCTTGGGTACGCAGCCCGAGGCCATCGCCAGGTCCGAGGACCGTGAACTGTTCAAGGAGGCCATGGAGAAGATCGGGGAGCCCGTTCCGAAGAGCATGAGCGTCAACTCCATCGAGGAGGCGCTCAAGGCCGTCGAGTTCATCGGTTCGTATCCCGTCCTCGTACGTCCCGCATTCACCCTCGGAGGTACCGGAGGAGGTATCGCATACGACGAGAAGGAGCTCAGGGACATCTGCGGACGCGGATTGTCGTATTCGCGTATCCATCAGGTGTTGATCGAGGAATCCGTTCTCGGATGGAAGGAGTACGAGTACGAGGTGATGAGGGACAGCAAGGATAACTGCATCATCATCTGTACCATGGAGAACCTCGATGCCATGGGTATCCATACGGGAGAGAGTATCGTATGCGCACCCATACTGACGATATCCGATGAGGATCACCAGAGGCTGAGGAACTCGGCGCTCAAGGTCATCCGCGAGTTGGGTATCGAGGGTGGATGTAACGTACAGTTCGCATTCAACCCCAAGAACGGCGATTACCGTCTGATCGAGGTGAACCCCCGTGTATCCAGGTCATCCGCATTGGCATCCAAGGCCACCGGATACCCCATAGCACGTGTATCCGCCAAGATCGCACTGGGATACACATTGGACGAGATACCGAACAAGGTCACCGGTACGACGTTCGCGGCATTCGAACCCGCGATAGATTATGTGGTGGTGAAGATCCCAAGATGGCCGTTCGACAAGTTCCGCACGGTCGACAGGCATCTCGGTACGCAGATGAAATCCACCGGTGAGGTCATGGCGATAGGAAGGAACTTCGAGGAGGCCCTCCTGAAAGGCGTAAGATCCCTGGAGATCGGTGCGATGTACCTCAACCCGCCGGATATGACGGAGGACGAGATTGAGGAGGAGCTCAGACACGCCACAGATAGGCGTCTCTTCGCCATAGCCGAGGCACTCAGGAGAGGTCACGACCCGCAGGAGATATCGGATCTCGCACAATGGGACAATTTCTTCACACTGAAGATCAAGAACATCATAGACATGGAGAACACCATAAAGACGGAGAAGCTCACACCCGCTCTATTGAAGAAGGCGAAGAGGATGGGATTCCCCGACTCCGTGATAGCATCGTTCGCCAACATGGAGGAGTTCGACGTACGCGAGATGAGGTCGAAGGAAGGCATCGTCCCTGTCTACAAGATGGTGGATACATGTGCGGCCGAGTTCGAGGCCAAGACACCTTACTTCTACTCCACATACGGCGATTCATGCGAATCCACCCGCGACAGGAGCAAGAAATGCGTCGTGATAATAGGCGGAGGACCGATCCGTATCGGACAGGGTATCGAGTTCGATTACTGTTGTGTGCACAGTGTCATGGCATTGCAGGATGCAGGTGTCGATGCCGTGATCATCAATAACAATCCGGAGACGGTATCCACCGACTTCGACATATCCGACAGACTGTACTTCGAACCGCTGACGTTGGAGGATGTATTGAACGTGGTGGAGAAGGAGAAGGCCGACGGTGTCATCGTACAGTTCGGAGGTCAGACCAGTATCAACCTCGCCATGGACCTTGAGAAGGCATTGGCCGGGACCGGGACCAAGGTCCTCGGTACGACACCGGATGACATGGATGTCGCAGAGGACAGGAGGAGATTCTCCGCTCTGATGAACGAATTGGGAATAAGACAGCCGGAATCCGGTACCGGTTATTCCTTCGAGGAGGCCAAGGAGATCGCCGAGAGGATCGGTTATCCCGTGCTCATAAGGCCGTCATACGTCCTGGGAGGACGCGGTATGGAGATCCTCTATTCCACCGAGGAGCTGAAGATCTACATCGACACCGCCGTGCGCGTCTCGAGGAACCACCCCGTGCTGATCGACAAGTATCTCACGGAGGCGATCGAATTGGATGTGGACACCGTCGCGGATGGTACGGATGTCTATGTGGGAGGAATAATGGAGCACATCGAATACGCCGGTGTGCACTCGGGAGATGCCACCATGGTGCTTCCTCCGATCACATTGTCCAAGAAGATCATCGATGAGGTCGTGGATATCTCGAAGAGGGTCGCATTGGCTCTGAACGTCAAGGGTATGATGAACCTCCAGTTGGCGGTTAAGGACGAACAGGTATGGATGATCGAGGTCAATCCGAGGGCATCCCGTACGGTACCGTTCATCTCCAAAGCGACCGGCATACCGCTCGCCAAGATCGGTACGCAGATCATGCTCGGCAAGACACTGAAGGAATTGGGTCTCACGATGGGATACAGGGCCATCGACCATTACGCGATCAAGGAATCCGTGTTCCCGTTCCTCAAACTCCCCGGAGTGGATTCGATCCTCACGCCCGAGATGAAATCCACGGGAGAGGTCATGGGTATCGACGAGAACCTCGACATCGCTTGTTACAAGGCGGAGATCGCCGCAGGTACAAACCTCCCTATGGAGGGCGGTGTGTACGTCACGGTCAACGACGGTGACAAGCCGAAGGTGTTGGATTGCGTAAGGGATCTCTACGAGATGGGATTCAACATCTACGCGACGAAGGGTACATCCACCTTCCTCAGGAAGAACGGTATACAGACCACCACAGTGTTCACGATATCTGAGAAGTACAAGCCTCAGGCCACGGAGTACATGAGGAGCGGTATGATCAACATGATCATCAACACCCCGTCGAACAAATCCGGTGCCATAAGGGACGGATACCAGCTCAGGCGTTTGGCCGTGGAGTTGGAGATGCCGTTCCTGACCACGGCGAACGGTGCAAAGATGGCCGTCGCCGCGATAAAGGTGCTCAGGGGCAAGGATCTGACCGTCAGGTCCATGCGCGAGTACCACACCTTCCAATGAAAGGGATCCTTGGGACATCCTCCTCGAAGGGGGATGTCCCTGATCCCGTTCTTTCAGAGGATCGGTATCCTCTCACAATCTTTCGTAATCATCATCCGATACGGGTTCGCACCACTCGTTGCTGCAATCCTTACCGGGTATCTCGACGGCGATATGACTGAACCAACTGTCCTTCTTCGCTCCGTGCCAATGTTTGATGTTGGCAGGGATCGTGACGACACTGCCTTCATGCAGGCTCACGGCCTCCTTGCCCCATTCCTGATACCATCCCTCTCCGACCGTACAGATCAGTAGCTGACCGCCACCCTCGGATGCGTGATGGATATGCCAATTGTTGCGACATCCCGGCTCGAACGTCACATTGGCCGCGAACAGACCGCATTTCGGATCCGTGAGCGGATTGAGGAAGGAATCTCCGACGAAATACTGTGCATATGCGGTGTTCGCTGTCCCTGTTCCGAATACATTGTGCCTTTCGAACTGTTCCTTCTCCTCATACCTCATCATGGACACCTCTGTCGATCGATACGTCATCGGCTATCACTGCATATCTATGATTTGATGATTGCCCGTACGAACCCGGACGGTCATTCGTCATAGGATAATGATTTCTCCGATGTCTTGTATTATTTTGAATGAATAGACATTTGTCTAATCAAATAGTTTATCTACTATTGCATTATTGTATAAATCCCGTTGATTGCATGAAGTTGATTTTCGTCAGCGGTGGAGTGATTTCCGGTCTCGGAAAAGGTATAACGGCATCGTCCATTGGACGTTTGCTGAAGGCGCGCGGTCTCAACGTATCGATGATAAAGATCGATCCGTATCTCAACATAGATGCGGGTACGATGAATCCGTACGAGCATGGAGAGGTCTTCGTGCTCGATGACGGAGGGGAGGTGGATCTCGATCTCGGTAACTACGAGAGATACCTCGACATCGATTTGGGAAGTGACCACAACATCACCACAGGTAAGGTGTACAGGTCCGTCATAGACAACGAGAGACATGGAAACTATCTCGGTAAGACCGTACAGATCATTCCGCACGTGACGGACGAGATCAAAAGGAGGATAACCACCCTCGCCAGGGAGAGCGGTGCCGATGTGACCATCGTCGAATTGGGAGGTACCGTCGGTGACATGGAATCCATGCCCTTCCTCGAGGCCGCCAGGCAGTTGGGCAGGGACCTCGGCAGGGAGGAGAACGTTCTCTTCGTACACACCACGCTCATACCCATAATGGGGTCCGTAGGTGAGGAGAAGACCAAACCCACACAGCATTCCGTTAAGGAACTGATGGCCATCGGTATCCACCCGGACATCATCATCGGACGCTGTTCGCAACCCATCTGCGATGCGGCAAGGGCCAAGATCGCCATGTTCTGCGATGTCGACGAGAACGCTGTGATCTCCACGCCGGACGCACGTTCCATCTACGAGGTACCGCTGAACCTCGAGAAGCAGGGAGTGGCGGATCTCATAATCAACAAGATGAAGCTCGCACCCATGACCTCCAAGAGGAACATGGCGAAATGGGAATCATTCCTCAACAACATCCTGAACCCTGCGAAGGAGGTGACCATCGCCGTCGTCGGTAAGTACACATCGTTGGCGGATTCGTACCTCTCCCACATGGAGGCGTTGACCCATGCGGGTTCCGAGAGGAAATGCAAGGTGCACGTGAAGTTCGTGGATTCCGATACGTTGCTGAACGGCAATCCCGCGGCATTGCTGTCCGATGTGCACGGCATACTGATCCCCGGAGGATTCGGTAACAGAGGTATCGAGGGTAAGATCGAGGCCGCACGTTACGCACGCGAGAACAAGATCCCGTTCCTCGGCGTATGTCTCGGATTCCAGATCGCCACGATCGAGATATCGAGGCATGTGCTTGGATTGGAGGATGCCAACAGTACCGAGTTCGATAAGGATGCCAAGAATCCCGTCATCTGTCTGATGCACGAGCAGGAAGGAGTGAGCGATCTCGGTGCCACCATGAGACTCGGTGCACAGACCGTGATCCTGGATAAGGGTTCCAAGGCATACGAACTGTATGGCAAGGAGAAAATATCCGAGAGGCACAGGCACAGATACGAGGTCAACAACAGATACATCGATCAATTGCAGGCCGCCGGATGGAAGTTCGTCGGCCGTTCGGAGAACGGTATCACGATGGAGGTCGGACAGTTGGACGACCATCCGTTCTTCATGGCATCGCAGTTCCATCCCGAGTTCAAATCGCGTCCGATGAGACCGTCCCCATTGCATGTCGGTCTCGTCGATGCTGCAATAGAATACAAGGAATCGGAATGAATCATATGGGGCCGATGGCCCCATATTCCAACTCCATCTATCATCACTTCAGGATGATGCTCTTCACACCGTGGCAGGACATCAATCTCGGGATCTGCCTCGAGGGCAACTGTCCGTCCAAGACCACTATGAGGCGGGCATCATCCTTCACACCCCTGTCATCCACGACAGCTTGTCTTATGGATATCCCCGCGTTGAATATTATGCGCGTGATGTCGGCCAATATCCCCGGTTCCGATGCATCATCCGGTATTATCTCTATCACGCTGCACCCTATCTCCGGAGCGACATCCGAGAGCAGGGCCATCGATCTGAGCTTGGTGAATATGGACTTGAGCGAAGGCGTGGATTCTATCTTCGTTATGGTGGACCTCACAACACGTCTGTCCACCCCTGCGGCACGACCGAGTGCCGCATCGGATATCTCGATATCGCCGCAGTATACCTTGCCGTCCTTCACGGACAATCCGTGGTCGAGCATGACGGCAGCGACATTCTTCTGGGAGGGCGATCCATCGAAATCTGAGAGCGAGATATCCATCGTATGGTGGATTCAAGTGTACATATATGTACATTGTTGGACACGACCCATATGAGACACGATGTCCCTGTGGGGACAATGATGATGTGCCAGACATCCATCGGTTTATATGAGGTCCGAGGACTAACTTTAAACGTAAAACGCCATACGTAATTCCCGTGGTAAATGGTTTAGCTGACCCGGATATAAGAATGAAGTTCGCTGCGTCATCCGACGCAGAGACTGTGATGAAAGGACTAGATAGCAGACCCGAGGGGCATTATAACGAAGAAGTGACCACATCCCGTATCAAGTTCGGGGACAATGTAGTTACCAATCATAACAAACACGTGGTTCTAAAAAGACTCTATCACTCATTCGTTAACGTCTTTATTATCGCTTTAGCAGCAATCGATATCCTTTGGCCGGTATGCGCAGTACTCGGCGGCGAGGAGATCGATTACACATATCTTGTAATTTTGACCACTCTCATCTTCGTGAGTGGGGCAATGACCTTCATCCAAGAGACCCGCAGTAGCAATGCTGCAGCTAAACTTGTGAGCATGGTTACTACGATCATCACCCTCCGCCGTGAGGATGTGGAGATCGAGGTCGACTCCGCCGATCTTGTCGTCGGAGACATAATCATTCTTGATGCCGGCGATATGATCCCCGCCGATGTCAGGATCCTTAAGTCGAATCATTTGAAGGTGGATCAGTCCGCACTCACCGGCGAGTCCGGAGGGGTGACGAAGACCGATCAGCCATTGACCGATTGCGAGAGCATCCTCGGATGCTCCAACATGGCGTTCATGGGTTCCAACGTGATCAGCGGTTCCGCGGAGGCGATCGTCGTCGCCGTGGGTGACGATACGATTTTCGGTTCGATGACCGAGAAGATCACCAGGGACAGGACCGCGACGACCTATGACAAAGGTTCCAAGCAGATCACGAAGGTCCTCGTCAAGCTCATGGTCTACATGGTGCCCCCGGTCATCATCATCATGGTCGCCAAAGGTCTGATGAACGGCGAGGATCCGGTGGATGTCGCCAAGACGGCAGCATTGTTCGCCGTCACATTGGCCATCGGACTGATGCCCGAGATGTTGGCCACCATAGTATCGACCAACCTGGCGAAGGGTTCCATCGATATGTCGAAGAAGAAGGTCATCGTCAAGGACGTCACTTCCATCCAGAACCTGGGTGCGATGGATGTCCTATGTTCCGATAAGACCGGTACGCTCACCGAGAACAGGATCTCGGTGAAGGACTGTAACGACATACACGGTAACAGCAGCCACATGGTCGAGGTGTTCACCGCTCTCAACAGCAGGAACCTCAAATCATCGACCAATCAGATCGATTGGGCCATCGACGAGTATGCGGAGGAGTACGGTTTCACAGAGGAGTTGGAACAGTACCCCTATGTCGCTGACGTCCCGTTCGATTTCTTCAGGAGAAGAGCGACCGTCGTCGTGAAACAGGATGAGGATATCAACATCGTCATCACCAAAGGTGCGACACCCGAGATCCTCTCCATCTCCACCGGATACCTGGACGAGGACAGGAACATACAGGTCCTTGACGACAAGGTCAAGAACGATGTCATGGGACTCGTCGAATGGTACAGCGAGAAGGGTATGCGTGTCCTCGGTGTGGCGTACAAGTACGTACCGAACGGGAAGACCGTAACGGTAGAGGATGAATGCGACCTGATCTTCACGGGATTCGTCGTGTTCACCGATCCGGTCAAGAGCACCGCCAAGACGGCCATCAGCGACCTCAGGGATTACGGAATAACGACCAAGGTCCTCACAGGTGACAACGAGTTCGTCACGCGTTACATCGCGGATCAGATCGACATCTCCACAGAGACGATGATGGTCGGACCTCAGATCGACGCCATGGACGATGAGGAGCTGAGGAAGCATGTCGAGGAGACAGATGTGTTCGTCAGGCTCACGCCCGATAACAAATCACGTGTCGTCAAGGCATTGCGCGATAACGGCCATACCGTCGGACTCATAGGTGACGGTATCAACGACATCGTCGCCATGAAGAACGCCGATGTCAGCATATCGGTGGACACGGGAACGGACATCGCCAAGGATACCGCCAACATGATCCTCCTGGAGAAGGATCTCGGTATACTGAAGGACGGTGTCATCGAAGGCAGGAAGGTGTACGTCAACACGATCAAGTACGTCAAGATGATCGGTTCGATCAACTTCGGATACATGTTCTCGCTGATCCTTGCATCGCTCTTGTTCAACTTCACGCCGATGGGTGCGATGATGATCTTGATCTTCAACCTGATCAACGACTTCGCATGTCTCGTCATCCCGTGGGACAAGGTCGAGGACGAGTTCGTGAGGGAACCGCGTAAGTGGGATGCGATCAACCTGAAGAACGTGATGTTCAGGTATGGGCCGATGTGTCCCATCACCGATGTCATGTCGTGGCTGTTCTTCACATTCGTGGTATGTGCGGGCATAACGGTCGTAGGCGTGGAGGGATTCACCGGCAACATGGGCGAGGCGATCGTCCAGAGGGTGGATCTATCGGGTACATCCTATGAGATACTGTTCCAATCGCTATGGTGCATCGAACAGTATTGGATGCAGGTGTGGTCCATCCATATCGTACGTACCAACAAGCTGCCGTTCTTCCAGACATGTTCATCCAAGATACTCGTAGCGACGACCATAATCGCTCTCGTCGTGGGTACCGTGCTGCCATTCACCGGCCCTCTTTGGGAGATAATCGCCGGCGGTGTCGGAGAGTCCATACCCTTATGGTCACTGATCTGGATGCCGTTCATCGCATGTGTCTACTTCTTCGGTTCGCACCTGATCAAGAAGCGCATGTTGAGGACGCACGGCTACTTCGCCTGCTGAACAACGGAGGGTCCACGGACCCTCCCCTTTATTTTACTCATCGGATCCGATGATTTTAACAATCCCATCTGAATAACTTTTTAATATCTTCCGTGAATGAGTGATAGTAAGGTGAACACTCTTGCCCACGACCTCCGAACTCAGGAACATGATCAAGGAAATGGATCAGCAGATAATCGAGTCAATAGCTACACGCCTGGAGATCGCGGACGAATTGGCCAAGGCCAAGAAGCTATCCGGTCAGAGCTATTGGGACGAGAGGAAGGAGAAAGAGGTCGTTCAGAGATACCATGAGCTGTGTCAGGAGGTCAGTCTCTCCGAAGGGGAAGCGAGACAGATCGCCGATGTCATCCTCAAGATATCGAAGGAGAGACAGCACCACTATTTCGAATGATCCTTCTTGGGATCGCATTCTTATACCGGCCGTCATCCGATGATGGTAATATCAAGCGACACTGACAGGCGACCCTCCGATTTTCTGGACACCGATCGTCGGTCGCCCTAGCACAATTATATTAATACAATGTGTCTACGGCGATGTTCAGATGGTGATGAACGAATGGAAAAGGTCAAGGTCGCAGTCTTAGGCGCAACAGGTATGATCGGACAGAGATTCATCGAGATGCTCGAGGATCACCCATATTTCGAGATGGAAGGGCTCTACGCATCGGAGAGGTCCCAGGGTAAGAGGCTCGGGGACGTCCTGAAGGTCAGGGACCACGTCTACAAGGAAGAGACGTTGGAGAGAAGGATCGAGACCATGGATCTTGACAAGATATCCAAGAATTGCAGGATCGCATTCAGCGGTATCCCGTCGGATCTCGCCGGCCCTACGGAGACGGAGTTGGCCGAGAAGGGTGTCGGAGTGTTCACCAATGCAGGTTCCCACAGGATGGATAAGAACGTGGCGATCATGATACCCGAGGTGAATCCCCAGCATATCGAGTCCATAAAGGATCAGGATACGTACGGCAACGGAGGGTTCATCATCACCAATGCGAACTGTTCATCCACAGGTATCGCGGCCCCCCTCGCGGCGTTGAACGAGGCATACGGATTGAAACAGGTGTTCATTTCGACGTATCAGGCACTCTCGGGAGCGGGTTATCCCGGTGTCCCGTCATTGGATGCCGTCGGTAATGTTGTACCGTTCATCAAGGGAGAGGAGGAGAAGATGGAATCCGAACTCGCCAAAATGCTCGGCAAGTATGAGGATAAACAATTCAAGTTCGCGGATTTCAAGGTATATGCGAACTGTGCCAGGGTCCCCGTCGTGGACGGTCACCTGGAATCATTGACATTGAGCCTAGATTCGGAGCCTTCGATCGATGAGATGATCAGGACATTCGAGGAATTCAGGGGCGAACCCCAGAGGCTCAGGCTCCCGTCCGCACCCGAACAGCCGATCATCGTCAGGAAGGAGGAGAACCGTCCCCAACCAGCGTTCGATGTGTTCGCCGGAGGTACGGGAAGGTCCAAGGGAATGGCCGTTACACTCGGAAGGATAAGGAAGAAGGACGAGTTCTACAAGATATTCGCTCTCTCCCACAACACCCTCAGGGGTGGGGCCGGAGGTTCCGTTCTTAACGCAGAGCTCGCATATGCAAAGAAACTCATTTGAGGTCGGTAAAGTGGCAAAGACGTACGAGGAGATCAACGAGAAGATCCGTCAGAAGAAAGCAGTCGTCTACACGGCCGAGGAGATCATCGATCTCGTCAAGGACAAGGGCGTGGAGAAGGCAGCGGAGGAGGTAGATGTCATAACGACCGGAACGTTCGGTGCGATGTGCTCATCGGGTGCATTCATCAACTTCGGTCACTCGGACCCTCCCATAAGGATGACGAACATCATGATGAATGGTGTGGAGGCATACGGTGGTCTCGCGGCCGTCGATACATACATCGCATCAACGGCGAAATCCGACAATCCCGAAGGATACGGCGGAGGACACGTGATCGAGGACCTGATCGCAGGGAAGAGGATACACCTCCATGCATGGGGTCCCGGTACGGATTGTTACGTCAGGAAGGATATCGACACGTACCTCACGATCGACGATCTCAACGAGTGTTACATGTTCAATCCCCGTAACTGTTATCAGAATTACAACCTCGCGACCAACACATCGGACAGGACGTTGCACACGTACATGGGTAAACTCCTTCCGAGGATGAAGAACGCCACATACAGTTCGGCGGGACAGTTGTCGCCACTGCTCAACGATCCCCACCTCGATACCATCGGTATCGGTACCCACATATTCATGGGAGGCGGAGAGGGATACGTATCATGGCAGGGATCCCAATTCAACACCGAGACACCGGAGAAGAACGGCGTGCCCGTATCCGGAGCAAGGACTTTGGCATTGATCGGTGACATGAAACAGATGGACAGGAG
Organism: Eggerthellaceae bacterium; assembly: GCA_963651945.1. Classification (GTDB taxonomy): domain Archaea; phylum Thermoplasmatota; class Thermoplasmata; order Methanomassiliicoccales; family Methanomethylophilaceae; genus Methanarcanum. The sequence continues at coordinate 63,571 of CAVJRF010000003.1, read as the reverse complement.
ATACGTCCGCGGATTGGATGTCTACGGATATGGTACATCGCTTGCGATAGGTGTCGGTATCCCGATACCCGCACTCAATGAGGATGTCGTGAGACGTGCGGCGATCTCCGATGAGGAGATATTCACCAACATGATCGACTACGGTGTGACCTCGAAGAAGAGGCCCGTTCTCGGACAGTACAGCTATGCACAGCTCAGATCCGGTTCCATCGAGTATGAGGGACACAGGATCAGGACGTCATCCTTATCATCCTATTGGGGTGCGAGGAAGGTCGCGTCGGAGCTCAAGGATTGGATCGAGAGAGGCGAGTTCGAGCTGACACAGCCGGTGAGGATGTTGCCCAAGAAGAGTGCGGTCAACGGCCTCACGGTGAAGGAGTGATCCACATGGAGAAGAAGTACAAGATCAGGTTCTCGGATGAGGATGCCTTGCAGGAATCAATCGCTTACAAGTTGGTATCGGAGTACGGTATACAGCCCGTCATACTGCGTGCGGAGATCGAGGGCAGCGGAGGCATATTGATCATCAAGCTCAGGGGAGAGGAGGCACAGATCGACAGTGCGATCTCCGATCTCGGTAAGGAGAGCATATTCATCGAGGAGTTGGGCAGGCACATATCCCGTGATATGGACAAATGCTTCAACTGCGGTTCGTGCGTATCGGTATGCCCCACGAAATCGTTCAAATTGGATCCCGAGACATACGAGGTCCATTTGGATGAGGATACATGTGTCGCATGCGGCGCATGCATCTCGGCATGTTCCACCAAGGCCGTCACCCTGAAGTTATGAGGCCGATACATTTCGAGGTCGGAGAGACCGCGGTGACGGTCATCTCCGACGACATCTTCCACAGATGTGCCAAGGATGCCATATTCGAGGCCAGGGAGATAATAATCTCCAAGATCGCGGAGGATCCGTTCTTCAAGATAACCTACGATCCATATCCTGTATCGAGTACGGATGAGGATCTCATCAGACGTATGTGCGCCGCATCGGTCAGATCAGGCGTGGGCCCTATGGCTGGTGTGGCCGGTGCGGTCGCATCATATGCCGTGGAACGGATGGTGAGCGAAGGAGCATCATACGCGATAGTCGAGAACGGCGGGGATATAGCGTTGATAATCGATCGCGATACGACGGTCGGATTGTATTCCGGTGACGAGAGGATGAGGGATATAGCGTTGGATGTGAGACCCAGGGATCGCATATTCGGGATATGTTCGTCATCCGGTAAGGTCGGTCCGTCGGTATCCTTCGGCGTCAGTGGCATATGTACGGTGATATCGGACGATGTGATACTCGCGGATTGCTGTGCCACATCATTGGGGAACAAGGTGAGGGAAGGTTCATCGGATGTCCTGTCGGAGGCATTGGAATCCATCGCCTCGATAGAGGGTGTGGACGGTTGTCTCGCATATGTGAACGGATTGTTCGGCACCGCCGGTGAAGTACCGGGATTGATAAGAAGAAAGGTGGATTCCGATGATGCGTCACGCATCATCTTCTGAATCGATCGCACCGAACGGGTCGTTCTTGAGCTCTTCGAGATCCTTGAGCGTGTTCACGAAGGCCTCATGCTCCCTGTTGGCCGCTTCCCTGCATTCGATGGATTTCCTGTGTGCGATGTCGGATAGTTTCCTAGCAACATCCGCATCCTCGTAGCATTGGATCATCAACTGATGTGCAAGCTGTCCTTTTGCGGCGTACGATGCCATCTCGTCATGGTACATGTTACCCTGAGCCTTGGCATCCTCATAGCCCTCGCCACCGTTCTCCTTGAGCTCTGCGGCCTTCGCGTGCATCTGATCCCTGAGTTCCTTCAGCTCGCGTACCTTCTGGTTGTAGGCGTCGCGTTCTGCCTTGGCCTCGGCCGCTTTCTTGGAGAGTTCCCTCGCCCTCTCGGAATTGGTGTTACGTGTGTTGATCCAATTCTTCGATTCCTTGTTGAATTCGTCCCTTGCACGCTTGTGGTTGTTGGCCTCTGCATACTTGTCCTTACAGATGAGGTCCAGGACGGAAACGTTAGAAGACACGGTGTTAGCTTCCATCGCCTTTGATGAAGGCGATGTCCGATAAAAACATTCCTCAGTCGGAGGTGACTGGCGTGGATTCAATACGTCCGTCTGTCGTCCTAATCTCTATGATGATCGATCAGAACTCGCTATCAAAGATTGGACAGGTCCCTGTGAGCATGATTTCTCCTTAAGAGTGAGCGCATTTACGATCCCTTCGAGTATGACGGATAGGGGGGGTAGTTACGTCACGAGATCAATCGGTGACATCATGTCGATGGACTGTACATCTCCGGTATCGGTGCAGATCGCTGATATTCATCGATATGGGAGTAACCAATCGATGATGTTCATGTGCCTTATCTCGTTCCTGCTACGATTGATCGTATCCATCGAGAGTACATATTTCGGATAGTTGTCATCTATCGATTCCAATGAACGGAACTCGCGTTCGATCGTCGAATCCGATGCGAGAAGGTACGATGCCTGATAGTACCCCAACACATCCCCCTTGGATGCGATGAAGTCGATCTAATCGAAAAATGAACTGCAGTACAATCCCATGAAAACATGGGAATGAATCCCATGAAAACATGGGAATGAATCCCATGAAAACATAGGGATGAATAAATAACAACACATTATCTTTCAGATATGGTCCTGACACCGAAAGGATATCTAAGAAGGCTCGTGGAAGATAAAATACAAATGATGCTCGAATCAGCTGGAGCTGTTAGTATAGAAGGGCCAAAGAATTGTGGCAAAACATGGTGTGCCCGTTCCTTCTCCAATAGTGAATACTCTCTTATGGATCCAACAAATGACTTTATCAACCTACGTATCGCTGTAGGAGATCCTTTGGCTGCATTGGAGGGTGATGAACCGCACCTAATCGATGAATGGCAAGATGTTCCAAAAATATGGGACGCTGTTCGTTATATCGTTGATAAAGATGGAAAGAAAGGAAAATTCATACTTTGCGGTTCGTCTAGTGTAGACAAAGCGAAAAGAAGCCATTCAGGGGCCGGTAGAATAATCGACATTAAAATGCGGACAATGTCACTTTACGAATCTGGCGACTCCAGTGGAAAAGTATCATTAAGAGGGTTGTTCGACGGAAATTTCAAGACCGTCAAGGTTGACCCTCCTACGTTGGAAGAAATATCCTGGTTGATTGTAAGAGGGGGGTGGCCTGCATTATTGAAAAATAAGGAAACAACCACTAGAGCATTCCTTTCCGACTACATCAACAAAGTATGTGAAGAAGATGCACAGAAAACCGATGCTAAAAGAAGGGATGTTGTTAAACTGAAACGTTTTTTCCGTTCTTTAGCCAGGAACGAAAGTACCATAGCAACAAAGAAAAAACTTTCCTCAGACATATCGCAATTCGATGGTGGTGATCTGGACAACGATACTGTCACGGATTATCTCGATGTTTTGGACAAGTTACATCTGATCGAGGACCAACCCGCATTCTCACCGAATTACAGGTCATCGGTGAGGGTCGGGAAGAACCAAAAGAGACACCTTGCGGACCCGTCCCTTGCCGCTGCGGCACTCGGACTGGACAAGAAGGCCCTGATGAGCGATCTGAGGACGATGGGATTCCTCTTCGAGGCCCTTTGCGAGAGGGACCTCAGGATATACGCCGATACGTTCGACGGGGAACTGTTCCACTATCGCGATCACGGTGATAGAGAGATAGATGCGGTAGTGGAGATGAAGAATGTCGGTTGGGGTGCCTTCGAGATAAAATTGGGACAGGATGCCATCGACGATGGAGCGGAGAATCTGAAGAGGATCCGTGATTTCATGGAGAGGGATGGTGCTACATGCCCCAGATTCCTCTGTGTGATAACAGGTCAGGGCGGTTACGCATACCGCAGGGAAGACGGTGTGTACGTCGTACCGATAACCGCTCTCGGCCCCTGAGATCGCCTGTTTTCACGCATTCCTGCCATATTCGTGCCCCTGTCGCCCCCCTCTGTTCCGGAGGGGGTACATATACTTTTATATCAACGGGCAATCCCTCTCATATGGGTACGAACCAGTACTTCGTTGGTCGTCAGAGTGACTATGAGTCCTCTGCTAGAAGCTATCCCCGCAAATTCCCTCTTGCGGTGGCGAAGGCTAAGGGTGCGGTTGTTGAAGATGTGGAAGGGAAACGTTACATCGATTTCCTTAACGGCGCGGGCACGCATGCTCTCGGCCATAACGATGAAGAGATCAATAGGACGATGATCGAAGTCATCAATTCCGGGGCTCCATTGCATACGTTGGATCTTGCCACACCCATCAAGGACAGGTTCGTGGAAGCCCTGTTCACGATAATACCCGAAGAGTTGGCCAAGAAGGCGAAGGTCCAATTCTGTTCACCTTCCGGTACGGATGCCACCGAGGCCGCGATAAAACTATGTAAGACGGCCACGGGAAGAGGTACCGTGATAGCGTTCTCCGGAGGATATCACGGCATGGGACACGGTTCCATGGCACTCACCGGGAACTGCAATGCGAAGAACAAGGTCAGCAACGTCATGCCCGGCGTACAGTTCATGCCCTATCCTTACTCATACCGTTGCCCCATGGGGCTAGGGGGAGAGGCGGGTACGAAGGCCTGTATCGCATATTTTGAACGTTTACTTAAGGATCCCGAGAGCGGTGTCACCAAACCCGCGGCGGTCATATTGGAGGCGATCCAGGGGGAGGGCGGAGTGATACCCGCACCCGTGGAGTTCCTTCAAGCGGTACGCAGGATAACCAAGGAATTGGGCATACCGATGATCTGTGACGAGATCCAATGCGGTATGGGACGTTCCGGGAAGGTTTTCGCATTCGAACATGCGGGTATCGTTCCCGATGTGATTTTGATATCCAAGGCCATCGGCGGCGGTCAGCCGTTATCGGTGATGGTCTATGATAAGGCACTGGACCTCTGGGGTCCCGGTGCGCATGCAGGTACGTTCCGCGGTAACCAGCTGGCATTCGCTGCAGGTACGGTCGTCGTCAACAGGATAAAGGAGCCCCGTTTCCTCGAGGATGTCACCCGTAAGGGTGAGATCATAAGGTCCCGCCTATCGAAACTGAAGGATGAGGTGTCGATAATAGGCGATGTCAGAGGCAGGGGACTCATGCTCGGTATCGAGTTCATCGACCCCAACGGTCCGAAGGACATCATGGGCGTACCCGAACCGAGCGGCGAGATCACCGCCAAGGTACAGCACACATGCTTCGAGAACGGATTGATCATGGAGAAGGGTGGTCGCTACGGTTCCGTCATGAGATGTCTCTGCGCATTGACGATCACGGATGAGGAGATCGACCGTGCGATGACGATCTTCGAGAACGCTGTCAAAGAGGTCGAGAAGGATGTCCTCGGATGATCCGCTCCTTCTGTCGGAGAATGTAGAGGTCCGTAAGAGATTCTCGGAGATGATCGACGATACGCTGAAGGCGGTGTTCGACTCGTTCTCCGACGACAGTGCGTTCTCCGGTATCGATCCCTATGAATTGAGGGAGAGGGTAGGCGCATTGGGATTCCTGCCGGAGCACGGTATGGGATTCGATAAGGTGCTCGAGGAGACGAGGGACGAGATATTGCCCCATCTCCTGCGTACGTGGTCCACCAAGTACATGCCCCATCTCCATTCCCCTGTATTGACGGAGACGATATGCTCCGAATTGATAATATCATGTTTCAACGACAGCATGGACAGTTGGGACCAGGGACCTGCCGCCACCGAGGTGGAGGAGAGTATGATCCACGGTCTCGTCGAGCTGTACGGATTCCCCAAGGATACATCGGACGGATGTTTCACATCCGGAGGTTCGCAATCCAACATCTCCGCGATCATCGCCGCGCGCGATCGGTATTGTATGAAGAGGTTCGGATGGGACGTGAAGATGGACGGTCTCCCTCCGGAGTATCGCAAGTTGCGCATATACACATCCGAGATCTCGCATTTCTCGATGGATAAGGCAAGCCACATCCTCGGTATGGGTTACTCTGCGGTCAGGAAGATCCCCGTGGATTCCAAATGTAGGATCGGTCTGAAGGCATTCGAGAGGATGCTGAAGGAGGACGTGGATGATGGGTTGTATCCGTTCTGTGCCGTCGCCACATTCGGGACCACCGATTTCGGTTCCATCGACGATGCACGCGGTATGAGGGAGCTGTGCGACAGATACGGGATGCACCTCCATGCGGATGCCGCATACGGTTCCGGATTGATCATGAGCGAGAAATATGGCCACAGGGTGAAGGATATCGCATTATGCGATTCCCTCACGGTGGATTTCCACAAGATGTTCCTGCTGCCGATATCCTGTTCAGCGATAATCGTGAAGGACGCGAAGCTCCTGGAATGCTTCGAACTCCACGCGGATTATCTGAACCGCGAGGAGGACGAGGAGGACGGTTACATCAACCTCGTCGGTAAATCGATGCAGACCACGAGACGTTTCGATGCGTTGAAGGTCTTCATGGCATTCAAGACCAGAGGGAAGGATGGATTCGGACGTATCATCGATACCGCAGTGGAGAATGCATCGTATTTCTACGGGAAGATATCGAAGGACGATGATTTCATCGCACCCGTGGAACCGGAGATGTCCTCAGTAGTGTTCGCCTTCGATGCATCCGATGACGTGAACAAGAGGATAAGACGTCAACTCTTGAAAGAGGGCATCGTGATCGGACAGACCGTCAAGGACGGACGTGTGATGCTGAAGTTCACGCTCCTGAACCCGAATCTCAGACCGTCGCATATCGACGATATCATAACGAGGATCAAGGAGATCGGACACCAGTCATGATATCCATTCGTAGTTTGTTGTAATATTACAATGAATTACGGACACATAGACGGGACAGTCCAATCTTCGATCACATGATGGTGAAATATGTGATCACAGGCAGAATCGATGATCCCATATGCACATCTGTTCTTGATCGGAACACACCATCCATACGGGTGGATTCCGGGCATCGTCGGTTGGATGTATTCGTGTGTGATTGGATGTATAATCCAATATGACCAACTGAACATCATTCTAATATCACACACGGGGATTGGAGATTGTCCGGGGTCCAAATGACGAAGTGTACCGATGTTGTTCTGAATGATGTAGTCGAGGTGAATGTCGATGAGGTCGATGCTACGAAGGGTGAGTGCACATGCCCATACTGCAGCGGTAGATTCAAAGTTATTGTTCGCGAACCGACACCCGCGAAGAATGCGGTACATTGCAAGAGATGCGGTTTCGACTGGACCAGCCGCAAGGATACGCCTATGAAGTGTCCGAGATGCGGTTCATACTCATGGAACAAGGAGACCAGCAGATGTACGTGCCTCGTCTGCGGTCATGAGTGGATACGCAGGAAGGAGGGAGATGATCCATCCAGATGCCCCAGTTGCAATTCCAACCGTTGGAACGAACCGCCCAGAACGATCGAGAAGCATGTGGTCGCAGAGGATCCGATAGCCGTGAGGAAGAAGTGGATAACCGAAAGGTATCAGAATGGAGAGGGTTGTCTGGCGATCGCATCGGAGTTGGGTCTGCCCCTGTTCAGGGTGATCAAGGTCGTAAAGGACAGTCTTTCGATCAAGGTCATGCCGAGGATATGATCAGATAAGGTCCAACGCGGCGGTTATGGCGGATATCATGGCGATACGTTCCGTATCGCCTCCTGCAACGATCAACACATCGCCCTCGCCCATCTTCGCATGTTCCCTTATCGTCCTCGATAGTGAGGGTTCGTGCGTATCGACATCCCAATCCGGGAGCATTACGATCCTCCCTTCCCTGTTCGCCCATGTCGTGCATCCTTCGCCGCCTGTTCTTATGACGATATTCCTTTGGTCTATGCCGTTGAATACCTTCTCGGACGAGTCGCTGATGACGGCACCGAACTGATGTTCCCCCATGACATATTCCCCGACGGAGAGATCCGTGGATCTGATGCCCAGTGATCTGAGGATCTCCGACCCCTGGGGACGTATCGTGATACCGGTCTGTTTCACGCAGATCAAATCGAATTCCTTGAGCTTCTCAATGAGCGTCCTTACGCTGCCCTCTCCGAGTCCCAAGTACCTCGACAGTTCCTTCCTGCTCATCCCATGATTCTTGGACAATATCTCGAGGAGGAGGAATGCATCCGCATCGGTGAATCTGTGTGGGGTGCCCGATCTATCGACATCCAATAGAAGTACCATGTGAAGAATATGTGCGGACATCATGTTTTAATCATGGGTAGGTTGGATGGATTCCTGTGGTATCTTGTCGACGAATAGGGCCAACTTTGGATGTACGTTTGGTCAATCTACCATTCTCGATTGATTGTTGTGTTTTGCCTAGAAAAGCGATCGTTCTCATAACCAATAGTGGTTGGATTTATAATCCAATTAAGAAATCTAACAGACAATCTCTCGAACCTTACTTCGAAATTTGCTTCCTACAAGTGTGTGCATTCGCAAACGTGTGTGCTCATAGAGAGAATGTGTCGGAGTTAGGCTCGAGATGAGAGAGAGTAGGTGTTACCTATGAGTAAGAGAATAATAGCAGTAGCCGTTGCGGCCATGTTCGTTTTCGGCGCATTCATCGTATCGATGAACGCGGACGATTCCGAAGCGGTCACAGCCGGCTCAATGAATATCTACGTCTATGACGGAGATGGATGGACAGATTACACGAACCTGTCCGGGTACAATGCCCTTCAGGCATTGCAGGCAAGTACAGCGACAGTCGTTGCTGCATCACATTACGAGAGCACGACATCAACAACATTCCTGTCGACTGATTACGTCATACAAAAATCCAATGATTGGGGAACATATGACGAGATCAATTCGAATTACGGTGACATTCTCACGATAAATGGTGTTACAGAAGCAGGTAGTAACAAATGGATTACATTCTATTATTCCAATAATTCCTGGATTATGGGCCCGGATGCGATCGGTTTTATTGTTCCATTCAGTGATGGTGCAATTTCATCCGCGAATGTAGTACTCTACTATGGTCAGGAGAGTAGTCAAGAAGCAATTATCGAGCAGATAGATGAATACACATCAGATCTTGCCTTAAGATCAGTGATTGATGTCTTATCAGATGATGTCAAAGCTAACTATGAGACAGAGTTCTACCTTAAGATCGATACCACATCTGATCCATCCATAGCAGGATCAACAACTGTACAATACAAGACTGGGGACAGCTGGGCATCAAAAACTCTCGAGGCTTCAGATCTTACAACGGGTATAACCGTTCGCGGATATGGATCGAATGCATACGCGGCACTTAAGAATGCGATAGGTGCTGCTAACGTGGTTGGTATTGACGCATATGGTCCATACAATGGATGGATCACAACGATCTTTGGACTCGGTACTGTCAGTGGAACCAATTATACATATTGGGTCCAGAACACATCCTCGGGAGTCTACCTGTCATTCAACATGGGCGCTTATAGCACATTGGAGAACGTGCCAACCGATTATGTCGGCACAACGAGCACGATGTATGACATGGTATGCTCGGGCTACCGGCTGGTGTATATGACATATCAGTACAGCTGACTGGTGGGATGCGATATCGGATAGATGTCGCATCACATCGATGGGCGAGGGTTGGACGTTGAAACAGGAAATCCAGGGACGTCTAACCCTTGCCCGAAGCTCATTTTGATGTTGTTGTGTGAGTTCGTGTGTTGAGACTATAGTGAAGAATCTGCGAGCAAAGGAGCAGGATTCCAATTGCGCCGGATACGGAGTGGCGCTTGATGAGCAGCCGTTCCTTCTCTTTACTATGGCGATAGGTCCGATCATCCCATACAACAGCCATCAACAGTAATTTAAGGAGGAATTATAAGTGAATAACAGGAGAGCCATCGTTATTCTATCACCTTTACTTTTGTGCATAATCATTGTCGCTGGTTGTATCATTGCGATGGATCATGAGTCTTCAGCAACCACAGAGACATTTAGTGGCATTACAGTAGAATATACAGAAACTGACGGTGGATTGATCATAACCAAAATAACGCAGATTCCCGCAGACGGACAACTGGATTTGTCTAAAATAACCAATAATGGCAAGGGAGTCACCAATCTAGGAACTGGAAGTAAGATAGCAGATGCAGTCAAAAATAGCCTCAAAGAACTGGTTATTCCCAATAGTGTGACAACGATAGGGGCAAAAGCATTCTATGGGTGCACAGAGTTAACGACTGTCTCGTTTAGCAGCGAGGACAATGCTGGATTGATTACGATCGGAGGGGAAGCATTTAGAGGATGCAGCAAACTAGTCATGCAGATACCATCAGGTGTACAAACGATAGGAGATAAGGCATTCTATCAATGTACGTCATTGACCACAATCAAAATACCATCAGGTGTACAAACGGTAGGAACACAAACATTCTATAAATGTACGTCATTGACCACGATCACAATACCACAGACCGTGAAATCAATAGGTCAGAGTGCTTTCAACGGGTGCACAGGCCTCCTCACTACAGTCACATTGGAAGAAGGGCTTGAGACCATCGGATATACGGCGTTTAAGGGATGTACGTCATTGACCACCATTAGCATACCATCGAGCGTGACATCGATAGATTCCACTGCTTTCAGCGGGTGCACAGGCCTCACTACAGTCACATTTAGTGAAGGGATCAGTGCCATCGGGGGATTATCCGGATGTACGTCATTGACCACCATCAGAATACCATCGAGCGTGACATCGATAGATTCCACTGCTTTCAGCGGGTGCACAGGCCTCACTACAGTCACATTTAGTGAAGGGATCAGTGCCATCGGGGGATTATCCGGATGTACGTCATTGACCACCATCAGAATACCATCGAGCGTGACATCGATAGATTCCACTGCTTTCAGCGGGTGCACAGGCCTCACTAAAGTCACATTTGATAAAGGGCCTGGAACCATCGGGGAGGCTGCATTTTCCGGATGTACATCATTGAGCACAATTAGCATACCATCGACCGTAAAATCAATAGGTAAGAGTGCTTTCAACGGGTGCACAAAACTCAATTCAGTCACATTGGATGAAGGGCTTGAGACCATCGGGGAGAGTGCATTTTCCGGATGTACATCATTGAGCAAGATTAGCATACCATCGAGCGTGACATCGATAGGTTCGAGTGCGTTCCAGGATTGTTCGGCTTTGAATACTATTACAATACTGAATGGCTCACAATTGAAAGACGTCGGTGCATCCGCTTTCAAAAACTGTAGCAGCCTCATAAGTATCACTTCTATCCCCACATCAGTGACACAGTATAAGCAGGAGCTATTCTATGGATGTTCAAAGCTCAATTCGATAGGAATCACAGACTGGAATCATGCAACAGGATTTGGATCGGATTGGAATACATATGAGGCGGACGGTCAGAAGCAAGTTATAACTTGCTTGACAGTCGATTTCAGCAGTCTGCAGGACATAAAACTCGATCTCCTTGCAGCAGGGATCATTCCGGAAGGGACCAAATTCAACACGATCACAATACTCAACGATACTGGACAGTTTGAGCAAGATTGCTTTAAGGGAGTGTCGGCTAAAAAATTGATAATTAATAAGATAACACAAGCTAGTACCAAAGTCTTTTATGACATTGATGTGAAAGATGTTACGATATCTGGTGATGTGACTAAAATTCCAGCTTATTATTTCACAAAACAGTACCAAAACACCATAAGTGCCTCCAATGGATACATCACCAAATTAGAGATCACCACCACTGGAAACTTGGACATAGGCGATTTAGCATTTGCAGGATGTGTCAGTCTTACCTCTGTCAATTTCGGAAAGGTCAATAATATTGGGGATCGCGCATTCATGGGATGTAAGGGTCTTGCAGCAGAGGATGAATATGTCGATCTGACCGGAGTGAATGGGACAATCAGAACAAGTGCATTCGATAACACATCATACGGACTTAATGTGACCTCTGAGAGTAAGTTTACCGATCCTAGTGGGGTCAAAGTAGATTACAGTAGATTATACATCAATGGTAAACTATATGGAACGACAGAGTTGAAGGTGAATGATCAATGCTCTATCTTCTACATGAATAATGATAAATATGAAGGGAACGAGATAATGAAGGTACAGGTCACGGGGGATGTGACCGAGCTGAAATTATTGGATGAATGGAATATCACCTCCATTTACAACAAAACCGGTGAGGCAACGGTCTTCGGAAATCTTCCTTTCAAGACCATCGATCTCGGAAGTAAGATCAAACATATCGGAACGAATGCCTTCTATGGATCCAAGACCATAGAATCCGTGACATGGTCATCCGATCAGGTGGATCTTGGGAATTATGCATTCTATCGTTGTGCGTCATTGAAAACCATCGGCAATAGCGAGAATTCCATCGTCAGTGTGAAATCGATAGGAACGAACGTATTCGGCGATTGTACCTCTTTGGTCTACATTGCATACTCGGATGATTTGGTACTCGGAACTCAGACCTTCAAAGGATGTTCAAGTCTGGTCTTTAATACCGAGGGAGTTGTAAGAGTCACTGCTGATATCGGTACAGAAGCATTCTCAGGCACAGCTGTCAAGAAGGCCATTATCTCAGTAGAGAAACTTGAGGGATCTTCATACCAGTTCCAGAATTGTCTTTCTCTGAAAGAAGTGGTCATAGAGAAAGAAGGATTCCCTCTTCCGCTAGGTATATTCAAAGATTGTAACAACCTTGATAGCTTGACATATGGCACCGCTGAAGATGGTGTGAATGTCATCAAGTCGGATTCTATCGGAGATTATGCTCTTAACAATACAGGATTGAAGAATATAACAATATCAAGTCCAACGAACGGAATTGTGAAGATCGGTGACCATGCATTCGATAGCTGTTCTGAGCTTACCGAGGTGACGTTCTCTGCCTATGTCGACATCGATCAGGTTGCCTTCACAACCTGTGAGAATCTTAAGACAGTGACGTTCATGCAGGAATCGTCAGATTCTCTTGGGTCAAAGATAGGCAACGGTGCATTCGAGAATTGTGTATTGCTCACCTCATCCAAGGGTAAAGAACGTTTAGAACTTAACGGTGTGACGTCGATCGGGCCGAGGGCATTCAATGGGTGCATCTCCATCAAGGAGGTATACGTATCAAAGGCACTGGAGACCGTTCAGGTGGATTCGTTCATAGGATGTACATCTTTGATGACATCCGATGGCCAATCGAATGGTATTGCGATCGAGAGTGGCGGCAAGATGGCCGTAGATGGCGACATGATAATAACGGATGCAACGGACGGTGGCAAGAAGATCGTCATGATCAATCCGAATGTGGAATCGATCTTTATCAAGAAGAACATCTCGGAGATCGAGGGAATTAAAGAAGTGACCGCAACCAACCTTACAGTGGATTCGGCGATTTCAATACTTCCTAATCTCAAAAGGATCTCTGTCCAGGATGGAAATGCCAAATACAAGAGTGTTTCTGGAATGCTCGTCACTATAGAAGGTGTTCTGGTCGCGGTCCCTTGTAGCATGCCGACGGATGGGTATCTCGAGATCTCTGGCATCGATACCATAGGACAGTCCGCATTAAGGGATGTGAATGTGAAGGAACTCGTCATCTATGGGGCATCGGATGTCCAGAGAATTGCATTCTATCAGTGTGACATGCTCCAAAGATTAACGGTAGATTCGGGTAGCGGATCTCTCACCTTTAATATAGAGTCGTTGCCACGTCATATCATGGAATCCATTCTCATAAAAGGCGGTGACGTCAAGATCACAAATACGGACCACCTGATGGTGAGATCATTGACCATAGTCTGTAAGAACGTCACGTTCTCGCAAATGGCAGTGAACCTGGAAAGCAAAGAAGCTTACTTCATGACATCATTAACGATATCTGCCGATGATACGATTAACTGGTCGGAAAACTTGGTAGACAATTCTAAGGGATTGAAACAGTTGACACTCGCTTCCAAGGAGATCAAGCTTCATACTGACAAGATAGTCAATGCCAACAATGTAAAGCCAGTCTTGAATCTCTCGATAGATGGACTATCATTCAAGGAAGGATTGGTCGATTCCAGCATCGACTGCTATGTTTCCGAGACGATGTCCACTTCCTGGAATGGTAACTATAAGGGTCTGATCTATTACGACGCTGACTATGGTGTGCTCAAAGCGGTCAAAGATACGAAGGTTTATGTTCTATCGGACTTCGCCAAGATCGAATCAATTAACAGCGAAGGTAAATTCACAGTCAACTCTGAGGATAGATTCTCTCCGGGAGACCTGATCGTACAGATAAAGGGCAGCGATGGAGAAATGACGCTATTGACTGCTTCTGATGAGATGGAGTATTCCATAGGTTCGTATTCCAGCAGTACCGTCTATCTAATTATCATCGATGAGAAGGAGGATGGCTCTGACGGTACCAAATGGCATAAGGTCACATTCGATGCGAATACCGGTGAAGATGGTACGAAGATTGACATCTCGCCGATATATATCTATGACGGGCATTCGATATTGACATCAGCCCTTCCGACACCGGAGCGTCCGGGATTCAAGTTCTTGGGCTGGTACACCTCATCCGATGATACTGCTGCCATGTACAAGGCTAACGATGCAGGTCACATAACAGTGGATTGTACGCTCTATGCCAAGTGGGAATCATTGGGCGATTATCTTGATCTTGATAGTTCCGCAGGTATATTCTATGTTCTGAAGGATGATGGAACGATCGGAGAAAAGTACGATGGTGGAACATTCACCAACGGAACAGTCAAGCTCAGATTTGTACCATACACAGGGTATACCCTCATCGGCATGGGTCTAACGAATCTCAATGAAGATGTCATGCAAGATGATTTGACGTTGAGCATAAGTAGCGTCTCTGGTTATGCGTGCATCACGCCCATAGTCAAATACTTCTCATCCTCAACGGATCTCGAATATGTTGTCGAAAGGGATACGCCAAAGCCCACAGACAATATAGTACTTGCTTGGAGGTTCAGCGGGGAAGTGAATCAGTCGGGTATGGCCTGGTCCGGTATGCCCAGCGTACCGTTGATTGTCGATGATCGTGTATACATCCAGGTGAATGACAGGATAGTCTGTCTCGATGCCAACACGGGTGCTACGATCTCCTACATCCAGACAGGCGTATCGACCACTCAATTCTACCATTATCTTGGGTACGGCGGAGGCGCCGGAGGCGAAGAGTACATCGTTGATTACACTTCGATGAAGGTCTATACATATGATCTTGAAGAGGTATGCGGAATACCCAAAGGCATCCAGTATACCGTCTGGCATGATGGTTTCTTCTACGGAATCGTCAAAGATGATGAGAGTTCGAAAGGCACCGTCTGGAAGATGAGTCCCACACAACTTGATGATTCGAAGGTCATGAAGAATCTTTGGGAAGCTACTCAAACGGACGTCAATGCATTCCAATATATGTATGGAACGACATCCCATGCAATCGTTGAAGGCGATGTGATGTATTACATCTCCGTGAACGGTCGGGACATAACCATCAATGCGTTGAATCTGAGCAATGGTGCCTACGGGAGCCGGCAACTCGATAAACTTTACGGGTATTATCTCGATGATGGTTGGCTGACCTACTATAACGGATATCTATACATCACTGCATATACCAAAGGTCTCTTCGGAACGTATGATGTGATTGGCAATTCGGTCATCGGATACATGAAGGTGGACGGTACCACCATCAATGATCCGGAATACGTCATCATCAAGGACAAGAATGGTAAGGAGGAGAATCGCGATTCCCTCACATCTGCATTTGTGATACAGAATGGTCGCGGATATCTCAATATCACGAAGGCATCCCAATCGCAGGTCGGTTATTTCCAGGTCTTTGACATCGGAGAGGATGGAGAGCCTGTCTTCGTCGAGGAGGTTGATTCGGTCGCTTCCCATGGAAGCATCGTCGCATCGACGTACAACCTTACCAAGGGTGCTGATGGGAAGCTCAACGGAGAGGTCTACATCTACATAATGAACTATTCTGCAGGTCAGGTAATCTGCATCTTCACGGATGTCTGTAAAGATGGCGAATGGACACTCTCGGATAAGGGTGTGAAGTTCTCCATCGAGTCGGGATTCGGTTCACAGGCCGTCCGTGTCGGAACGGAAGGGCAGCTGATATTCTACAACGATTCGGGATTCGTATACTGTTACGGTACTCCCGAGTTCGCCAAGAAGAGTTGGTTCTTCGTCGACAACGGCGACACTGCCGAGATCACGACGGGAGACGGTGTGGACGGAGACTCGATCAAGGCCTTCGAGAAGGCCGTGGCGAACATGCTCGGTGTGAGGAAGGCAACGTTCGATAAGACGAGCGGTACTGTATACGCACTCGGAGCAACATACTACGTCTACTATTATGGAAACGATGGTCAAGCGTACTCTGTCAAATTCACGGATACATTCAACTTGAACAAGTTCAGTAAGATCAAAACGTTCTATCTCAACAAGGATGTGAGTTCTGCCGACAATCTGGACCCGGATGCGAAATGGGACTACGTCGAGACCAAGGACGAGCACGTCACAGTCTCTGTCAAGGATATCGTACAGGACCTCCGTTCATACGAGCCCATGACGATTGAAAAGCTCAAACCGTACGTCTCGTACGGTTACGGTGACGAGTATTATACGTACTACGGTCAGAGCGGTGATGTCGTCGAACTTAAGTTGGAAAAATTGCCTACAAAAGACGGATACACATTCGTCGGTTTCACCGATGGGCAGACCATCTACAAGTATTCTGTCAATGGTGACAAAATAACCGCGCCCGGCTATGTATTGAAAGGATACGTTGTACTCGAAGCCGTCTGGTATGAGGACAACAAGACATTCAACAATGTCGAGGTGAAGATCGGTGATGATCTCATCGTCGAGGACAAGGATGTGACCACACTCCTCGTCGGATTCGACGGAAAGGTCACCGTGACATTGGACGGTTCCGGAGTCTATACGATCTCGAGCAGCAACAACAATATCCTCAAGATCGAGAACGGGGAACTCGTTGCTCTGAAGGCCGGTAAGGCAGTCATGACGGTTACGGTCTCATCACCGATCAAGGATCAAACGATCACCGTAGAGGTCAATGTAGTCGAACCGACATCCAGCACGGTCACTCTGAACAAGAGCTCGATCGGTCTGTACAAAGGCGGTAGCGAGACATTGTCCGCATCCACGGATCTCGACGGTGTCGGAGTCATCTGGACCAGCAGCGATCCGAAGATCGCCATAGTCGATTCCAACGGAAAGGTCACGGCCATCTCCGAAGGTATCGTTCTCATAACGGCAACGGCTATGGACAACAGCGATGCCAAGTCCGTCTGTACGGTCACGGTATCCCTCAAGAAGGTCACGGCCATATCGCTGAGCCAGATATCCAAGACCATGAAGGTCGGAGACTCATCCGCATTGACCGCGACCATCGCGCCTACTGATGCAGAGGACAAGAGGGTCACATGGGCCTCCAGCAACCCGTCCGTCGTCTCGGTGACCACGAGCGGTGCAATACAGGCATTGTCCAAGGGTACCGCGATCATAACCGCGACATCCGTCGACGGTTCGTACTCGGCAAGCTGCACGATCAAGGTCGAAGGTACGGTCTCGGAGATCACGCTCGACAAGACGATGATCAGACTCGAGGTCGGATCCAACTCCGCACTCAAAGCGACCACCTACCCGGATGAGGCACTCAGCGACAACATCGGCTGGAAGAGTTCCGATTCATCCATCGCCTCCGTGTCCGGAGGTTATGTGTACGCATACAAGGCCGGAACGGCGACGATTACCGTGTCCTACGGAGATCTCACTGCCGTATGTACGGTCGTCGTATCCGAGAAATCGGTCGTTAAGGAGGATACGAAGGAGAACACCGATGGCAGCAAGACGGTGACCAAGGAGGAGAAGACGGTATCCGGTGACAGCACGATCACCACCAACACCCAGGAGACCAAGGACAAGAACGACAAATCCATGGGTTCCGATGTGAAGATCTCCGCCGAATCCGAGAACAAGGCCGTCAAGACCGAAGCTACAGTCAAGAAGGATGCCGACGGAAGGGTCATCGAATCCGAAGTCAAGACGACGGTGGAAGCGAAGATCCAGACCAAGGACGGAAAGGAGATCGTATCCGTGTCTAAGGAGGATATCCTCTCGGCCGTGGATCAGATCGGAGCCGTGAAGAACACCGCCGGAGGCAGTGTCGAACCGGTGATCGTAATCGACATCGGCAAGGCCAGCACCGCAGTGTCATCCAGCATCGACCTCTCCTACGAATCCCTGATACAGATCGCGGACGGTAACGATACCACACTCCGTGTGAACACATCGGCCGGTACGTTGGAGATGTCATCCGATGTAATATCCACGCTGTCATCCGACGGTTCCGATCTCAAACTCGGAATCGAGAAGGTGTCGGATGAGGACGTCACCAAAGCGATGAAGGAGAAGGTCAAGGATTCGACGGTCTTCTCGCTCAGTGCGACACTCGGTAAGACCAGCATCCACCAGCTCGGCGGTAAGGTCTCCGTGACATTGCCGTATGCCCTCAAGGGCACCGTCAGCAGCGATGTGAGGATCTACCACGTGGATGACGACGGTACGCTCAAGGAGATGAGCTGCAAGTACGATGCGATCGGAGGAACGGTGTCGTTCGTGACTGACCACTTCTCATACTTCGTTGTGAGTGAGGAGTCATTGATTGCGGATGAGCCCACCGACACAGGTGGCGACAACGAGCTCAACACCCTCCTGAAGATCGTCATCGGTCTTCTCGCGGCACTCATCGCCGTGGCCATCGTCTCCATGATCCTGCGTATCCGCGGTAACTGAACGATGCGAACGCGGAACGGTCGTTGATCGACCGTTCCCAAACCCTTTAGTCATGGGATGCACCCGTGTCCTCCCGGACACGGGGAAGTCCCCATTCTTTATCTTATGTAGACTGCCACATAACATCCATCCCGCATCACCATCCATCGTTGGTCAGGTTTATAATTTCTGAAAAGGTAGTCGACAACATCTATGGACGGTGATCCTGTGAGGTCTAGAGTTGTTATCGTCGGTATCATCATGCTCCTGCTATTGTCATCCGCATTCGTAATCGTGACATCGGATGACGGCGACGGGGCCACGACATCCAATGTCAAGGTCATGTTCGGTGACGGTACTGAGAGCGGTACGCAAACATACATCGGAAGCGGAAGCAGTCTGAAATCCATCATAACGAACACGATGCAGAAGAATGGTCATGACATCCAAGTGAACAATAACGGAACGGTGAAATCCGTGGACGGTAAGACGAACAGCGGGGATTACTCCTGGGTCGTATTCCAATGGAGGCCGCCGACAGGTTGGACCTACACATATCTCAACAGCAATGGAGATAGCTTCCTCAAGGATGGTACCTCGTACTACGTCTACTATGCCCTGAGCTACATCAAGGACGGGAAGACCGTCTATTATACACCTGTCACCAAACCATCCGATACGGCCTATTTCTACATCAAATTCGTCGAGGATGTGAATGCGAATGCGTATGTCACCTCCGTACTTACCGAGGAACAGAGGAAGGCAGGTTTCTGGATCTCCGGTACGGGTTCCAACCTCGCCGAGGCATTCATGGATGCCTGTTCCAGATATGATTTCGAACTCAACATGAGTGACGGTGTGAAGGATGGTATCGTCGATCTCGACTATGTCGGGTGGCTGTTCTCCTTCCTCGGGCTGGGTGATGAGAATGTATTTTCTGGTTCGACCCAGATAGGATACAGGTATTGGAGTCAGTTCTATTGGGACGATTCGGTGAACGATTGGGTCTATAGTGAAACGATGGGACACTACGACCCGTCCGTCACACAATACTTCGCATTGGTCAGACAGATCACCACGAACGAGAATGTCAAATGGGACCACGGACAGACACCGCCGGAGCCGCCCAAGGCACAGATTCTGAACGGCTGCGAGGTCAAATTCGTCGATGGTGACGGTAATGTCGTGGAAACTAAGACGGCGGATTACTTCGGAGGCGTGACCGCACCCTCCACGGCATCCAAGTCATCGTCCAACGGAAAGACATACATCTTCACCGGCTGGGAAGGCAATTACAGTCAGGTCATCTGCGATACGACCATCAAGGCCAAGTTCTACGAGAAATCCTCCGGGGATACCGGAAAGAATGTCACCTCGGTAAGTATCACGACCGGCCCTACGACGATCAGGACGGGTGAGATCGCACAGTTCTCCGCGACCATCTCGCCAGCCGATGCAACCAACAAGGGTCTGATCTGGAGCACGTCGGATAATGACCTCGCCACCATCGACAGCCATGGAAGACTCGTCGCCAAGAAGGAAGGCACCGTAACGGTGACCGTAACAACGGTCGACGGAGGCCACAAAGATTCCGTTTCTATCACCATAACGTCATCGGACATATCCGTACAGGGTGTGACGATCTCCAAGACCATCTCTCTGGTGGAGATCGATTCGTCGATACATCTGACGGCCGATATAACGCCGTCCAATGCAACCAACAAAAATGTCACGTGGGAGAGCTCCGACACGAACATCGCCACCGTCAGTAAGGATGGTACGGTCATCGGCAAAGGCGTGGGTTCGGTCACGCTGACAGTCTCCACAGTCGATGGGAACTACAAGGATTCGATCACCATCACGGTCGTCGCTCCGACGCCGAGGTCCGTCAGCATAGAGGACGGGAACCGTGCGCTGAAGGTCGGTGACCAATACACATTGAACGCGATCGTCCTGCCGGAGAATGCCGGTGACAGGACGGTGACATGGTCATCCCAGGATACGAGCATAGCAACGGTCGACGAGAAAGGTATGGTCACCGCCATCAAGGCGGGCACCGTCAAGATCGTCGCCACCGTCGCCAACGGGACACTCAGGGCCGAATGTGTATTCGCGATCTACTCCGACGATGACATCTCGAAGATAGCCAACAACGAGGTCGAGATCGTCGACGACAGGGATGCAAGCTTCCACATGGATGCCGGTGCGAAGGATAAGCTGGTGGAGTCCGATTCGGGATACACACTCACAATCACCGGAAACGGCAGCATCACACTGTCCGTGGACGTGTTGAAGAACGCATCCGAAGGAGGATTCACACTGACATTCAAGAAGGTCGTCAGCGACGACCTGACGGATATTCAGAAGAGCACCGTCGGGGACAGACAGGTCTACGACTACAGCATCGACGGTCTGAAGAACGGTGAGCTTGGTGGCAAGGCCACCATCACAATGAAGTACGCACTGAGAACGGGCGAGAAGGCCGATGACCTCAGAGTATACCACATAAATGCCGACGGAAAGCTTGAGGAATTCGCTTGCGATTATGACAGCAAGGAAGGTACGGTGACATTCGAGACCGAGCATTTCTCCATGTACTTCGTGGCATCGGAGGATCTCATAGGTTCAGATACACCGTCGAATGACAACACGATGATGATCGTAGCGATCGTCGCAGGTGTGCTGATCGTGGTCGGAGTTGCAGGCTTCATCATATTCCGCAGGAACCACTGAGGTAATCGAACATGATGAACTCCGTCCGGACCAAGCTGATCGCATCCGCCATCGTGGTCGCGATGGTGATCGTCTCGTTACCTTTCATCGGGCTCACGGAATCGTCGGCCGATGAGAGGGAAGGCTTGGTCCTGGATTTCGGCTATTGGGATATCGAATGGATCGATATGCCTCTCTCGTCCGGGATGGATGGGTACGATGTCCTAGAGGCCGCATGTGCGATCAAAGGATACGAGGTCACACGTCTTGCGGACGGTTCGGTGTACTCCGTGAACGGGGAGTACAATCTCGTAGGTGTCACATGGATGATGTTCATCCTCGGTGACGACGGATGGGAGGAGAGCGACCCCGCATCATTGGATGCGGGAGAGCACAGGGTCATCTGTTGGGCCCGTACGTCCGGGCCCGATGCACTCATCCCCGGTACGGATACGACCGGGTTCGGATACTACAGCTATGCCGTGGACGGGAAGTCCATCACCACTGGCCAGGAATTGAAGATCGTGACGCTGGCACCTTCGGTCACCGAGACCGTATGCTCCATAGGCGGGACACAATACATCATCGGTACCGACCTCTACAGCAACTATCCGTCGGACATAGTCGAGGGACATGATGACGGTTCCATCGCCATAACCGGCGGTTATACCGACCCGAACTTCGAATGGATAATCAAATTGAATCCTGATATCGTGTTCTGCGACGGGGGAGTGGGACAGCAGGTCACCATCGCCGACAAACTACGCAAATCAGGTGTCGATTGCGTCGTACTCTACGATGCCGTCGACATCGGTGCCGTTTACGATAACATTTGGATAACAGCCTCCGCATTGGGATTGTCGGAGAATGCGAACAAGGTCATACGTGCCCTAAGGGGGACGATAGACGATGTCTCCGGTATCGCCGGGGATACGAACAAGAGAGTGTTCGCGTCACTATCGTACGACCCGTCCCCGTGGACATCCGGTTCATATACATTCCTATCTGATGTGATCTCCAATGCCGGAGGCAGGAACATCTTCGATTCACAATCGTCCGGCTGGTTCATGGTCTCAAAGGAACAGATCTATGCCAAACAGCCGAGGGTGATCGTGATAATCACCACGGACAGCATAACGAACGATGACGATTACGAAAGATTGCTATCCTCGTTGGATCCGATGTGGAAGAACACACCCGCATACCAGAACGGGGAGGTGTATGTGTTCTGCGGCGAGGCCGCGGATATATTGCAACGCCCGGGACCGAGGTTGACGGAGGCCAGCGAATTACTGTGCAAGATACTCAATCCTCAGGCATTCATAGACAGGGATCCGTTGGATCTCATCCCGAAATACATCGGTGACGATTACCGTGATTATCTGAAGTACCAGAGGGAGGTTGCGCTATGAGGTATGTCAAATCCATGGCGATCTTCCTGGTGTTGTTGATGACCATCCCTCTCATCGGTGTCTCCGATGCCGATGATACGTCCGATGCCATATTGTTCGACATGGGTAACGGTGTCGTCCATTGGTATGACATCACCGCCGGCGGTGATGTGAGGTCCCTCACTGCAAGTGCAGCGGAGTCATTGGGATTGGAACTGAGCTATGATGGGGAAACTCCGACATCGATAGACGGGATGGGTGCCCACAGCGTAGGTTCGCAGTCATGCACATGGAGATTCTACATCTGGAAGAACGGTTCGTGGGTCCATTCCTCCGTATCAGATTATAACGGAGGGAGCTTCGCATGGGGATTCTATCCCGACGGGTCCATCACGCCCGTTGTCACACCGTCCTCACGCACCGCATGGACGATGCATCGTATCGATTCGTCATCATCTGGCTCTTCGGATTCATATGGTACGACAGAAGCGAAGGCACCCGTCGAATGGTACCGCACGTACACGAGCGGATATGTGGATTCATCGATCGTCTGTGCCGGTAATCTCCTTTATCACACCACCGGCGGAGAATACGGTGCCACGGGCCCCGATAAGAACCCGTGGGTGTTCTGTATCGACCGTTTCACAGGTCAGGAGATATGGAGCTACATGTTGACCTATGGTCAGGGATACGAAGTAACATCACCAGTGATAATCGGTGATATGGTCATCGTGACGGCCACCAATTGGAACGTCTATTGCTTCGACCGTTTCAACGGGGAACTGTTGCATAAGATGGAGTTGGATTCGACCTTCCCACTCGATTCCGAGATGGATGTCGTGTGGGACGGTCGCATATTCTACACCGGAGCGACCACGGCGGTCTACGATTCCGGTGCATTGTACTTCGGGACCGCGAACGGTCATGTCATGTCATACTCGATCACAAGGGATGGAGGTTTCGTACAGCTATGGGATTACGATCCCGACGATTCCGTCACCGACGGGAGATACACGGGTGTGAAGGGATGTTTCTATTTCCACGCACCCGTGATCACCGATGTGAACGGCACCAGGATGCTGTTCATCGGAAGTTATGAGGGATATGTGTATGCCCTCGATGCATCCACCGGTGATGAGGTATGGGTCAAGAGGGTCATCAATCTCGGTGACGACAACATACCGCACAAGGGCACACCGGGATCGGCGGCAGGCATATCCGTACTATCCGACGGCAGATTGCTCGTGGAATGTACTGACGGTGGGATGTCCCCGCAGGATGGATATGTACTGTGCATAGATGCACTGACCGGTACGGGCCCGGACGGTGCCGATTATTATTGGAAGATAGATGCTCTGTTCGGAGGCCCCGTCACCATAGACGGTGGATTCTATGCCTACGTACAGACATCGAGTAAAGGGCCGTCGACATTGGAGATGAAGGATGGTTCCACCACCGATCTCACCAAGGCCGTATACAGGTTCGATAACGATGGTAAGGTCATCTGGAAGACGGAGGAATGCGGATGGATCAAATCCGCATTGACGCTCGCCGACGGTGTGATCTACACCGTGGACTATTCCGCAGGGGTATTCTGGCCCACTGGTGGGGGTGTGACGGCATACTCCGCAGAGGATGGTTCGCAGATATGGAGGATACGCCTCACACCGTATGCCAACGATTCATATTCCATGGTGACCGCCACCGTCATCGACGGAAGGATCTACGTCGGCAACGACTACGGTGCGATCTACTGCATCTCGAACATCGCCGGTCCAGAATACGGGGATGACGGCGAGATAACATTGGGTAACGGGTTCCTGCATTGGTCATGGGCCGTGCTGATCGCCGTAGTGGTCATCGCCGTGATCGCATTATTGAGGTTCTATTGAGAATTCTTTAGGGGTTGACAGTTTGGATAAGAGATTGAAAGGATGGATAACCAGAGGCCTGAAGGGCATGGAGGACGATATGAACGATATCGATGTCAGCGAGATAGACAGGAAGAAACGCAGATTCCTCGTGATCGTGATCTTCGGTACGGTCATGTCGTTCATCGCATTCCTGATTTCCATCTCCGTGTCATCGGGAGGGGTGATACCCGTAAGCGAGGCGATATCATCACTGTTCTCCGCGATAGCGAAGGCGGGTGCGACACCCGAACAGATAGCATCGGACCCCGAACGTTACAAGATGAATACCGTTGAACTCTACATCTATCAATCCAGGCTTCCGAGGACCATAGCGGCCATAGCCGTTGGTGCGGGTCTTTCCATAGCGGGATGCATGTACCAGGCACTGATACGCAACCCCCTTGTGGATCCGTACATCACGGGTGTATCCTCCGGAGCGGGATGTCTCGCCATAGCTGCGGTGGCATTGGGATGGACCATACCGTTCATCTCCGGCGGTTCGCTCTACCTCATACCCGTAGCGGCAATCGTTGGTGGTCTCATCGCATTCGGGATAACCATGCTGGTCGCAGAGGGTTCCGGAGGTTCCGCCACGAACTATATCCTGGCAGGAGTGATAACCGGATTTGCATTCTCATCATTCCAGACCGTATTCCTATCGATGGCCAAGGACAATCTGACGAATGCCATGTGGTGGCTGTTCGGTTCCTTCGCCAACATAACGTGGGAGAACGCATGGCTGGTGTTCATACCGGCCATGGGAGTATCTTTGGTATCCATGTTCTGGGCCAGGGAGTTCAACCTGTTCATGATGGGGGAGGAACAGGCGAAACAGTTGGGATTGAATGTAAGGTTGTTCAAACGTTCGATGATGATAATCGCATCCGTACTCACGGCCCTGTGTGTCGCATTCTGCGGTATCATAGGTTTCGTGGGATTGGTCATCCCTCATGCATGCAGGATGGCGTTGGGAAGCGATCACAGGCTGATAATGCCCGCATCCATCGTCCTCGGTGCGATGCTCATGCTCTTCGCAGATCTGATCGCAAGGACCATAATGTCCCCCATGGAACTCCCCGTCGGTGCCATCACGGCGATGATCGGTACGCCGATATTCGCATACATGCTGATGAGGAAGGGGCGTGAGTACGATGGATGAACTCCTCAAGGTGGAACACGTAAGCAAGGATTTCGGCGATTTCCGCGCATTGAACGATGTATCCTTCACCATGGGGAAGGGAAGGATGGTCGGATTGATCGGTCCGAACGGTTGCGGTAAATCCACGCTCATGAAGTGCATATGCGGAATCCATGATACCACCGAAGGGAAGATAACCGTCGATGGTAACGATGTCGATGAATTATCCGCATCCGAGGTCGCCAAATTGGTGGCGAACGTACCCGCGGAGCCGGGTCAGACGTTCGGTATGACCGTGATGGATATGGTGATGTTGGGAAGGTATCCCTTCGTCGACCGCATATGGTGGGAGACGAAGAACGACGAACGTATCGTCCGTGAAGCATTGCGTACGTTCGGTCTCGACGATCTCAGGAGGAAACAGGTATCGTTATGTTCCTCGGGAGAGAGACAGCGTGCGTTGATCGCCAAGGCATACGTCCAGGAACCGAAGCTGATGTTGGTGGACGAACCGACATCACACTTGGATATGAAGTACAAGTTGGACGTGATGGAGTATCTCCAATCCATGGCACGCACCGATATGACGGTGATGATAGCGGAGCACGACATATCCCTGATGGCAAGGTATTGCGACATATGCATCATAATGAAGAAGGGCAGGATAGTGACCATAGGCGACCCGAAGGAGGTCATCACATCCGATCTCATCCGTGATGTGTACGAGGTGGATGCACGTGTCGGATTGGACGAGGATGGGGAGATCTACGTCCTGCCGAAGAGATACGTGAGGGATGGTCAGTGACCGGACCCGATATAGGACAACATTGTTTCTGTTACAAATGCGGTCATTTCTGGTATCCCGCATCCGATTCCCATCCCAAACGCTGTCCCCGATGCCATTCCTCGAGATGGGACGTACCTGTCGCGAGGGAACGTGTCTGTAGGTTCTGCGGACATATATGGGAGATCGAGGATGTGGACGAACCGTGTCCCGTCTGCGGTCGCAGACAGTCGGAAGGGGATACGGAGAGGACGTTGCATTGCAACCAATGCGATTACGATTGGGTACGTAAGGGGGATTCATCACCCAAGCGTTGCCCGTTATGCCACTCCAACAGATGGAACGAACCCAAGACGGTCATGCTCATGTGCCATAACTGCGACCATGTCTGGAAGAGTCAGACCGAGAGACCGAAACGCTGTCCGAGATGTCAATCCACGAGATGGAACGAGGATCTGCATTTCGTGATGTGTCAAAGATGCGGGCACAGATGGGTGCTGAGAGGGAAGGGGGAGCCGAAGGCATGTCCCTCATGCAAATCCGTGAGATGGAACGAGGCACCCAATGTGTATGAATGCCCCAGATGCAAACGCGTGACGATACTGAGATCGAACACGTCCGTCATCAAATGTCCCTATTGCGACCGTTCCGGCAAACGTATGATGACATGTAGAATCTGCGGTAACGTCTGGTCGGATTCCGTCGATGCCACCATCTGTCCCCGTTGCTATAACAGGATAACATCGGCCAACGATATGACGAAGACCACATTGTGGTCGGACGGACGTTACAGGATGGATTACGTCTGCAAGGACGGTTTCGGTTATCTCTACCTATGGGACGGGAACGTACCCGTAGCGACGAGATACATGCATGACGTATGCGACAGCTTCTCCATGACCATCGATCAGTTGGTACGTTCGATATCCGAGGACAGTATGAACGAGAGGATGAACGTGTTGAAGGATGAGATGGTCGCAAGGGAGAACTCCTATGCGGCATACATCGACTATTTCATGAAGAGACTCTCGTTGACATACGAGGATGCACGCATACTCGCTATCCATTTCACAGGTATGGGGCCGGAGGCGATATCGATCAAGTTCGGTCTGTCGTTGGATTTGGTCAGGGCATCCTTCGACAGGATCATGGATGCATATTCCAAGAAAGGCATCGTTGTCGATGACACGATATTCACAGAGAACCCGTTCATCCATTACGGGAGTGATGGATGACACATACGATAACACATATCATCTTACAACCTTTTTACATGATATCCCAGTCTTCATTCCTCATATTACGTTGTTGTTAATGATAATGATTTAATGTACATTAGTCGTATGGATGATACATCCAAGGTGATCTAGATGGGTGGAGAGATTGTCACAGGAATGTCCGTACCATGCGATGGATACGCATCGCAGGGTAGAGATGCCAACGAACAATCGGGCGGTAAATGCACCTGTCCGTTCTGCGGGAGATCATTCCCGGCAAGCAATCCGGATCCATCAAGGCATCAATGTCGTTGCCTGAAATGCGGCTATACTTGGAGGAGCATCAACATGAAACCTCTGAGATGCCCCAAATGCAGGAGCAAGGCCTGGAGCAGACCCGATCTGCTATGTCATTGCTACAAATGCGGTCACGAGTGGACGACGAGGAAGGATGACGTCCCGAGTCGTTGTCCGAAATGCAGGACGGTCAGATGGAACGATCCTGCGATGGTGACCAAACGCGTAAGGTCCACACCTCCTCCGCAACCGAAGTTCTCGATAACGAACTCCGACCCGTTGACGATTAAGGAGATCATCCGTCTATCCGCGGAGAACGATGTCGCAACACTCACTCTGATGAAACAGGCACTGAAGACAGGTGCACTAAGGATGAAGAGGTAGGTCATGGATTCGAAGGTCGCAACCATCGCAATCCTGTTTCTGTTACTGTCGGTGTCATCCATCTTGCTCCCGACATCCGATGCGGATGACGGGTCCAAGACATATGCATCGCCGGATGCGGAATATCTGTACCGCACGTACGGTTCGGGATCCGAGTCGTCTCCCTATTGGAGTGAGATCCTCGGCATAGATTCCGATAGCCCGGTGCTGTTCATACAATCCGCATTGGAAGGATACGGACTGACGACCATAACATCCGTGGGCGATTGCGATTCGAAGACATTGGTGATACCAAGGACGGTCACATCCATCACCGATACCGCATTCGATCAATGCACGAAACTCACCAGATTGGTATTCATCGGAGACCGTCCGGAAGGTAAGCTTCCCGATGGCGTGGAGATAGTATCGTTATCGTCATCCGACGGTTGGGTAGGGATATCGGAGGTCCTTGAAGTGAAGACATACGGCGATCAATTCTCGTATTTCGTCCTCGACGGCGAGGCCGTCGTGTTATCCCACTTGGATTCTGTCGATATCATCGTCCCTGCGAAGGATGACGAAGGTAACGCATTCGTCAGGATAAACGACGAATCGTTCCGCGATAAGAAGATAGAGAGCATATCCGTGGGCGATGTCTCCGTGATAGGGACTCGCGCATTCTATGGTTGTACCACATTGAAGATGGCGACATTCTCGCAATCCATAAGGACGGTATCGGACGAGGCGTTCAGGGATTGTTTCTCGCTGAACGATGTGGACATCGCCGGCGTGACATACATCGGATTCGAATCGTTCCGTTACTGCAGTTCGTTCAAGGACATCATCATCCCCGATTCATTGACATCGATGGGGGACGGTTCGTTCTACCTATGCAGGGGTGCGGTGAACATCGATGTGGGCGATGGGATAACGGAACTCCCTGCCAGGACGTTCGGGTACTGCACATCGTTGACATCGGCAGAATTCTCACACATAGGAGTGGTGGGTGCGAATGCATTCAACACATGCCGTGAACTCGTATCGATATCATTCGACGATTCACTAAAATCCGTCGGGGAATCCGCATTCCGCGGTTGTTCCAATCTTACGGATGTATCCCTGGGGAAGGGATTGGTGACGATCGCCGATTACGCATTCGCGGATTGTCTCTCGCTCACGAAGTTGGAATTCCCCGATACTTTGAAGAGCATCGGGAACGAGGTATTCTTCCATTGCAACAGCCTGACGGATGTATGGTTCTCGGGAGGTATGCCGAATATGCCTGAGAATCCATTCTACGGTGCCGGTGATGTCACCGTGCACATAACCAAAGATAACAGTTCTTCCTGGTCGTCATACGACGGCAGGATCGTGATCGAAGGCGGCGATGATATACTCATAATATCGATCGTTCTGATCGTCATCGTCGTCGGCGTTCTCATCTACTTTATTCATAAAAGATCGAAGGAGAAGAAGATATGAAGTTAGTCGATTTCTCGAAGACGGGCCCCCGTGCGAACTATTGCGATGCCGATGTGTATTGGACATTGTGGGCATTGAAGGACATGGGAAGGACGGGAAGGTCCGAACTCGCCAAGGCACTTGGAGTGGGCGAGGGTAGCATCAGAGGTGTGATCAAGAAGCTCAGGGAGGTCGAATTGATCAGTCTATTCCAAACAGGCACACGTATCACCGAGAGCGGTATCGCCTTCCTAGACGCATTGCCTCTGATACCTGTCGATGTCGAATTGGATGACATGGTCAAGGGCGATTATCATCAGGCGGTCGTGGTGAAGGGCATGGCCGATAAGGTGATGATCGGTTCAGAGCAGAGGGATGCCGCCATCCGTGCCGGAGGTACGGGCTGCATAACCATAGTTTACTCGAAGGATGGGTTGATGATACCTCCGGATTGGAACCTGGACGAGAAATCCCCGGCATTCGCGATGAGGATAAGGGGACTCAACGTCATGGAGGTCGGTGACGTGATCATCATCGGAAGTGCGAAGAACATGCACGAAGCGAAGAATGCGGCGATGACGGCGGCATTGGAATTGCTGTGATGTACACCACTTCATATATTGCCGATAATAGAGACAGTCAATACTCAAATATTTAAGTCACTAGAGCATAACACCGAACCATGGGAGAGAACTGCAGGATGGAGATCCTCTACATGGATCCCGACACGTACACGGCCATAGCCACCCACGAGATGAGACAGAAGATTCTGGCGAAGCTCTTCAAGGAGGCATACAACGGACATTCCATGACGAAACAGGAACTCGCAGATTCTCTCGACATAAAGTATCAACAGCTGGTCTATCAATTGATGAACCATCTGAAGGATTTCTGGACCGTTGTGGGCGAGGAGAAGGTCCGCGGTACGAGGATGGAGTATATCGCTCCCGAGAACCCCCACGGTATCTACATCTGTCTCGGTAAGGACAGGAAGATCTATATCGTCGATCCTATCGCAGAATTGTACGGACCTTTGTCCGAGGTAGGGCTCAGATGTGACTCCTGTTCCACGGATGAGGCCGAGCATTGCATCAGGTCATTGATCGAGAAGGACATCATCCCCTCGGAACTCAGTATCTCCGAGAGGGAGACGCTGAGTCTCAACAAGCGCAGCGGACTGAGGCCGTTGGACAGAGGACTGATCGAGGCTCTGAAAGGTCTTGCCGCCGGTGACAAATGTACGCTGACGATCCCCTGCGAGAGATGCAGCTACATGCAGAGGAAGAATCTCATCAAGATCGAGTGATATTCCATCGTCCGATCGTGTTCTAGAAGATGGTTCACTCGACGGGATCGAGGGGACACGCCAATGATCCTATCAAGGACTGCAAGGTCGGAGTCGAGAGGGCGGATTAAGGAACACAGTTCGAAGGGCAACCCGATTTTTATACTACGACCAATATCAGCGGAACGATGACAATACTGATGGCATTCGACGGCAGGGAACACACCCAAAAGGCATTGGATTACGCAATGAGATATGCGAAATCATTCAACGAACGCCTTTACGTGATCTCGGTATTCCCGTCGAAGGAGCACCTCGCGGAGATGGATGCGATCGAGAACAGGTTCGCAGAGATCAAGAGCATCGCATCCGAACAGGGCGTGGATGTCGTCACACAGGTGGAATCGGGCCACCCTTCCACCGTACTTCTTGAATGCGCACAGAGACTCGGTTGCAGTGCGATAATCGTCGGAAGAGCGGCCAACAAGACCGGTCTCGACAGGGTCGTATTGGGCAGCGTGTCCAATCACATCGTCAGTAATGCGCAGTGCATCGTTATCGTCGTTCAATGAGACCGAATGCCCTCAGTATCGAACGGATCATCCTGTTCGGTGACGGGGGACAGCCGATTATGTACATATCGGGATGAAGGACGCTTCCTACACCTCCCTCCCTGACATCGCCGTCGACGAATATACCGTTAGAAATGGCGCACGTACCGGCAGCTATCACCATCTTGGGGAAGGGTGCCGCATCGTAGGTGCGTTTCGTAGCCTCGACCATGTTCTCGGTCATCGGACCCGTAACGATGAAGACATCCGCATGCCTAGGGGATGCCACGATCTTCAATCCGAAACGGCCCATGTCGTAATACGGGTTGGAACAGCAGTTGATCTCCGTCTCGCATGCATTGCATGAACCGGCATCTATCTCCCTGATGGATATCGATCTCCCGAAGGATCTGATGAATTCGTTCGGTAATCTCTCATAATGATAATCCGGCTTCTTCGATTCGGTGTAGATCATCTCGTCGCGTGCGAGGGCATAATCCGGTGCCGGGATCATGGTAAGGGCATGTGTCGGACAGATCTCAGTGCATTCGAGACAGAACACACATCTTCCGATATCTATGGTCCATTCTCCATCCTTTATCGTTATGGCCTTCGACGGACAGTTGCCGATGCATACGCCGCAATGGTCGCATCCTTCGGGGAAGGGCATCATCAGCGAGTTCTCGTTCAACACGGGTATCGGTTCCGCGACCTTCTTCGAGAATGCATTCCTAAGATCGAAACTCAACATATCCTACACCTCACAGATCGTTCCCGCTGTATGACAGACTGAAGCTCTTGTTGATCAACGGGAAGTCCGGTACAACGTTACCTGGCACTGCATAGCACATCATCGGCCAATTCACCAGCGACGGGTCGCGGATGCTGTACCTCCAGATGTTCCCGTTACGTATCTCCGCACAGTGCACCAGCTCGCCCCTGGCTGATTCCACAACGGATACGTCGAACCCGTCACTGGGTTCGATCTCTATCCTCAACGGTCCGTCCTTCATAAGAGCCAGACATTGCATTATGAGGTCTATGGACTCATATGCCTCCTTGATCCTCACCTTGGTCCTCGCCAATACATCGCCGGATGTCTCGGTCTGTACGGTGAGGCTGACCTTATCGTATGCGTCGTACGGTCTTTCCTTCCTCACATCGGATGCGATACCGCTCGCCCTCGCTATGGGTCCCACCGCCCTATACAGGGAGGCGACCTCCTTCTTGAGGACTCCCGTTGTCTCGAGACGGTCCAGGAGGGTGGAGGAATCCATCATCATGTCGGATAATTCCATTATATCCAATTTCAGTGTCAGCAATGATCTGGTCAGGAATCTGCGACTTTCCTTATCGATATCCTTCCTGACACCTCCAGGAACGATGACGTTGCGCATGAACCTGTCCTTGAATACCCTGAGATTGATGCGGAGTACGTCCTCATGAAGACGCGAACCCAACGCAGCGGGTACAGAGAATGCGGTATCCGTGCATACGCCGCCTATGACGGAGACGTGGGATGCCAATCTCTCCAATTCCGATGCTATCACACGGATGAATTGGGCACGCTCTGGCACCGTGACTCCGTTCTCCATGATGTGGCAGTATGCCAGGGAGTTCGCTACGGTGGTATCGCCGGACGTACGTTCGATCAGATGTATCCTGATCCTAGATACGGGACCTTCCATCATCTTCTCGATACCTCTGTGTGTATAGCCGAGATGGACGTTCAATTTGATCACAGATTCACCAGCCACACTGAATCTGAAGTGTCCCGGTTCGATGACACCCGCATGTACCGGACCCACGGGGATCTCGAATATACCGTCACCGCGGATGTTGTTGTGAGGTATCGATTCCCTCGTCTCCGCAACACCGGTACGTTCCTTCTTCAACGGCGGATCGCCCGTCCTCCAATATGTGACGGGACAGGTGTTCTTGAGACCTATCGCATCGAATCCGTTGTATTCCCTTATCAGACGCTCATAGATCTCCGCTGACGGTATATCCTTGGATACGGAATCGTACCTGCTGTCCTTTACATCGCCCACGATCCTGATGACATCGTTACCTTTCCTCAGGATGATGTTGACATGCTCATTCTCTGCGGGATGTCTCTCGGATGCGAACATATCTATCACCCCGTATCCTTCCTTGATGAACCCCGATGTTATGTTCTCGAGGTCGTTGGTACTGATGACCCTCATATCATCCCTCCTATGATCGATGCCGCATCGTGTAAGAATTCGGAGAACTGCTCGGGCATGAACAATCCGATCATCAATGTCACTATGAACATCACGACGAACGGTATTTTTCTGAGTGTGCCGTCATGCTCCTTCACATCCTGTTCCGTGTGACCCGAGAGCATCTCGAATATGTGCTTCGTGAATCCTGCGAATACGAATACGAGCAGGAACAATGTGAGGATCGCCAACCATATCATATCCGATGAGATCGCACCGAATACGATGCAGAACTCCCCGACGAATATGGAGAACGGCGGGACACCGATTATTATCAACGAACCCGCGCCCATCATGAATGCGGTGAAGGGCATCTTCTCCCTCACGCCCCTTATGAGATTCATGTCCCTCGTCTCGTATTTCTGAATGATGTTACCTGCAGCGAAGAACAGCAATGGTTTCGTGACCGAATGTGCGATCAATTGGACGAGGGCACCGAATATGCTCAGTTCCGTGCCGATACCGAATCCGATGGCTATCAATCCCATGTTCTCTATGCTCGAATAGGCAAGCATCCTCTTCAGGTCCTTGGATCCGATTATGAACATGGCGGCGATGAACAGCGAGAACAGACCAAATATCAGCAGTATGGTGTTGGCGAAGTCGGGGATGGCGATCTCCGATATCATCACGCATCTCAGCATCGCATACAACGCACAGTTCAACAATACGGCAGATAGCATACCGCTCACAGGAGTAGGTGCCTGGCTATGTGCATCGGGGAGCCATGTGTGCATGGGTGCGAAACCTACCTTGGTACCGTATCCGATGATTATCAAAGCGATCGATATCCTCATCAGGTCGCTGTCCAACGAACCTGCGTTCTCCATCAGCACCGTCCAATCGAGTGCCGTGTTCGCATCGGTAATGATTCCGATGGTCGATGCGTACAGCAGTGTTATACCGAGCAATGCAACGGTTATCCCCACGGAGCACAGTGTCATGTACTTCCATGCGGCCTCCGTGGAGTTGCCATTCTTATAGAATCCGACCAGGAATGTGGATACCAATGTGGTCGCACCCACACAGAGCCAGACGAGTGCCAGCGAGTTCACGATGAACGTGACGTACATCACAGCCACGAACAGATTGAGCGTGATGTAGTATTGCCTCAGATCCCTGTCGGATACTATCCCTTCCTCCTTCTCGTAGAATATGTATCCGTCCGAATAGAGCATGGTCATCAATGCGACGAAGGACACGAGACACAGGAATATCAGCGATACCCTGTCCATGTACAGAGGTCCCATCTCGAATACGAAATCGCTGTCGTACATGCCGAGGACGACGATCGACATACAAACGATCGAGATCACCGAAGCGGCCATCGAGAGGTATGAGAGTATTCTCATCCTCTTGACGAATGCACATGAGATCAGCAACAGTATGTACGTCACGAATATGGCGATCAGTGATTCATGGATCATTCCTTCAACCTCCTGAGATCTGCGACATCCGTCGAGTGGAACGACCTGTTGATCCTCAGCACGAACACACCGATGATCACCAACGCAACAAGGACATCGAAGAATGCGGCTATCTCGACGATCAGAGGCATACCGTGGGAGATCGACAACGC
This sequence comes from Eggerthellaceae bacterium, assembly GCA_963651945.1. Classification (GTDB taxonomy): domain Archaea; phylum Thermoplasmatota; class Thermoplasmata; order Methanomassiliicoccales; family Methanomethylophilaceae; genus Methanarcanum. Next base: position 27,753 of record CAVJRF010000003.1, on the reverse strand, counting down.
TCCGAGGAACAGTCCGTTCTCCATCATCAGCAATCCTATCACTTCGGTTATCGCCTTACGTCTCGATGCCATCATCAGCAATCCGATGAGCACTATCGACATGGAGAGCGCGAGACAGCTGCTCTCCATCGTATCGAACTTCATTATGAACGGTTCCGTCACGTAATATGATATGAATATCAATGCGGCGCACACCAACAGCGAACCGGCGATGCCTATCTTGAGCTTCGCCTCCTTGACGATGTCCACCTTCTCCAGAACGTTGTCCAATACCTTCGGTATGATGACGCCCTTGATCACGATCGTCAATCCGCACATGATGTAGATGTGCGGTTCGTCGTAGAAGTATGCGACAACCGCCGCCATCACACCGAGGAATATCGATTGGATCGAGAACAACTTCACCATCGGCGGCATGCGGAGCATGGCCATCGAGAGGATGGAGCAGAGGAGCATCGAGGATGCACAGATGTTGATCAGATTCATTGCAATCGTCGCGTCCATCTTCTTCACCTCACAGGATATACACCGAGACCATCGCAAGTAGCGACAGGATGAACGAGATCGTCAACAGATTCGGTGTCTTGAACAGTCTGTATTTCGCCGTTATGCATTCTATTGTCGCGATCACGAATGCGATCACGAGCATCTTCACTATCACCACACCGATGGCGATCAGTATCGCTATCGGCGTTATCTCCGTGGCTATTCCCCACGGGAGGAACATCGACGAGATCATGGCCATGAACAATGTAAGTCTGATCTGCGATGAGAGTTCCATCATACCCAATTTCTTACCCGAGTATTCCAATATCATGGCCTCATGGACCATGGTCAATTCCAGATGTGTCGCGGGATTGTCGAACGGCACCCTGGCATTCTCCGCCAGGAGTGTCATCATGAACGATGTCACCGCGAGGATGATCGTGGGGCCCAACGCATCGGAACCCATCTCGCATATGCTCAGCGAGATGTCGGACATGTTGGTGCTACCGCCCGTAAGCACGGATAACGCCATGATCGACAGCAACAACGCAGGTTCGATCAGAACGGACATCATCATCTCCCTGCTGCTACCCATGCCTCCGAAGACGGAACCTCCTTCCAATCCTCCCAACACCATGGCGAACCTGAACAGTGTGAACAGGTAGACCAATGTGATCAGATCGCCGAACGGCGAGAGTATACCGACATAGATGAACGGGACCATTAACGAGAGGATGATCATCGATGCCAAGCACATGTATGGTATCGCCTTGAACAACCATGTGTGGTCCTTTCCCGTCAGCCTCCCTTTTCTGAAGAGCTTGGCGAGGTCCCTGTACGGTTGGAATATGCTCGCTCCGACCTTCCCTTGGTATGATGCCTTGATCTTACGGATTATACCGGTCATCAGAGGGGAGATCGCAATCAGGACGATCGCCTGCGTTATCATGACGATATGCTCGATCATAAGAGCCTCACCGCCAGTAGAGCCAGGACGATCACGAACAGCATGTACGATAGATATGACTGGATGTTACCGGTCTGTATCCTCTCGACCTGCTTCGATATGAACAGTACACCCTTCGCAACGGGTGTGTAGATGTATTTCTTGAACGGTTCCACGAACCTGACGTGATAGAACACCTTCTTGTGATCGTCGTCATCGGTCATGGATATCGTATCACCGTAGATCGGATGGAAGACACGGACCAAAGGCTGGGAGAATCCCATGGATGAGTATTGCATATCCTCATCCAACGTCCCTCCGCATGCCCATGTGTTGGCCTCCACACCGTCATCCTTCCTCGAACGCATCAGGAAGACCAATATCGCTATCGCACCGAGGATCATTATGCCCAGGATCAGCGGTTCGAAGTTACCGGACATGGCATCCCTGTATTCCACGGATGTGCCGAGGAACGAGTTCATCCCCGTGCTCAGTACATCGGCGATGTTCAATGCGAACAATCCCGTGACGATACATGCGATGGCGAGTACCCACATGGATGCCATCGGCATCTTACTTACACTCTTGGGATTCCTGGAACCCTCCGACCTCGGACGTCCGAGATAGGTGAAACCGTACAACCTCATGTACGAGGTCGCACCCATCATGCCGCAGATACCCAATACGGCCACGACCAACGGCATGATCAGCATGAGCATGGGTTCCGAGGTCTCCCCGGAGATCATGGACTGCAGCATCAGTAGCTCGCTGGTGAATCCGTTCATCGGAGGTACGGCGGCCAGGGATGCGGCACCGATGACCGCGATGAACGATAATGCGGGCAACGCCCTTCCAAGACCTCCAAAGCGGTTGATGTCCGTCTCGCCGGTACAATCCTCGACCGTATGGACGGTCATCAGCATGAGCGATTTGAAAAGTGAATGATTGATCGTATGCAACAGTCCTGCGATCAGGATCAGTTGCATCGCAGATTTGGAAACGGGTGCGAATGCTATGGCGACGGACATGCACAGGCAGACCAATGCCATGTTCTCCATGCTCGAATAGGCGAGGATCCTCTTCGGCTTGTTCTGTATCATGGATTCCATCGCACCCCATAGTGCGGATACCGATGACAACAATATCAGCACCAATGCGATGCCGTTCATGTCACTGGAGATCCCGATGTATCCGAAGATGCTCTTGAAAAGGATGAGTATCGCAACGTTGGAACACACAGTGGATAGCAACATCACTGTGTGCGTAGGTGTGGTCCTGTACATCTCCGGCATCCATGCATGGAACGGGACTATTCCCAACTTGGAACCGAATCCCAGGAACAGCAACAGGATGAGGATGGACGATGTGGTTGTTCCCACTAGGGACGATATCCCCGACCATTCCGAGAGCACGAACGTACCCGTGACCGACACCATATACGCATACGTACCGATGAGCATCAGTCCGCCGATGTGCGTTATGACGAAGAACATCCATCTGTGTTCCTCTTCCTCGGGTCTGTCGTTCATCAGGAACGTCAATAACGATACACACTCCCAACCGATCAGGAGCACTGCGACGGTATCCGCGCACATGCAGAGCATGCATGCGATGAACAACCCGTTCATGGATGCGAGATATCTAACACTCCTGACGTGCGAGGAACCCGCCATATGAAGTATCACCAGCAGGAACACCGCAGAGGATACGGTCATCATCAATGCGGAGATGCCGTCGATCAGTATCCCGTACGGACCGATCGCCGATTGTACGGAGATGGTCATCGATATGTCGGAACAGATGCAGTGAACGGGATATGTCATGATCCCGGCGCAGCATGAGATGCCGCACAGGTACATCTGTATCCTGCATAGGGATTCCCTCGTCCTCGTCAGTCCCAACAGCATACCTATGACCGGAGGTATCAGCATCAGGGATACCAATGCAACGGCCAGCGTCGGGTCCTTATCGCATACGACAGAGAGGAAATCCATTGTAACGGAGCGACGGCTTATCTTATAACACTTATAAACATTTCTTTCGCAGAACGGTCATCCATATCGGAATGGATATGTTGTGAATGGGTTTCGTTAAGAAGCTGTTGAGGAGGAAGGGGGTATGGGCCACCCCCTTCCATTTAGTCGAGGATCATTCACTCCTGATGCGTATGGACCTCTCGATGGGTATGACGAATATCCTTCCGTCTCCCATGTGGCCTGTGACGGCCGCTTTCCTGATCGTGTCGATCACCGCTTCTTCGTCCTTGTCGTCGATGATGATCTCGAGCTTAGTCTTCTCGATCTCGTCCACGACGATGGTACCGACCCTGTTGGTGAACTTCAATCCGGACTGCTGTCCGCGACCCCTGACCGATGTGATCGTCATTCCGTTCACACCGATCTTCTTCAGTGCATCCTTCACAGGCTGGACCTTCTCCGGGCGAATCACTGCCATTATCATCTTCATCTTGTCCACCTCACATGTTGTATGACGGCTCACCGTGCTCGATGATATCGGCACCGATGACCTCTTCGTCCTCATCGAGACGTACTCTCATGAACTTGGAGATTACCCAAATTATCGCATAGGACATCACGAAGCAGAAGACGAGTGTTATCGCCACTGCTGCGAGCTGACCGAGGAACAGACTCGTGTTTCCGTAGATCAGTCCCTCGTATCCCTCGGATACGAACTCGGGCATCGCGAAGATACCTGTCGCGATCGCACCCCAGATGGCTCCGATACCGTGGACACCGAACACATCGAGTGCATCGTCGATACCGGACTTGTTGCGCATGAAGAGGACACCGAAGTAACATACGACTCCGCCTATGAGTCCCATGAGCAGTGCGTATCCGGGTCCGACGAATCCTGCCGCAGGTGTGATCGTGACCAGACCTGCCAGTGCACCGGACATCAGACCGAGCGAGTTGACGCGTCCTGCGTGGATGTACTGTGTGACCGCCCAGGAGAGCATTGCTGCTGCGGGAGCGATGACCGTGACGACGAATGCGTTGACCGCGACACCGTCTGCTGCGAGTCCGGATCCGCCGTTGAATCCCAACCAGCCGAACCAGAGCAGTGCGAATCCGATGAAGACCATGGGCATGCTGTGTGCTCTCTTCATCGTACGCTCGCTTCTCCTACCGACGAACACTGCGAGTGCGAGACCTGTCGTTGCCGCACATATGTGGACGACCGTACCACCGGCGAAATCGAGGACGGTGAATGTCTGATCGAAGAATCCGCCTCCCCATACCCAGTGTGCCATAGGTGCATAGACGAGGACCGACCATGCAGCCATGAAGATCGCGATCGCGTTGAATCTTACCCTCTCGATACATGCACCGAGGACGATACCCGCTGTGATGAGTGCGAACATCATCTGGAAGATCATGAACTCCATATCGGGTATGGTGCTGCCCTCCGCGATGGTATCGTAGCTGACGCCGTTAAGAAGGAATTTGTCAAGGTTACCAATGATTCCGTTGATATCACCGCTGAATGCAAGTGAGTATCCGACGAGTGCCCAGGACACGGCCATTATTCCCATGATGAGCCCTGTCTGTGCAAGGACAGAGGACATGCTCTGTCTGCGTAACATACCGCCGTAGAACAGTGCGACTCCGGGTGTCATGATGAACACTAGTGCACTGCAAATCAGCACCCACGCGATGTTACCTCCATCGTCCGTGGTTACCGAACTGTCTGCTGAACTGTACGGGATCATGACTATCGTGGCCAATAGGATGGCCGCCATGACGAATCCATACTTTACAGTCGCTTTCATCTCGATTTCTCCTACATCCTTCCACTTTCGGAAGGTATGATTAGACAAATGTCTAGTCATATATGAAAATTACTGTTCTAATGGCTATTGTTGTAGGTAAAACTAGTGAAAATCGATTGGAATTCGTTCATTTTGTGTACAAATAACATATGTGAAAGGGCGGTCGTTGTACATTTGTCTAGTCAGAGATCCCGAACGATCCGAGATCTCGGACGGATGACATGATGGGATGGATAGAATGACTAGACATTTGTCTACTCTCTACTACATTACTACATTATTAGACAATATAGAAGGCAGAGCTCCGAATCTCCCGATGGAGTAGTTCTTCCTCACATCCATGTTCGCACGTGTCTCGTTGAAATCCGATAATGCGTAGATCTCCGACCTCCCTGTTCTGTCATCCTTTTGAGTGAAGACTATCTGATCGCGCCTGAGCAGGTCGAGATCCATGAGCATCTGATCGTGTGTATTGACGACTATCTGGGCATTGTTCGGATTGGAACTCCTCTTGAACTGTCCGATTATCCAACGCGATATGTCTGAATGCAGGAATGCGCCGAACTCGTCGATGAATATCGTACGACCGTGCTCCAAGGCATCGATTATGGGTCCGATGAGACAGAACATCTGCATGGTGCCGTTGGATTCTATCTCATATGGGAAGATTAACCTCTCCGGAGGGACGTTCACATCGGAAAAACCGTGTCTTAGATGGAGGCGGGTGTCGATGATCTCGTTGCTCCCGCCGAGCATCATCAGGCCCACGATCTGCGGAGGGATCTCGTTCCCGAGTTCCGTGACCTTCTTCTTATTCACGGATCCCACGATATCGTCTATTCCGAAATCCGCAATCCTCATCGCACGAATGATCCGTTCTTTGACGTTCCGATCGGAGTTCATCCGATCGATGACCGCGCCCATTAGGGCGGACGGATTGCTGCCGATTACGAGTATACCGTTGACGATGCATCTGTGTGCGATTGAACATACTCTGTTGTTCAACTGTGCGGCCACAGATAGGAATGTCGAATTGGGGGATGTGAAGTGCTCGATCGTCTTCATTCCTTTGGATACGGCCCTTCCGAATGTGAATTCGGACCCATCCCTCTCGAACACCTTGCTTCTCTTCTTCTGAGGATAGTGATACAGCGATTCCTTCGTAATCACCCTGTCCGTGAAACTTACGGAATAGTCATAGAGAACCCCCTCGTCAGTGAAACGTATCCTCATGTAGGTCGGTTCATTCATAGAATCATTCGTGAGCCTGAATGGTATGTACCATGGTATCCTCACATTGGCGATGAGTGGTGCTCTGACGATGTTCTGAAGCACCTCCACTGCATGTATCATGTATGATTTTCCCGAGGAGTTGGGCCCGAAGATGACTGCGGAACTGAGTAATTCCTCTCCGATCGCATCATCCATCAGAAGATTTTCGTCGTGACCATCGAGCGATGTCCTCTGCAGGGACAATCTTGCTTCGTCATAGAACGGACCGAAGTTCTTCACGGTTATATCGACCAACATGATGTATTGATTTACATTTAAGTATAAATTATTGTTCTAATTTTACCAAATGATTTCTTTAAATGCAAAAATACTACATCCACATCGATCCGAAATAATATGGATCAGTTCTATGATATGACTTATACGAAGGGTGGGACAGCATGGACATGACGATATCTTCACGGTATGCCCGGTGGACATCCTCCCTTCCTTGTGGATAGGTAATATATCCCAATTCCACAATGTACACACCCGAGGATTATCATGCCTGTGGACCTGTACAGCAAGAAATACTACATCAACAGGGAATTGTCTTGGTTGGAGTTCAATCAGAGATGTCTTGACGAGGCCATGAACACCAGGACACCGTTGCTCGATAGGGCGAAGTTCCTGGCGATATGCTATAACAACCTCGAGGAGTTCATGATGATCCGTATGCCCGGTATCATCGTTCAGACCCCCAGCGCGGTACAGAACGACCCCGATTATATCGAGAGGCCGATCATCCTCGGCAGGATCTACGAGAAGATCACATCGTTGTATCACGGATACGAGACATGCTGGAGGAGACTGAAGAAGGATCTCGCCAAGAACGACATCAACATCAAGGCGATAGACGATCTCACGGAGCAGCAGAAGGCATGGGTCAGGGATTACTACAAGAAGAGGGTCCATACACTCCTCACGCCCATGGCGTTGGATGTATCGCACCCGTTCCCGTTCATCTCCAACAATTCGTTGAACCTCGCATATAAGCTCAAAGGGAACAACAAACCCGTGTATGCGAGGGTGAAGGTCCCGATACCGCTGTTGGAGAGGTTCGTCAAGGTACCGTCGGAGCACGGTGCGGACTTCGTTCTCATAGAGGACATAATATTGGATTCGTCCGAATGTCTGTTCCCCGGGATGAAGATAATCTCTGCCAACACATTGACATTGATCAGGAACGCTGATGTGAAGGTGACCATCGACGAGGCATGCGACCTCATGTCCGCGGTCGAGGAGAGCATAGAGGACAGGCAGATGGGATTCCCGGTGGCGGCGGTATTCGATTCACGCTGTCCGAAGGACGTCAGATCGTTCTTCATACAGAATCTGAAACTGAATCAGATACAGGTCCTGACGACGAAGGAGACCATGTGCCTCTCCAGTCTTTGGCAGATCGCCGATCTCGACTATCCCAATCTCAAGGAGAAACCGATGGCCCCGTACACCCATCCCGATATGCAGGATGATTACGACCTGTTCTCCGCGATAAAGAAGAAGGACCGTATCGTGTTCCACCCCTACGAGACATTCGGTACGGTCGTGAGGTTCATAGAACAATCGGCAAGGGATCCGTATGTGCAGAGCATCAAGATATGTCTGTACAGGGTGGGTAAGGACCCATCCATATACAGGGCGTTGGAGACGGCCATCAACAACCACAAGAACGTCAGTGTGCTCTTGGAACTGCGTGCGAAGTTCGACGAGAACCGTAACATCAAATGGGCCAAGGACCTGGAGGAGATAGGCGTGAACGTCGTCTACGGTCCTGTCGATCTTAAAGTGCACTCCAAACTTCTGCAGGTGGTGAGATTGGAGGAGGACAGGCTGGTGAGATACACGCACATGAGCTCCGGTAACTACAACGTGAGCACCGCGAAACAATACAGCGACATATCCTTCTTCACCGCCAACGACGAGATAGGAGAGGATGTGGGAGAACTGTTCAATGCCCTCACGGGATATTTCGGAAGGAGGGAGTTCAAACATCTTCTCGTAGCACCGCTCAATCTGAAGGAAGTCCTCATAGAGAAGATCGAAAGAGAGATAGCGGTCCACAAGGAGCATGGTAACGGCCACATAATGATGAAGGCCAACGGTCTCATCGATGCGGACATCATCGCATCGCTGTACAAGGCATCGATCGCAGGTGTGAAGGTGGAACTCAACATCAGAGGATTGTGCTGTCTCCGTCCCGGTATCGAAGGTATATCAGAGAACATCACTGTGACGAGCATAGTGGATAGATTCCTCGAACACTCCAGGATATACTACTTCGAGAACAACGGCGACCCCGATATGTACATGGGATCGTCCGATCTCATGCCGAGGAATCTGATGGCGAGGGTGGAGGTGCTCTACCCCGTACTCGATAAGGACCTCATGAGGAGGATCAGGGACAAGATCCTCCTGGTGCACTTCGCGGATAACGTGAAAGCGAGGATGCTCCTTCCCGACGGTTCGTATGTACATGTTCCCAAGGACGGCAGGAAACCCCTGCGTTCCCAGGAATGGTTCATCGAGAACAGAGGGATATGGCATGACTGATCCCAGAGTGGTGGGGTTCATCGACATAGGGACGAATTCCATACATCTGTTGGTCGTGAAGTTCTATGACGGTACTCTCGGTACCGAGATCGCCAGGGACAGGGAGGTACTCCGTATCGGTCGCAGTCTCTATTCCAAGGGAACGATAGACGATGATGCCATAGAGAAATGCGGGATCATAGTGAGGAAGTTCACCGCCTATGCCAAGAAGCACGGTGCCCACGAGGTCTTCGCATACGCCACATGTGCCGCCAGGGAAGCGGACAACAGGGAAGAATTGTTGAAAGCGATACAGACCGACGGATTGGAGATAAGGATCATCCCGGGAGAGGAGGAGGCACGCCTGATAAGGTTGGGCGTACTCGGAGAGAACGGACCCAGGGAGAAGACACTGCTCATAGACATCGGCGGAGGAAGTACCGAGTTCACCATCTCCAAAGGCAAGGAGATACTTTTCATCGAGAGCCTCCCGTTGGGAGCGGTCAGGTTCGCATACGGATTCCCGTTCGATTGCAGGAAGGCATTGAGCGATGAGGAGTACACGGCATATCAACGTGAGGCCGCTCTCTGCGCATACCGTACGATGAGGCGCATAAAGGAGATCGGATTCGACAGGGTGATCGGTTCCTCCGGTACGTTCGAGACGTTATCCGAGATATGTTCCCCGCGCGGTAAGAGGGATGTGTTGTCACTGAACGATCTGTCCCCGATGATGTTGTCCCTCAAAAGGATGGATGCGGAGGAACGTTCCAATGTCCCGAAGCTCGGCAGCAACCGTACGGACATCATCGTCTCGGGCGGTGCGATAGCCGAGGAACTGATGATAGGTTTGGGCATCGATGAGATGGAGATATCCCACTACGGTCTGAAGGAAGGCATGATGGTGGACTATCGTGTCAACCACGGTCTCCGCGACATCGATGTCAGGGAATCCGCGATAGCGGAGTTGGGATACAAATGCCGTTACGATGCGGAACATGCGATGACCGTCAGAAAGGCCGCACGTAAGATCGCGGATAGATTGAACGATATGTTTGTCACCGATCTGAAGGAACATACGATACAGATGTTGGAGTATGCCTCGCAACTGCATGACATAGGCGAGGTGTTCGGTTACGAGAAGCACCATGTGATGTCCTGCGACATAATATCCAATGCGAATCTGATCGGATTCGATATGGATGAGATCCAGACCATCGCCATCATGGTAAGATATCATCACAAGAAGATGCCGTCCGCCAACGATTCACCCTTCTCGAAGATGGACGAGAGACAATCCCTCAAGCTGAGACAGTGCATACTGATCCTGAGGATGGCGGATGCCATGGACCGTCACAGGATGCAGTTGGAGACCGACTTCACCGTGGAAGCGGTCAAAGGTAACGTGATACTGTTCACGCTGATATCCAATCAGGATGTGAGCATGGAACGTTGGAAGTTGGAGGAATCCGCGAAGGACTTCAAGAAGCTCTTCGGCAGGGATATGAAGGTGCTCTAGAGCTCCTTCTCCAACGTCTCGCATATGGTCTTCAGGACCTTGATACGACCGTAGTACTTGTCGACGCTCTCGATCACGTGCCAAGGGGCATCATGGGTGTTGGTGGATGATATCATGTCATCAACGTATCTCTCGTAGATGTCCCACTTCTCCCTGTTGCGCCAATCCTCGTCGGTTATCTTCCATTGTTTCATGGGGTCTTCCTGACGGGCCCTGAAGCGTTCCAACTGTACATCCTTGGTTATCTCCATCCAGAATTTGATCAGGATACGACCGTTATCTATCATGTTCCTCTCGAACATGTTTATTTCGTCCGCCGAACGGGAGTATTCCACATCGGTGCAGAATCCTTCTATGGGCTCCACCATCATTCTGCCGTACCAACTCCTGTCGAATATGGAGATGTGTCCCTTCTCCGGCAGTCTCGTGGCGAACCTCCACAGGTATGTGTTGGACTTCTCTTCACCGTTGGGTGCGGAGATGGGATATGCAGTGTATCCGCGGGGATTCAACGCCCTGGTGACGCGTTTGATGGAACCGCCCTTTCCGGCCGCATCCCATCCCTCGAACAGCAACACCAGCGATTTATCCGACAGTGCCAGCTTGCATTGGAGTTCGGCAAGCCTGCTCTGATATCTCTCCAATTCCTCCTTGTACTCGGATTTGCTCAGTACCTTCGAGAAATCGGTATCCTCGCGGGGATTGTGGAACCTTCCGACGACGGAGGACCTGGAGGGAACGTATGTATCGTCCATGTGCTGGATCAGTCTCTTCAGTATGACCTCTCCGATATCCTCTACGGTATCGTCGAATTCGCGAACCTTCACGATATCCCACGGGATGTCCCTGGAATCCGTTCTCTTGATGAATGTCGCCAATCCGTCATCCTTCAGCGAGAATCTCTGATAATCGGGATCCCCGTCACTGAGGAAACCGCAGTCCTTGGAGGGGGAGACGGGGAATGTACCCTTGACCTCATCCATCCTCTTCTTCGACATATCGAGGAAGACCTTGATCACTATGATCCCGTTGTCGATGAGGAATCTCTCGAGGTGACCTATGTACTCTGCCATGTCATTGTCGATGAGGTCGTTCTCGATTACATAACTGTACCATGACCTGTCGAATATCCCTATCCTTCCCTTCGCGGGAACGGATCCGATATAGTTCTCGACCCTTTCGGGGGTGAAACTGTGATACTCTATGCCCCTGGGCTCCAACATGGATGTCAGACCGTTGATCAGGAAGGACATCTGACTCCCTCCGACCCCTTCGAAGATTATCAGTACGGCTCTCCTCTCATCGAACAGCCTGTGCTGTATCGCATTGAGTTCCATCTCCAATCCTTTGGCCATATCCATGGGATACGTGGGTGCGGATTAATAACCATCGTCGGGTTCGGGGACACTTTTCACGAACTCGCTCTTGCACGATATGTAGAGTATGATCACGATGACACCGATGACGAATCCGACAACGGTCATGACGGAGGTGATCAACGACAGGATCAATATGATTAACCCGGGCATGTATGCCTTCCTCGAGAAGGACGAATACGCCGGCAGCAACATCATGAGCCCCGCGATCACGGTCACCAACCCTATGTTGTAGAGCAGATCGCACAAGAATTCCTTCGCTCCGGATACGGAGGATGCGAGACCTGCATTGATTATCGTCTGTGCCAGATCATTCCATGAACTGTCGGCCACTACCTTATCCATTATCGTGGTGTTGTAGAACAACAGCGTTGATCCGATGATGAGCAGGACGATCACGTCCAACATACAGAAGGTCCCTACGATGTTCAGACGGTTATCCTTCGACTTGAACCTCTCGAACCAGGTCTGACCGTCATTCAGCTGTACGCACCATCCCCTGATGGGATTGGTGAGCAACAATACGAGGCAGGCGATCGTGCACACGGTCACTATGGCGTGCGAGATGGCCGTGAATGTATTCGTGATATAGAACACGATATTCAATGCCGCCAATATCGCCGCCGCCACGCGGGCACCGTTGTTCCCCTTGACAATGGAATATATCAGGAACAGCATGGCGAAATCGACGACCATGTCGAAGATGAGACCTCCGATCTCGCCGGCATCGAGGTTCCCGCCTGCGAAATCCTCGAAGTAACCGATCATCGAGAAGACGACGATGAGGACGCATAGGACGATGTATAACACAGCCCTATCGATGACCTTCGGGTCGACTCCGTTATACACTTCCATGTCCTATTGAATGATGGGCAGATAATTAATCTTATTCATCTGCCACGGTACGATGGACGTGTTGGCATGATGAAATTTAATAATGTGTTGTGCACATCGGGTAACGATGAACGTCAACGACGTGATTGAGGGAGCCGTCCACTACACGGCATCGACAGCGATGTCCAAGATGACGAAGATCATCGCCCTCATGCTCATAGTCAACGCAGTGGTAGGTTTGTACTATCACCTGTTGGAGCATGCCCTGTCCCCCGGGAGCATAAGCATCACGTTAGTGGTCGCGGTCATCTTTCAAATCATCCTAGGGACATTGATATTGATAGATTTCTCGAACAATTTCTACCGTGCCATCGGTCTGTATGCCATGTCCGTCTCGGTGAACAGGATATCTAGCAATCTACCATCCTTGGGAGAGTTCCGTGGGATCGGGTTCGTTTTCTCCCTCGTCATGTTGGTGCTCGCCATCAATCTGATGGTCACAGGGATTTCGTACATGAGGGGCAGGTCGAGGGGCCGCTTCGGTATGATGTTCTCATCGGCGATAATGCTCGCATTGACGCTCGTGGAGGTGTACGAGGATGCAACGATGTACAACATTCCGGTCGGAGACCTGTTCACCACGTACCTGACGTCATGGATCATGTGCGGATTGTACATCATCCTCTTCATCATGGTCGGAAGCGAGAAGGCCAGGAGCAGTCTGCCGATGACCATAGATCTCAATGTGTTCTCGAAGGTGAGACGTTTGGGTGCCAACGAACCGTCTACATATATAACAAGGCGCGAAGCACGCGAACTCGTCAAGGCATTCGACGACAGGAGCGGATGGACGGACGTCACCGACGGTGGGCCGGTGGAGAAGGAGATCAGATGTACGCTCTACAATTACCTCGTCGAGGAGACATCCATGATCGTACAGAAGTGGAGGGGGTCGGATAAGATGTACATCTCCATATCGGAACCTTCTGACGGTTCGATGCTCAACGCATACAGGCTGTCCGTCGACAGCATATCGCCCGACGGGTCTATCGATACCTGCGAGACCATATCGATGTACGGAGAACGCGGATCGGCGTACAGATTGAAGGTCAAGGACGAGGTGGAGAAATGGTAGCCAAGTCCAGATCCGGAAAGATAGCCTCGGTCGCCGTTCTGTTGCTAACCGTCATACTCGGTACCATAGATATCCTGACATTCACCAGGAGGGTCGAACATCCGCAGATGATTTTGATAGGGACGATGATCATCACCATCGTCCTCGCTATCTTCATGCTCTTCAGGAAGAGCGAGAATCTGTCGATGAACATATCGGTCTTCGGACTCATGTGCAATCTGTTCATAATACAGGAAGGGATGTATTCCGTCGGTTCGACGAATCAGATCACGGTCGGCTATGGCCTGATCCAATTGGCGGTCGGTGCCCTGGGCATATACCTCAACCTCCTGTTATATGTCGGGGACAGGTACAACCAGTCTCGCCTCGTGATACAGTCCGCAGGCGTCATCGCAATACTGGCGGCACCGATACTGTACGATACCGGTGTGGGTTACATGTATCTCTCCGATGCGATCCTCAAGCGCATCCCGAACTTGATCGACATCCTCATCTTCGCGGTCTTCATAGGACTGCTAATGCATCCGGATGTGAAATATCACTCCGTCAAGGCACGTCTGGATTACAATGCGAGGATGATGGAGAACACAATGTTCATCGGAAGCGACGCATATATGCACAGGGACCAATTCCTCAGACTGATCGACGACACCGTCGGTTGGGAGGCCACCGAAAGGCCCGGTGCGAAGGAGATCAAGGAGGTGTCCTTCATAGCTCACGGTCGCGGTGCGAGGATCCTGCTGAAGAGATGTGATGATACGGTGTACGGATCGTTGCTGATGGACGACGACGGTTCGCTGATGAACGGTATATCATTCATCATGAGGCAGATCACGTATACCGGCGATACCGCGACATGCGACAGGTTCACGATCTACGGCGATACGGGATATTTCATCACGATGATGATCGAGGAAGAGAAACCCATACCGGAGAAACGCTTGACAAGGATATACCGCTGGATGACAGGTTATTGACATGGATTCCGTCAGAGGGTATACCTCCATACTGTTGATAGCGGGAGCATCCGTCATCTGGGGTTTCCTCGGGATATGCATAAGGTCACTGTCCGATGCGGGATTGAGCTCATTGCAGATGTTCGAGCTCAGATGCATCATATGCACCGTGGTTATCGGTGCCATCATATTCATCAAGGACAGGAGTCTGTTCAGGATATCCAAGAGGGATGTCAAGTTACTGATATTGGTCGGTATCGTGAAGATAGCCGCCGACACGTGCTACTTCCAGGCACAGCTGATGGTCGATCTGTCGCTTGCGGCGGTATTGGAGAACACGGAACCGTACTTCGTCGCCATCATGTCATATTTCATCTTCAAGGAGAGGCTGTCGACGATACAGAAGTCATCCCTGGTTGTGGCCTTCGCGGGATGCGTTCTGGTCTCGGGTATACTGAAGGGTGTGGATGCCACGAATCCTCTAGGTATGATGATAGGGCTGATCTCCGGTATCGCCTTCGCCATCTATACCGTGGGCGTCAAGGATGCGGTCAAGAGGGGATGCGATACCAGCACCATACTCTTCTACATCTTCCTCGTGTGTTCCATATGCACGTTCCCGTTCTGCGAACCTGTATCCATGTTCGAGATATCGTTCTCCGGGACGGATGTAATCGTCAACATCCTCCTCCTGGGGATAGTGTTCACCCTCATCCCTTACTACATGCACGCACTCTGTCTGAAGGACCTGTCCGCCACGACATCCTCTGTGGTATTGTTCCTGGAGGTGGTGATGTGCGCCATAGTCGGATACTTCTTCTACGGAGAGGTGCTGGACGTGTTCAACATCCTTGGTATGGCGTTGGTGTTCATCGGTATCGTGATGATAAACAGACCCTCGGATGCGGATACCGTATACGACGATCGACGTTCGAGCCGTGGATAGATTAATATGATGGTATTCGCTCAAAGCCATGGTACCACCCTATGGAAGATAGAATCGATCTCCCCAGCGTACAGCATGTTGAATCATCCTCCCTCATACAACCGAGGTCGATCTGATGCGCATCTGCGCTGCATACGGTAAACCGCGCGACCTCACATTCCGTTACGATTATGACGAGGTCCGTATGGATGTGTTCGACAAGGTCCCCGATAATGTGGATTCCGATACCATCATCAACCTCTGCGGGAAGGATCCGTCATTGATCCCGCCCGGATTCAACGGTTATGTGGACAACGGTACGGACATCGTGCACGGATACAGGAGTGTCAGATCCTATCATGATTTCCAGAACACACCCGATGTGTGCGAGATGGTCAACATGTTCTCGAAGGTACAGGACATCGCCAAGGGTGCGTTCATGATGAGATCCTTCAAGGACCTCAGCAAGATGTACGAGGCATCGCAGATCATCGGGAAGAGGCATGTGCTCATCGGTATGGGTGATATGGGTACCATAACGAGGCTCAGAAGCAATCTCCTCGGCAATGAATTCACGTTCGGTTACATCGGAGCACCTACCGCAGAGGGCCAGTTGGAGGCCGATGTGCTGGACGATCTCGGTGATGATTGTATCATCGTCGGTATAGCAGGATGCAACATACAGAACAACAAGTTCACCGATATGATGGATGTAGCCATAAAGAAGGCGAAGATCAACGCCATACCGCTCACATTCGATTCCAAGACATCGGATAGGATCAGCGATGTGATGGTACAGTATCAGATCAGGGGACTGAACATCACCATACCGTACAGGACGGAGGTGATGTCCATGCTCGATGAGTGTTCGGAGGAATCCATCAAGATCGGTGCCGTCAACACCATCGTCAACGATGACGGGAAATTGAGAGGATACAACACCGACAGCACAGGCATCAGAAGAGCGTTCGCCATGTCCGGTTACGACCTCGGGAACAAACGTGCATTGGTCATCGGTTCCGGAGGCGCCGCGAGAGCATCCGCCTATGCGATGAAATCCATGGGTTGCGACGTACAGGTGCTTGCGAGGAATGAAGTGACGCTGTTGGAGCTCTGTGACGATCTCCTCGTAGAACCCACATCCGATCCCGACGTATCCGGTTATGATATAATCATCAACTGCACACCGATAGGTATGATCAAGGATTCCATCTATCCCTTCGATCTCAATACGATGAACGGTGATCAGTGCATACTTGATATGGTCTACAGCAGGAAGACGAGATTCGTACAGGTCGCCAGGACGCTCGGTTGTAAGATCATCAGCGGTTCCGATGTGCTCGTAGGTCAGGGTGCCGAATCCTTCAAACTGTGGTTCGGCACGGAACCCGACCTCGAGGCCATGAGGGACGCACTCGGCAACGAATGATCACATATCGTCATCGGTGTTCCTGAAGTTCAACGCAGGACAGGGTCCGAAGCATTCCTTGCACCAGATACAGTCATCCGGATTTATCTCGACCCTTCCATCCTTCATGTACAGTGCGTGCTGTTCGCACCTTGCCGCACAGAGTCCGCAACCGACGCATTGTTCCGACCTTATCACGAGTTGGAACATCCTGTCGATCTCCCTGCGTGCATCCCCTTCCACGGAGGCCTTGGAGATCATCACACCTTCCCTGTACATCGTGATGTAATCCACGGATGCCCATTGTCCTTCCGGATCCTTCTCGACGGTCCTACCAAGGGCCTGCATGAAACCCGCTAATCTATCCAGGTCTACAGGCCTTGACAATGCGGCCTCTATGCTGAAACCGATCACGCATGGGGAATAACCTTCCTGTATCTTGATGGATATCGGTCCCTTTTCCGGGGCCTTGGTCTGTTTGGTCAGTTCGGACACATCCTTGCCGGTGACCCTCTGCACCTCTTCCTTGATGGATTGCGGTGCCTTCTTCCACCTCCACAGGCCGTATTCCTTCCATTCCTTCGGGAGTCCGCGGGACTCCATGTAATCGTTGAGATACGCATCCCACTGCGGATATCTGTCGGAGTTGCCGGCGACTATGTCGAACTCGGCGAGGTCCGAAGCGGGACAGAGGAAACAACCTATCCTGTCCAATCCCCTTGTGTACCAAACGTTGAAGGGTTCCTTCTTGTAGAATATGTAGAACCATACGTGGATGGAGTTCCAACTCTGGATGGGGGATGCACCCGTCTGACCGGGAGTCCACGGATTGACCCATACCCTGGGCTTGTTGTGCCTCGCTTCCGATTCGTATTTCCTCTGACCGATGAAGGACAGACATCCCTTCGGGAAGTTCTTGTTTATCGCAGCTACGGTGGGACCCAACTTGTTGGTCTTGCAGCACCATCTGTAATCCTTGGCGGGAGGACCGAACTGTACCAGATTGCCGAAGAACGCATCGGTCGGTGCCGCCTCCTCTATCAGCTGCAGGTCGTGTCTTTTACAAACGTCACGCACGTGGTCCACGGTCTCGTTGAACTCCAATCCCGTGTTGATGAACAGTACCGGGAGCTTCAATCCCGCATCCAACGTCAGTAACAACGTGGTGAGGGAATCCTTACCGCCTGAGAACGATACGATCGCAGGCTTGTCATACTGCCCCATCGTTTTCTTGATGAAGGCTATCGCCTCATCCCTTCTCCTGAAGATGACGTTCTCGTTGGCTTTTACAGCCTCATCCCACGAGTTATCCTTATCGATGACCGCACTATCCTCGGGTTTGTACCATTTGGTCCTGACCGCCATACCGTGATCGGAAGCGATCATCTCCTCTGTGGACATCCTTGCGGTACCGGTGGCGATGGCCTGCCTGTCCTTGGTCATGATGACCACCTCATCACCGTTCTTCACATCGGGCGAGGCATCAATCACCCCTGGGGCCATGAGATTCTTGGACTCCTGTACGAACTTGACTGCAGCGGGATCGATCACGACATATCCTTTGCTCATGACCTTGGATATCCTCATCGCACTCTGCATACGGTTGATGAACACCCACTTCTTCCCGAGGTCGAACCTGATGGATGCTATCGTCCTTCCGTCGATGATGACCTCGTCCATCCTATCCAATGACGGTGCCTTGTTCAGGAGTACGATGTGTCCGTCCGGGAGCATCGCTTCCCCGGAACCCTCGCCGAACTGTTTGTCCACGAGGCCCCTTATCATCTTGATGTCATGCTCGAAAGCGGGCCTCACCTCACCCGGAGGTGTGACTTCCACCTCGTGGGTGGCGTGTCCGCATACGGGACACTTCTCATTCTCCAATATGGGTAGGTTGCATTCATCGCACCATCTGAGGTGATTCTTTCCGAGTCTGATAGCTGCCATCGTCCCGCATTATGGGAAGCACACCTAAAAGGATTGTCTTCATGCCAGTCATATTCTATCGATAATATGGGCACGGGTGTATGACATACATTCGTATGGCATGGACGACGGACTGCACGAACGTTTATATCAATGCCATCAGATTTACCGCTTCGATAAGTATGGTAAGGAAAATACAAGCTTCCAGACGTGCATTGGAGATGAACTATGCGATCAGAGAGGTCGCAGTACCAGCTGCCAAGCTCGCTGCCCAGGGTAGGAAGCTCTGTATGCTCAACATCGGGGATCCGAACAAATGGGACTTCGAGACGCCTGCTTACTTCAAGAATGCTCTGAGGAAGGCTGTGGATCACACCGACAACGGTTACGGGGATTCGCAGGGTAATCCCGAGTTCAGACAGGCGATCGTCGATCGTGAGTACGAGAAACATGGGACGAGGATAACACCGGACAAGGTGTTCGTCACATCCGGTGTAGGTGAGGCCATCAGTCTGCTGATGGGCGCGATGGTCGAGGATAACGATGAGGTATTGGTATCCGGACCCGGATATCCCTCGTACCACCAGTACATAGACTTCTTCGGCGGGAAGACCGTATCGTACAGATTGATCGAGGAGGAGGACTGGGCACCCGATGTGGATATGATGCGCAAACGCATCACCGACAGGACCAAGGCCATCATCGTCATCAATCCCAACAACCCCACGGGTGCTGTGTTCGACGAGAAGATCATCCGCGAGATAGGCGATCTCGCAGCCGAGATGGAGATACCGATCATCTCCGACGAGATATACGATAAGATCACGGAGAAGCCGTTCTTCTCCATGTCAAGATTGCCATCGGATGTCACGAGGATAGTCCTCAACGGATTCTCCAAGGTGAACCTCATGCCCGGATGGAGGGTGGGATACGGATACTTCATGGACGAGTCGGGAATGCTCGACGATGTCTGGGAGGGACTGATGAAACAGTGCCGTGCACGCATCTGTCCCAACGTACCGTGCCAGTGGGCCGCACAGGCATCCCTCCAGGGACCTCAGGATTACATCGTGGACATGAACAGGAGGCTCAACGACAGGGCACGCTTCTCGTACGAGAGATTGAACGAGATCCCCGGTATCTCGGTAAGGGAGCCGCAGGGTGCGTTCTACATGTTCCCCAAGGTCGAGCTCAACGGCATATGGGAGAACGATAAGCAATTCGTCCTCGATCTCATGAACGAGGAAGGTGTCGTGGTCGTACACGGTTCCGGATTCGATCCCGAGTTCGGACAGGGACACTTCCGCACCATCACCCTTCCGAGGATCGAGATCCTCGCCGATGCTTACGACAAGTTAGAGAAGTTCATGATCCGCCACAAGGCGTGATCCGATGGCGACCTTGCGGTCGCCATCATCATTCTCCGTCGAATTCTTCACGTATTTTAGCCAGAAGTTCCGGCTTCGTAAGTATGTCGTACGTGGACAATGCGAACGATCTGATGAACGTGAGCATAGCATCCAAGGCGAAATCCGAGCGGGAATCGCGTACGAATCCTTCGGAATGTACCTCTGTCACATTACCCGAATCGGGCTTACCGATGGAGAAGAGCATCTGTACCGATGGTCTCACACGACTTACGTTACCGAGATCCGACGAGACCGAGAGATATTCTCCTTTCGTCCTCTTCACATCTATGCCGAAGGATTGCAACCTGTCGGTGATGATGCCCGCCAATGTATAGTTGGTCCTTGTATCGTCCAGGAAGTTCTCCACCTTGGATATCTCGTATCTGCACCCGGTGCCCATGGCAGAGGCAGCGACGATGTCCTTCACCCTGTCGTAGACCACCTTACAATGTTCACGGTCGTTCGCACGTATGTAGAAGACCGCCGATGTGTAAGCTGGGATTATGTTGGGGGCATCCCCGCCGTTGGTGATTATCCCATGTATCCTCACATCGGTACGCGTCTGCTGACGGTACGCATTGATCATGTTGAAGAGGGAGATCATCGCATCCAACGCATTGATCCCTTCCTCCGGTACTGCTGCGGCATGTGCCGCCTTACCGAAGAACTCCACCTTCATGTTGGTCATCGCTATCGTATTCATCCCGTCCGCATTGTGATAGCTGGGATGTGCCATCATCACGACATCGCAATCATCGAACAACCCTTCCCTTATGAAATCGACCTTCGAACCGACGGTCTCCTCGGCGGGTGTACCGTATACGCGCACCTCCCCTCCGTATCTGTCGATGATGTCCGTGACCGCGATCCCTGAACCCGTGGCGACGGTACCAACCAGATTATGGCCGCAACCGTGTCCCAATCCCGGTAAAGCATCATATTCCGCAAGGAACACTATCACAGGTCCTTCCTTCCCGCTCTTGTGGGATGCAATGAATGAAGTCTCATATCCGGCGACACCTACGGTGACGTCGAACCCATACTTCCTGAGCATCTCCGTATGCAGATGGCATGCCTCGTATTCCTTCAGACCCATCTCGGGATTGTCATGTATGCTTATGGCCAATCCTTTCAGATCGTCCGAGACCGCATCCACTCTCTCAATGATACCTCTCTCGACATCGTTCATCGAATTCACCTACCGACCTTCACGAAATAGTCCCCGAAGGACATGACAACTATCATCAGGATGATGAACGGGAACACCTCGTTCAATATACCAATCCAAGTTATGGCAGCGGATACGACGGAACCTACGAGTCCGCACATCGTGTAGTATACGGCGAAGCGCATCCTTCCCTCGCCTTTGTATCTCTCCTGATTCAAAGGCATCCTGTCGAGGACGAGCATCACGCTGAAGTAGGCCATCAGGGCGACGAACGCGATCAATGCTATGTAGATCGGATGCTGATCCGTCCCGCTCTTCACCGGGATGACGGATATGATCACCGAGATCAGATTGATAGTGATGATTATGGCCTTGTTGTCCATACCGTTCGCCCATCCATGGATGTACGTCATGGTCTTTAATCATGACGAGGAGAGATAATGATTATACGTCCGATGGATATCGTCGGCATATAGCAAGGCGATCCCATGGGGAACATATGGCATGACATCAACCCGAAGAGGATCTCATCCGACGATTTCATGGTCGTCGTGGAGATCTCCAAAGGAAGCAAGAACAAATACGAATTGGACAAGGAGACGGGACTGTTGAAGTTGGACAGGATCCTGTACACATCGACGCACTATCCCGCAAGCTACGGATTCATCCCTAGGACGTATGCGGATGACGGGGATCCGTTGGATGCCCTGGTGTTGTGTTCGGAACCGATCCTCCCGATGACATTGGTCAGATGCTATCCGATCGGTGCGATCAAGATGATCGATAACGGTGCGAACGACGAGAAGATCATCGCCATCCCGTTCGACGATCCGATGTACAATTCGTACACGGATATCAGCGAGCTTCCAAGGCACATGTTCGACGAGATGAAGCACTTCTTCGAGGTCTACAAGACACTCGAAGGTAAGACCACCGCGGTCGACGAGATCATCGGTTCCGATAAGGTGCAGGACATCATCAAGTACACCATCGGAAGGTACAAGGACACCTTTTGTTAAGAACGGATGATCGTATCCGATATCGGATACGTCATCCCTTTTCTCATATCAGCATCAATATCTGCATCATCATATCGGCGACCGTATGCGAATCGAACCATCCGAGAGTTCCGGAGAAGATGCTCTCGACACCCATGGCGGCGATGAACAGACCGATTATCTTGGTCACGATGCCGAGGGCCTGTTCTCCCACATATCTCATTATCAGCGTGGATTCTCTCAGGATGACCCATGTCGCCAGCAATGCGATGATGCTTGCGATGACCACGGTCTCCAATCCGTATTTGGATGTGGAAAGTATGGCGGTGGTAATCACACCGGGCCCGGTGAGGATAGGGGATGCGATGATGGCCCATTTCGCTCCCTCCTGATCGTCTATCTTCGATAGCTTCAATCCGAATACGAGTTCCACGGCCATGAGAAGGAAGATTATACCTCCGGCGACACGGAAGCTGTCCATGGTCACGCCGAAGATGTCCATGAGGCTGTTGCCGATGAGGATGAATATGAACAGCAGTATCGCGGCGACGATGATGGCCTTGTTCGCGTAGGATCTGATGGTACGTTCGTCGGTGCCCTTGGTTATGTTCAGGAACATAGGGACACTTGCGAACGGATCCAGTATCAGGAACAGTGATACGGACAGTGGGATCAGTATGTTCAGATCCATGGGTGTGGATTCGCGTTATGGGTATAAAATAGCATCAATCAAGCCAAGCCCCGTTCAGAATGAGGTCGTCTTGCTTTCAGACCTCCTATTCACCGAAAGATATATCTCAAGACCGGATACCTTTCGATCCGTATGATAATCTATTCCGGGATCAAATCCGGGTTCATCGATGACCTATACAATGGCGTCTTGGAAGAGAAGATCGGTTCTGCGATGGAACAACGGTTCGGAAGGCACGCACCACAGTCGGAGGTCCGTTCATGGACGAATTCGCTGACGTACATGGGTGCGGTGTTGGGCGGTTCATCCGTTCCCGACGATGCCGGGATAGCCATCGAGTATAACATCCCATACACATCGAAGCGTGTGGATCTCATCGTATCCGGTTACAACGCGAAAGGATTCAACTCTGCTGTGATAATCGAATTGAAACAATGGGAGCATGCCGATGCGGTCCCGGGAAAGGATGCAGTCGTCAGGACATACATAAACGGCGGAGATCACGAGATCACACATCCATCCTATCAGGCGTGGTCATATGCTACGGCGATAAGCGACTTCAATGCGAACATACAGGACATGGATGTCTGTCTGCAACCATGCGCCTGTCTGCACAATTATATCGAATCCGTGCCGGAACCTCTTCTCAATCCGATGTATGAGTATTATGTTCAGAAGGCACCGATATTCTCCAAGAAGGACGGTAACAAACTGAAGCGTTTCCTGGAAGATATCCTGAAGACCGGCGATAACGGAGACACCATATTCATGATCGATCGCGGAAAACTCAGGCCGTCGAGATCATTGCAGGATGCATTATCGTCGATGATGCTGGGGAACAGGGAATTCGTGATGATCGACACACAGAAGGTCATCAATGAGGAGATATTGTATTCCCTGAGGCAGGTATTGAGGTCCGGTAAGAAGAAGACCATGATCGTCAGAGGCGGTCCCGGGACCGGTAAGACGGTTCTTGCCGTCAATCTGTTGGTCGAGATGATTAACGAGGGTTCGTCCGCGATCTATGTCACGAAGAATTCCGCTCCGCGTAGCATCTACAGTTGCAAACTAAAGGGTTCGATGAGGAAGAGCCGTGTCGATGTATTGTTCAAAGGTTCAGGCTGTTTCACCGATGCACCGGAGAATACGTTCGATGCTTTACTCATTGATGAAGCGCACAGATTGAATGAGAAGAGCGGCATGTTCCAGAACATGGGTGAGAACCAGGTCATGGAACTCATCCGTTCCTCCAGACTGTCGGTATTCTTCATCGATGAGGATCAGAGGGTCACGATCAAGGACATCGGTACGGAGGACGAGATCAAGAGGTATGCCAAGGAACTCGATTCGGAAGTCTCGATCATGGAACTCGATTCGCAGTTCAGATGTTCCGGCTCGGATGGGTACGTAGAATGGATCGACAATCTCCTGCAAGTGAGGGAGACGGCATCATTCGATCCCGATCCATCATTCGAATATGATTTCCGTGTCTATGACGATCCGAATCGGATGAGATCCGATATCGAGGCCCTCAACAGGATCAATAACAAATCCAGGATCGTGGCCGGTTATTGTTGGAATTGGATATCAGATTCGAAGAATGATACCAATATGCATGATATAACGATCCCGGAATACGGCTTCGAGATGAGTTGGAATCTCGGGAACACCTCGACGTGGGCGATCGATCCCGAATCTGTGAAAGAGGCAGGTTGCATACACACATGTCAGGGTCTTGAGTTCGATTACGTAGGTGTGATCATCGGGCCCGACATCAGGTACGATCCATCGACGAACACCATCATCACCGATGCCAGTAAGCGTGCCAAGACGGATTCGTCGTTGAAAGGTCTGAAGATCGGACGTACGCCGGATGAGCAGAGGAATCTGGCGGAAAGGATAATCAAGAATACATACAGGGTTCTGATGACACGTGGGATGAAAGGTTGTTTCGTATATTGTACGGACAAGAATCTATCGGAGTACATTCGTAGGATGTCGAAGCATAGGGATGTGTGATGAGAGATGATCTTTCTTAAGGACACTTATCAAAGATGATTATCATTGTGTTAACTTGAAACTTATAGATTGCGTATAGTAAATCCCAGAGTTTAGGTCGTTAGGAGGCCATTCCCATCATATTTACCCATTCATACTTCTGTGAGGGGTGTGTCACAGGTTTTGATGAAGTATTATGGACTCTGAAATCATCTCAATCCACACACCCGCGAGGGGTGTGACGCGTGGATGACTCAATGCTAACGCAACCATCACACTGATTTCAATCCACACACCCGCGAGGGGTGTGACTTTAATATCCGTCCAGTAGTCGATATACTCGCGATTTCAATCCACACACCCGCGAGGGGTGTGACGTAGTTAGGCATGATGCTTTTACCATCTTTATCGCGATTTCAATCCACACACCCGCGAGGGGTGTGACAAGATAATGACCGATACATAGGTCATTACGACGATGGAATTTCAATCCACACACCCGCGAGGGGTGTGACACCCGTTACAAATACAACGCTGTACAACAGGTCAGATTTCAATCCACACACCCGCGAGGGGTGTGACATGTAGATGTCCGTGACCGATGCTGCCGTCGTGGCATTTCAATCCACACACCCGCGAGGGGTGTGACTTGAGAGTACTGACTTTTCAAAATCGTAGTAATGGTCATTTCAATCCACACACCCGCGAGGGGTGTGACGGACGTACACAGGCACCACATCCTTCCAGTTCACATTTCAATCCACACACCCGCGAGGGGTGTGACTCGACGGCTCCGTATCTCGATATCTACATCCTCATCATTTCAATCCACACACCCGCGAGGGGTGTGACGATTCTGACCTCGGCGATGTACAGACTATCGTCGATTTCAATCCACACACCCGCGAGGGGTGTGACATGACCACCTATCAACCAGTCATCAAGATAGGGGGTATTTCAATCCACACACCCGCGAGGGGTGTGACTTCATGGACGGAATACAAGACCCATCCAGAATTTATTTCAATCCACACACCCGCGAGGGGTGTGACAAGGCGGTGACGTACGGAGAACACCGTGGGACTTGGGATTTCAATCCACACACCCGCGAGGGGTGTGACTGCATCATCCGCCATCACTGCACCATACATATTATATTTCAATCCACACACCCGCGAGGGGTGTGACTTTGTCGCGAGCGATATATTTACGGAGTGATGCATTTCAATCCACACACCCGCGAGGGGTGTGACTGGAGAAGAGGTTCTTCATCCCATTCCCGAAAGAATTTCAATCCACACACCCGCGAGGGGTGTGACCTCAAAAACAGCCCTGCAAGACCTCTGACGAGCAGAATTTCAATCCACACACCCGCGAGGGGTGTGACCATAGCTCCATATCCTAAAACTTCGGGATTGTATGGTTACATCATGGTAGCACTATTCTCCCTGCCACGGGCTCCTCGAGCCCGAAGAGGGAGAATATCTCCTTCACCGTTTTCGAAGGTTGGGTCAGGCGAACATAACCCGGACTTACGATCACCATCAGCGTACCAAGGGTCTTCATCATCCCGTTCACGGAGAGGCCACATACGTTGTCCTTCCTCTTCTTCGTGTTCAGGATGTCCTTCTCATGATCCCTCAGTAGATTCTGAATGCGTATCCTCATGATCAACGAGATCATCTTGATGAAGAATCTGGCACGTGCACGGTCCGGGTCCCCGGTCCTTGACCGGGACCCGTCCGTATCCGTCTTGTACACATCGAACGCCTTCTCCACCCAATCCCTTGTGTCATAGGACGACATCATCTCATCCCATGTCGTTCCTTCGGACGCCAACATAACGAACATACCTGCTCTGTTGGAATCGAAGGAGAACGAGTTCTGCAGCCTCTCGATGTGCATCACACCCTCGTCATCCACACTCCACTCCAGATGTGAACGTACGAATGCGGGGAGTTTGGAGAACTCCTTGGCAGGATCCTTTCTCTTGGTACCTTCCAATTCCAACTCCGCCCTCTCGATGGCCGACATCAGTCCATCGATCTCATCCGCCGCCTTCCTCGGATCTGAGACCACGAACGCCTTTATCTTACGGCAGGTCTCGAACAGGGCATTCTCGGACTCCGCATCCTTCTCGTTAGGTTCCAATCTCGTCACATAGCGATGGTTCCCGTCGAGGTCGGCGATGCCGACCTCGTACTCGGCCACCCTGTACGTCCTACCCTCGTGTCTGCGGATGGAATCCGGTTCCTTCATGACCTTCTTCGCCTTGGTCATGAGCTTTTTGATAGGCATCTCGCGGGTGTTGGAGGGGATGGTGAATGCCATCCCCCTGTCGAGGAGGGATGCGATGTTACAGGCATTCTCGAATCCACGATCGG
>CAVJRF010000002.1:68599-154344 GCA_963651945.1 Eggerthellaceae bacterium | reverse complement strand
TGGACCTCATGCCCAAGCTGCCCCCGAAGAGGGGTCCGGGAAGACCCCGCAAGAATCCTCAGTGACCATCGATAGTCCACGCTATTGGGAAACTGTTGATTACCGTGATTTCACGGTAATGACTACCGTCTTTTCATCGATGTCAACAACGTGACCGGACCGCTCCCACCACATCACGCACTGAATACCAATCGTTTCCGTCGGAACATTCCCCGTCATTTAATTAAATAAGTAATAGAATGAGGTAGCAATGGATTGGAATTTTGCTACGACACTCATCGGTTCGCTACCTTTCGTGAACTCGATCGCCAGTGTCGACATGACATTGGATGGCAGGGTGACATGCCCATCATGGCCCCAGCTACCGACCAGAGGTATCAACGAGAGCATGTACGTCCAGACAGGAGCATACCTGCCGGGACTCAAGATCGAGGGTGACAAGATCATCGTCGACCTGAACGATTACGACCCGACCGAGGTATACACGGCCATCCTCTCGGATGACATCGACCACTTCGTACACCCTGCGGAGCTCTACGAGGGTATGTACGAATTCCTCAACCGCGACCTCTCCAAATTCGATGCGGTCAAGGGACAGGTCACGGGACCGATAAGCGAGGGATTGCAGATACTCGATAAGGAATCCCGTCCCGTGATATACGACGAATCCTATGGAGAGATAGTAAGAAAAACAGTGAACATGATGGCCAAGTGGCAGGCGAGGAGACTCTCCATGTCCAACCCCAACGTCATCATATTCTTCGACGAACCATCCTTATCCATATTGGGAACACCCTTCGCATCCATCTCCGATGACAAGGCGAAGGAATGGATCAACGAATCCATGGACGGTGTGGATGCCTTCCGCGGTATCCACTGCTGCGGGAACACCAACTGGGCGATGGTACTGTCCACCGACATAGACATACTGAGCTTCGACGCATACAACTACGGCGACAACCTGTTGATGTATCCCGACGAACTCACCGAATTCCTCAGCAAGGGCAAATGCATCGCATGGGGTATCATCCCCAACAGCGACGACTCCGTCTCGAAGGAGACGGTGGAGACCATAGTCGCGAGGATGGAATCCCTCTTCGACAAGATGGAGGAGAAGGGTATCAACAGGAAGAAGGTCGCCCACCAATCCATGATCACACCCCAGTGCGGTCTCAGCGGCCTCTCGGAGGAGAATGCGAAGAAGACGTTCGATCTCCTCGACGGTGTCTCCAAGGAGATGAAGAGGAGATACGGATTCTGATGATAATAGCACTCGTCGGTAAGGGCGGCGTGGGGAAGAGTACCATATCCTCCCAATTGGTCAGGACACTCTCCAAGAGGGATGTCACGCTGGCGGTCGATGCCGACCCCAATTCCAATCTGTGCGATAAGCTGGGCATCGAGGTCACCGGCACAATAGGAGGATTGAGGAACGAGATCGTCGCCCATCCCGACATGGTACCGGCAGGTGTCAGCAAGCAGGATTACATCGCGACGCACATCCGTCAGATAATGACGGAGACCAAGGACATAGACCTCCTGGTCATGGGCAGACCCGAAGGAGAGGGATGTTACTGTTTCACCAACGACGTCCTCAAGAACTGTTTCAACGACCTCATCCCCAGATATAAGTACGCGGTGATAGACAACGAGGCGGGCATGGAACACCTGTCGAGACGCGTACTGCCGAAGGCGGATGTCATGCTGTTCGTATCCGACCCCACCAAGGTGGGCGTGAGGACGGCGGCACGCCTGTCCCAGTTGGCCGATGAGGTACACATCGAATCCGACAGAAGGATTCTGATAATCAACAACGTCTTCGGCGACATCAGCGAACAGCTGATGTCGGAAGCAGGATCTTACGGATTCGATGACGTATTCGTGATGCCTCATGACGACTTCATAAGCGAAGCGACCATGGAAGGGGATGTCGTGGACGTACCTGCGGACACACCCTTCGGTAAGGCCATGTCGAAGCTGATAGACATCATCGGATGAGATGTGCGAATAACTCAGAAGAATCTCTTTTTCAAGATAATGGGTTTCGTCGGTGGGGCGGTCACACCCCACCGTCGGATCTCAGATCCTCACCTTGATCCAATCATCTGTGTCAGGGACAGTTCCGTCCATGAATCCGCAGAAGATGTCGATGACGTCCTTGTCGTTGTCGAAGAACGTTCCGAAGTTCTGGTGCCTGCGACCCTCGAGGAAGCTCATCTCGACGTACCATCCGCATTCCGTGGGTGTCGCCTGTACGAAGTCCACACCGTTCACGGGCGTGGGTGCCTGGAGGACGATGAAGTTCATCTCGCCGCCATCACAGCAGCAATCATCGTCGCAGCAACAGTCATCGTCGTCACAGCAACAATCGTCCTCATCCTCGCAGTCGCATTCCTCTTCGCACTCGCACTCGTCATAGACGGTGGAGATGGCCATGATGCTCTCCTCGATCTGTCTCTTGTCGCGTACGGGCACGGGGAAATCCGTGTACTCCGTCTCCATGGTGTATGCCTCTCCGCACGTCTTCATGCCGTCGAGTGCAGGGACCTTGTCGTTGAAGAATTCGATGAATGCCGCCATGGCGTCATCGATCGCGAGGTCCTTGGCCACATCGGGCACCCTGTTGTTGAAGTCCCTGTACAGTTCGACCCTGCAGTGGTCCCCGAACACGACGGATGAGATGCATGTGTACTCTCCGACGGGTTCCGATGCACCCATGACCATGATTAGTCCCTCGTCCGCATCGTCGACGGTCCTGAGGACCGAGATGAACGTATCCTTGATCTGTTCCTCTGCGAA
The DNA here is from genome assembly GCA_963651945.1 of Eggerthellaceae bacterium. GTDB lineage: Archaea > Thermoplasmatota > Thermoplasmata > Methanomassiliicoccales > Methanomethylophilaceae > Methanarcanum. The sequence goes on along the minus strand of CAVJRF010000002.1, from coordinate 151,545 downwards.
CACCTCGGATTCGTATTCGCTGAACTCGGTCTCTATGAAATAGGATTTGTCTGCCATGAGGAGGCCATGCACCCATTAGGATAAGAGCGTTACCATCATCTCTTGCAGGCATCGCTGTGCACGGAATCGGATGAGAGTACCTCTTTGGGATCGAGCGCCTTGCACTCGTCGTCCACCCACCATAACCATGTACCCTTGGTATCGGAGAACTCCCCTTTGACGAGACCGACCATCTTGAGTTTGGTCATAGTCTTGATGAACGCATCGGGACAATGGTAGTTGAAGAGCTCGGCCAATCTGGTCTCGACCTCTTTGCTCGTGAGCTTCTGGTCACCGAAGACCATCCAGATGTAACGTACAAGGTCAGACAGTTGCATGGACTTCACAATCGTTGAACTGATGATAAATGTTTGCGACCCTGTACTAACGACACAGTTCGTGAACACTTTCAATTCAACGCTAACGTTGAATTGAAAGTGAAGAATGAATGAGAAGTGGACTTCGATTCAGTAGTTGGAACAAAGATGAAAAGAAGTCCAGAGATAGGAAAAGCAGACGCGTATAAAATCATTAACCGTCGCATGAGCTCATTCGGTGAGAACGGGGAATTCTGTGGTTCCAAATGAGACCTGAAGACATATGGAAAACAAGGGATACCGCTCACGGATCTGAGATACAGGGTCGGGAGTGCCGTGGTCGGCTTTAACAGAAGCATCGGTGAGGTTGCGAAAAAGTTCGGTGTGAGCAAAGGATGAATGACCAATGGTCTATGGCGTCTCGTCTTTGGGTAATTATTTAAAATTCCACCCCATCATGACGCATATGAGGCAGCTTCCGATAGGCGTACAGGATTTCATATCGATTCGCGACGGAAACAAGTATTTCGTTGACAAGAGTATGCTCATCGGACAGATATTGAACTCCAATGACATCGGCGTATTCCTGTATACAAGACCACGCCGTTTCGGAAAGTCACTCAATCTCAGTATGATGGATGCCTTCTTCAACATCGAATACAAAGGCAACACATGGTTCGATGATCTCGAGATATCCAAGCATCATGAATGTGATGGGTACAAGAACACATTTCCTGTCCTCTACATAGACATGAAATCCGTATGTGCTGATGACTATGATGATTTCTCAGTGGATTTCATGGGTCTTGTCAAAGATGCTTACAAAAGGCATCAGTATCTTAACGATTCATCCAATCTTACAGATATCGACAAGACCGAATTCTCGGAAATGTGTCTGGGTAAGACCTGCTTTAGGGAATCCAAGTCGGCATTGGCAAGATTGACTAACCTGATGGAGAAACATCATGGAAAGAAGGTGATCGTTCTCATCGACGAATATGATAGCGTCGTCAGTTCTGTAACTGACGTTAACATTCGTCGCAAGATATTGTCATTCATGAAAGGTGTGTACTCATCCTTGTTGAAAGGCAACAGATCTCTCCAGATGGCCGTCATTACAGGCATAATGCAGATCACCAAGGAGAACATCTTCAACGGATTGAACAATCTCGTCGTGAACAACATCCTCAGTAAGAGATCCGATGAGATGTTCGGTTTCACCGATGATGAGGTGAAGCAGATATGCGAGGATTACGGACATCCGGAAAAGTTCGCCGAAGCAAAGGAATGGTATGACGGATATCGCTTTGGTGATGCAGATATCTACAACCCATGGAGCATTCTGAGCTACATCGCCAACGGATTCGAACCCGATTCATATTGGTTGAACACCAGTGACAACATCATAGTGAAGGATCTTCTCTCACATGCAGAAAGGAAGGTCATGGGAGATCTCGAGAGATTAGGCTCCGGGGACAGTCTGTTACGTGACATAACGGCGACCTTGACATTCGATGATCTGTACAGCAGTCCGGACACCATATACTCCCTGATGGTCATCTCGGGATATCTCAAAGCGATACCTGTCGGAAAGAAATACGACCTATCGATACCCAATAAGGAATTGTTCAGTGTCTTCACTAAGACGATCATATCCTCTTCATTCACAGACTACAACGCGATAGCGAACTTCGAGGAGTTCTCAGATGCCGTTCTGTCCAATGATACGACGAAGATGGAGAAGAAACTGTACACATTGATGACCGAAACAGTCAGCTCCCGCGTACTAGATGATGAACATTCGTATCAGGCATTCATCGTCGGTATGCTGATGTCGTTATCTGGTAAATACAAGATAACAGCCGATTTCGAGTCCGGGAACGGATACCACGACATAAGGATGGAGAACAAAAGTGGTACCGGATGCAACATCATCATGGAGTTGAAGAGATCCGACAGCGAGAACAGACTCGAATCCGATGCTAGAGAGGCCTTGGAGCAGATAAGGGACAGGGATTACGCACAGGGTCTGAAAGGTCAGACCATACTCTACGGAATCTCGTTCCTTGGAAAGAGACCTTACATCGTGTCCGAGACTTTGTAAGGGTGAACTGGCGGGTGCGAACGCACCCGTCGATCCACTCATTGTTTGTTCAGTTCCCTGAGATGTTTCGGGATGTTCTTGGACTCGTTCGTTCCGACGGTCACATCCCTTCCGATGATCTCCTGAAGCTTACCGGACATCCTGGATGCCAACCCGGGTATGATGACGACACCATCCGTCTTCTTCAACACGCCCGATTCCTCGAATGCTTCCGCGACACGTTCAGGATCGAACTTGCCTGCGGCGTAAGCCGTCAACACCGACATACCCTCGGTGTTCACGATCTGCAACCACACAGGTACCTTCGACTTCTCTATGTCCGCACGTACCGTGAAGTATGTGAGCGAGAAGTTCGTCGTGAACATTATCGGCGAATGCTCGTCCGGGTTGTTGATCGGATACAGGTCCTGTTTCACCTGGATCGGGACCTGTGGATCGGTGTAGATGTTCTGTCTGAGCGTGAACAACGGCAATGCCTCATAGTTGTGGAGGTCGTCGAATATCACCAGACTGCCATACTTGAGCGTGGATATCACTGCGGACATCACCGCACCCTCTCCGGAACCGACCTTGTTCATCAACGGATGGCCGAAAGGCTTGAACTTCTTCTTCAGAGCGGCACGTCTCGCAATCGTCTGTTCCTCCAAGAGGTCCTTGATATGATCCGCACCGAGGTCGAGTATGATGTCGTTGAATCCGTCCGCCTTCGCCTTCTCGGAGAGCTCCGCAGCCTCTTCCAACGATGTCGCCTTGATCCCCAACGGACACTTGGCCGTCTTCGCGATATCGATCATATCCTTGAGATTGTCCTTGTTCGCACCGTACAGCAGTGGTTTGAACGATCCCACGGCCGATGCGGCGGATCCCATCGCCTCCGCATCATCGGTCTCCAGTACGAACGGGTTGTCCCATCCTTCCGAGACCATCTTGCACACATCGGTGAACCTCTTCGCATCCTTGGAATCGTTCCTGACCGAGATCATATCGACCCTGAAGATCATACCGATACGATCGAAGCTCAATCCTTTGATGTATTCGATCCTCTTCGATACATCCTCATCGCTCAATGCGTCCGATACGGTCACCGCATATGCGATCGGGTTGTTGAAACGGCGTTCGTGACGATAGAGCACCGTCTCCCCGCCCATGTCGATCTTGTTCTTCACACCGACCGTGATCGTCGCCACCGGCGGTGCCGATGCTTCGTTCAGGGTCTCCTTCGCCTCACCGCTGACATGAGGACAATCCTCGATCTTCGCCTTCTGGTTGGCGAGCTGCATCGCGAACGCGAGGCATGTCGGCTGTCCGCAGTCCTTACAGTTGGTCTTCGGGAGCAACTTGAAGAATTCTATCGCTGTCGGCATCTCACATCACCTCCGTGAGTTCGCATGCGTATACCTTGAGCATGTCGGCGGCACCCGGTCCGCGTACGACCAGGATATCCGCACCGGACACCATGGCCGCCATCCCTGTGATGGCCTCCCACCATATGGCCCTGAACGATGCGGGACCCATCGTACCGTCATCCTCGTCGGTCGCATCCGCCACATCCCATGACGATGTGCAATCGCATATCATGGGTATCTGGAGCATCTTATCTCCCGAATATGCGGCGAGCTTGATCCTCTCATTCACCGAATAGGAGTAATCCAATCCCATTCCCAATGCCCCCATGAGCGGGTCCATGAGCATGTTGGTCCTCTCCATACCGAAATCACAAAGGAGGATGTTCATCTGTTTCGCGAGATTCACATCAAGATTCGAGAATCCGATGATCACGTGGTTGTTGGCCATCGCGGCCGTCGCCAGTTTCTTGTACTCATCCTCCTCGACCTTGTTTATCAGCAATCTCGTACCTTTGACCTTCTCGCACACGACAGACAACACTTCGATGTCCCTCTCGACATTCCCGCATCCGCTGACCATCACGGGCAGATTGGTCTTATCCACTATCTTTTGGACCAATGCGGCGGCATCTTCAGCCGATGTGTTCCTCTTGAACGGGTCTATGCTCACCAGACGCAGACAGATTATGTCCGCACCCAACTCCTTCCACATGGTGGCCCATTCCACAGGATCGTCGCACCTTCCGGAGAACATATCCTTAGCTAATTCCGGGAAGTCGGTCACGTCGTCCCATACCTCTCCGGCGATCATTGGCCTGAGCTTGTTCGGATTCTCGAAGGAGAGGAAGGGCATCCCTTTGGCCCCGCCCGCTACATAGTCCCCTTTACCGAGGGGGACCTGTATCGTCTCTCCGTTGTACTTCTCATTGACATTCGGGATCTCTGTCATCATCAATCACCCTCAGAGCAGAGGATCCATGGTGAGTGCAGGGTGGTCCACCTGTGCCATCCAGGCCATTAGTCCCTCCGCATCATCCGTCACGGTCTCGTCCGCTATCTTGTTCAGCAGATCGGGCATACCGATCTCCTCGCATCTCCTCTGGAACTGGTCCTTTATGGCCTCCTTGAGATGCTTCGGCATCCATGCGATCCTAGCGATACCGCCCTCGGCGGCTATGAACTTCTCACTTGTGATGTATTTCCTTCCGATACCCATGAATCCGGGTGTCTGGCGTCCTCCACCTATGCTTCCGGCGAGCGTGGAGAACTTCATGCCGACCGGCGTCATGCCGGGGAAGTCCCTGTCCACGAGCACCACGGCCTGCATATCCACCGTCATCGCCGCGATGACCTCGAAACAACCGCATGATGTCATCGGGGCATCCATCAGACTGTACATGCATATCCTCTCGATGTTACCCTGCGAAGCGGCCGAGATCATATCGTTGATGCCCTTGAACTCACCCTTGGCGATGTCTATGGCATCCGCCTTCTTCAGGGGCTGGTTCGGACCGTTGGGGGAGATCTCGTGTCCCGCCTTGGCATCCAACCAATTGATGGCACCGCACAATCCTATCCTCTCGGGAGATACGATGCATATGTGCGCGGGAGCGAAGGATTGACACATGGTGCATGTGTAGAAATCGTCGACGAGGTCGTCCTTCAGACCCTTCATCCTCTCGTCCCTCCTGTCGTATGCCTCCTTGGCCTCGGGCATACGCCTCTGCAATTCATCCTCATCGGTTATGATGGTGGCCTGCACCCTCGTGGCGATGCCTCCGAACTCCTCCTTCACCTTGTGGACCAATATCTTACCGAGGTCGGCGAGCTTGAATCCCGCCTCCTTGGCCTTGTTACTGATCCTGACCCAATCGGAATCCCTCTGACCGGCATGCCATACGCCCTGTGCGTAGTTGATGGAGCTGTGGAACCTCCTCTCTATGACGGGTTCCAGATCATCATGCATATCCTTCCCGTAGACCTCGACGACCATCGCCAAAGGTATGACTGAACCGGATTCGAACTCGTCGATCTCCTTTCCGATCATCCTGACCAGACCGTCCTCGATGGCATCCTCGTCCTTCGAGAGCAATACTTCGAATGCGGTGCTCCTCGTTCCTCCGGCCTCCACGTACGTGTCCGGTTTCCTGACGATCTCTCCCTCGAACGACGGTCCGTACGGTACCGCGAGCTCTATGGGTTCGACATTGATCACAATGCCTCTCTCCTCGATACCGGTCTGTATCATGCTCAGGTGATCCTTGCAGACCTTGAGCGCACCGGGTATCTCCGGGAGGTTCTGGTCGGTCACGATGCATGCACTGTGTTTCAGTGCCGCGAATGCGAATGCCGCATCCAATGCGCACAACGGACCCGTCTGTACGACGAACACCTTCGGACGCTTCTTGAGGTAATCGGATAACTTCTCCACATCCCCTCCGGCCACGTTACCGAACGTGAGTGCCGCCCTCACCGCGAAGTTCAGTGCGTGCACCGTACCCGTGAACATGCCTACGGGATACAGCATCCTGTCGAGTCCCATCTCGATGCCCTGTCTCTGTATCAGTGCGGGATAATCCCCGGATGCTATCGCTACCATCCCCTTACCCTGTACGCTCCTGATCATCGCACTGACATCCTCTCCGGGGACGTGTCCTCCGAGGAACACCACCGCTCCGGGTATGGTATCATCGACGAAAGGCAATCCCAATGCCCTCAGGACACGGTCGGGGATGAATCCGTCACCCTTGCCGTTCAGGTATGCCGTGGCCTCCATGATGTCAGCGGCATACATCGCGTTCTCACCCGCGACCATGCCGTCCTCCACGGACGAGTCCTTCGCCACGGGCAGCGAATCCAACAATTCCCTGGCCTTACCCAATGTCAGTGATTCGATACCTTTCCATGCGAAGATCGCAGGCAATCCGTATCCCGTCTCCGGGTATGTCAGTTCCATATCGGCACCGTGTGCCGATATGGCATCATCCACCGACATCTTCGCCATCTCAACGATGGCGTTCGAGCCATCCGCCGCCATCGAGAGCAGGCGAGGTACGTCGATCTCTTGATATGTCTTCAGTGTGCGGTCGAGCAATGCATCATCCTTGATGCCGTATGTCGATCTGATCTCGTTGCGGTCCATGTTAACATCCCACCTCAGAACTCGGTGAATTCCTTCAACTCGAATATTCCGTTCATATTCTCCAGTGCGGCAGGGAGTTCCTTCCTCATCCTGTCCACGGAGTAGTTACTGTTATTGAAATCCGCCACCAACTCCAATGTTGTCGTGTGGTAGCAGATCTTGATCCTGCTGAATACGGATATCAGGTTCACGTTCGTCGTGGCTATCCAATCCAGCACCTGTGTCGTCGCACCGGGACAATCCGGTATCTCGATGACCATCTTGACGAGCTTGGTCTCATCCTTGAAGAACGTCACCGATACGATCCATGAGGATACATCGGCTACGATCAGCACATACTTCCCGTCGATGTCCTTGAGTATGTCCCCGTACTCGGGTGCGAGGTCGTATGCACCGCCCTCGAACACCACGGGCGTCGCACGTTTCACCTCGTTCTTCTGTTTGGAGGGTTCCGTACGGAAGACACGTCCGATCTCGGCGGGTTTGACCTCGATATGGTCTATGAGCGATACGGAGGGATCGTCCTTCGCCTTCAGCTCATCGAACGTCTCCTTGAGTATGTCCATCTCACCCACGAAACTGAGGTCCGCCAGCACCTTCCACACGATGGTTGTGTCCGAGATGCCGTCCAACGAGATCGAATTGAGGATGTTGATGCTCCTGTCCGCCAGGAACCTCGCGCTCTGTGCGCTCGCACCGGGTACATCCTGCATATAGACCGTTATGTTGGTCAGTGTGCGGTAGTTCTCCTGCGGGAACATCGAAAGCAACAGCTCGTACTTCTTCGGACCTTTGTCGACATACTCGAAGAGTGTGCTGTAAACGAATCCGCCTTCGACTATGCCCATCATGTCCGACATCCTATCGTCGAGCATGATCTTGGTTCCATTGACCTTCGAAAATTCCCAGTTCTTCATGAGGACCCTCTCTTGGAGGGACGGAACACGTTTCCTCATATATCCTTTCGCGTGACATTCTTTGGGGAAGCGAACGGACGTGTCCAGGGAGGCTGTTCCTCATCGGCATATTCCAACTCCCTGATCAGATTTGTAAGACCATCATCCGACTCCAGGATACCGATGATGTCATCGGGTATGTGTCCGAATCTCCTCTCCTCTCCGGACATACGTAACGCATCCCCGATCTCCCCGGCGATCCTGCGGAGCTCGGTCTCCGCCTCCTTCAATGCAAGGATCCTCTCCTCGGGCGTCATCTCCTCTTCCCCGTGAACGAATATCTTCCGGGTACGCGCTTGGTCGTACCTATGGTGTACGGACAGGTATCGCATCTTCTGCACACCTCTATCGTCCCTCCGTCCAACGTGCTGTTCATGACGGATACGAGACCTCCTCCGCACACGGGACAGGATGTAGGCAACTCCCCTTCGGACCCGTTGTATGATATGGACAGTACCAGCATATCGTTCTTGATGGCCAATCTCCTGATCCTCCGACCGCTGATACGGTAATCCCCTCCCGACCTGTTCAGTTCGGCCGTGACGAGATCCACCATCTCCCTCTGGGACCTCACCTGCGGATGCCTGTACATCACATAGAATATGGCGTCAATGACCTTCTCGTCACTGGGTATGCTGTATGTCATCGATTCCGTATGTGGGTCTGTATATTTATGCAATCGTTAGTCTTTTAAGTGAAATCGTACATCGGACGTCCATTGCGAGAGTAGCCGAGTTGGCCAAAGGCGCAGGACTTAAGATTCTGTCTTGTAGAAGTTCGAGGGTTCGAATCCCTTCTCTCGCACCAACACATATTTTGGACATATCTTGAGACGATCATCCGCACGGATGCAGGGATTATAAGGTGCGATGTGGAATATCGATGATCCGATCACATCGAATGCCCACTACTAAAAATTGATATGCTCCCATCAGAATGCATACACAAAGGTGTTCTAAAATGAACAACGCATTCAAGATTCAACTATTGGAAACGACTGCGGCCCTCATCACGGCCGCTTTCGGTCTCGTTGCCGCATTGGCATGGAACGAGACGATCAAATCGATCATCGACACATACCTGTCATCGGACGATACCGTCTGGGGTAACCTGGTCTACGCCATCATCGTCACCATCATCGCCGTCGCAGCAACGATGCTCATCGCACGTGCATTGGGAAAGCTCAAGGCGGCAGAAGAGGAGAAGGAAGAGTGAACATACTCCGGGTACGGCGATACACCGTACCCACCAATACCATTTACAGATCTTTTACAACAATAACAAGAAGGGACGGTACACCGTACCGACCTACCATGATATCTCGCCGTTCAGAAGATTACCCGTGTTGTTTATATAGGGTTTCATAAATGACATCTGCGGAGTTATAATCTTGGCAGTTTACAAGAATTCGTCCAATAGCAAAGGGCCCTCGGGGAGAGATCAGAACAACGGTCAGAACAACGGCAGACCACAGTCATCACCCAATTCACAGAAGGGCAAGGTAAGGACGAAGGAGGCCACGAGAAGGCAGTCCATGCTCAACACGCACAAGCTAGCTCCTTTCAAATACGACATGAACGAGATCCTATCGGGCACACAGATGGATGAGGCCAAGGCATCCGCGTTCCTAGCATCGCTCATCGCGAAAGCATCGCGCGTCTCCACCAAAGAGGCCAAGGAATTCGTCAGAGGTTTCATGGATTCGGGCGACCTCACCAAGGATGAGTGCGACAAGATCAACAGACTCATGGACAAATACAGCAAATACCGCTGAGAAACCCATTCTCCCAACCCCTTACTTCATCATTGATATCCTTATAAGAGAACCCATCGGAGATTGGGTCTGAACACCCCTTTTTAACCATCGTTAAACCAAAAACCTACCAACTTTGTTCCAATCTGATTGTTCTAGTATATAAAACAGTAAGTTAAAACAAGGTTCAAAAATACAAATTTGCAACGACGTTCCATAAAATCGATTAAATCAAAACATCGTTCTATTTAGACCATTTGAGAATATACTAAATGCAACGATGTTGCATTTTTCGGCTAAATAGCTATATATATTCTAGAAAGCCTATCCAATCTCGGGATTACAATGGGTTATGAAGAATTATTCCCAACAAACGATATCAAAGGCTGGCATGCGAATGCAGCCAAGAGATTCGCAAGTCCTTTCGTGGACAACTACCACGACAGAATCGATGTGGATCCTATCATCCTGTCGAACGCTGCCGTTCACTGTGGTTTCACCATCAGGGACTTCTACGAGAAACCTGAGCTCGGTATCCACTCAGTGGGATACATCTCCGAACTTTTCGACCTCTTGCCGGTTACACACTGGTTCTTCTCACTCCCGTGGATCAGAGACCTCGGAATCACACTGGAGTACAAGGACACACTGCCGCCGGTCTCCACAGGACCTATAATCAGCGAGCCTGAGGAAGTCGAGAAACTCGAGTCCATCCCCAAGGACAAGCTCAAGGGCGGAAGCACGGACACACTGTTCCACAACCTCTACGGTTACGTCCAGCAGAACCTCCCGCACACACTCGTTCCTATCTCCTACGGATTCGACCTTGCAGGAGCAGGTGCGGAATTGTGCGGTGTCGAGAACTTCATCATGTGGACATTCACAGAGCCTGACATCGCTCACAAGCTCCAGAAGGTCTACGTCGACACCTCGATCAACGGTGCTGACCTCCTTTCCGATACATACGGAATGGCCATGCTCATCGTCGGATCGGTTCTCGCCAACAACGATATCTTCTCGGACGAGCAGGTCGAGGAGTTCTCCGCGAAACTCATGCACTACTATGTAGATCAGTGTTTCAGAAAGGGAGCAGGACCTCAGATCTTCTACCACCTCTGCGGTAACCACGAGACCGACTACAAGGTGTTCAAGAAGAACCTCGTATGGTCACCCTTCAACGTTCTCCACATAGGATACATGGGACAGAAAGAGTTCCCCACACAGGTCCTCAAGGAAGAATTCCAGGATGTCACCACAATCATGGGTTCAGTCGATACCAAACTCATGATCCAGGCGAACCCCAAGAAGGTCTACGACAGAGCAAAGGAGACACTCCTTGCCGGACGTGACGCAAAGAAGGGATACATCCTCGGTACAAGCTGTGAGACGCCTCCGTACACCATCCCCGGACAGCTCCTTGCACTGACAAGAGCAGCCAGAGACTTCGGTACATACGGAACATGGTGAGGTGAGATAGATGGCTACAATTTCAGCAGCAGCAAAAGAGATCATCGAGAAGAGAGGACTCAAAGAGGAAGACGTCATCGGTATCGTAGATGGTTGCGGCGACGACAAGATCTTCAACGAAGAGAAGGGACTCTACATCGCAAAGAAAGAGATCGGAGATGCAACAGTCTACGCTGTCTTCGATGAGGCAGGCGACGTGAAATCGGCATACAGCCACAAGATGAAGATCTTGGACATCGTTCTCCCCGGAGAAGAGGAAGCAGGATGGGTCTACGTCAAGAACGGTCAGCCGCTCAAGAACGGACACACCAACCTCACATACCTCGGCGCGACAAGGTCCGGACCTTCACTCACCGAGCCCGTATCAGGAAACTCCTGGTTCGAGGAGTACCTCGCAGTCGGTGCACTCACCACAGCTGAGGGACTGTTCCAGCAGAAGAGAGCATAAGCTCGCTATTGCGGATCGAAAAAAAATCAAACCACTTACTTTCCCTTTCCTTTTTTATTTGAGAATTTTATTTTACAATCCATTATATTGCCTAATCACAATTCGCCTTCCATAGGGATTTTGCTATGGAGGAAAGAATTGGAGAGACGAATGCCCTATGCCCCGTGTGTATGAGGACGATCAAGGCAGAGAAGATCGCAGAGGATGATGTGGTCTACATCGTCAAGACATGTCCGGAACACGGTTCATGGAAGGTCAAGATCTGGAACGGCGTGGAGCATTACAAATATCTTTACGAGTTCGCGGCGGTGCCGAAGACCCCAGAGAAGTTCGCGGTTCCGCAGATCAAGGATTGTCCGCATGATTGCGGATTATGCAATCAGCACCTGCAGCATTCATGCCTGAACGTGGTGGAGGTAACGAATCATTGTAATCTCAACTGTCCGATATGCTTCGCAACGGCGAACGGATGCGGATACGATTATCACCCCGACATGGAGACGATCCGCGGCATGTTCCAGACCGTTGTCGATTATGTGAAGAGTCCGAGATGCGTACAGTTATCGGGAGGGGAACCGACCGTCAGGGACGATCTCCCGGAGATCGTGAAGATGGCCAAGGACATGGGAATCGAACATGTCGAGGTGAACACCAACGCCGTCCGCATAGCCAAGGATATCGAATATCTCAAGGCGTTGAAGGAAGCGGGTGTCGATGATTTCTACATGCAGTTCGACGGAACGAACGATGAGATCTATATGCAGACCCGCGGTAAGGCGTTGTTCGAACTGAAGGAGAAGGCGATCGCCAACTGTTCGGAAGTGGGAATAGGAATTACATTGGTCGTGACCGTCTCACCCAACATCAACCTCGATCACGTCGGCGAGATAGTCAAATATGCCGCGACCAAGGTTCCGACCGTCAAGGGTGTGCATTTCCAACCGATCTCCTACTTCGGCCGCTATCCCACCGACCCGGAGAACAAGGATCGTGTAACCATACCCGAACTGGCACATGCCATAGAGGTCCAGACCAAGGGTATGCTGAAGGCGGATAACTTCATCCCCACGTCATGCTCCAACGTACATTGCGACATGAAATCACTGTCCGTCGTACTTCCCGATCATTCGCTCTTCCCGCTCACCACGATGGCATTGGGTCCACCCAAGAAGACCGATGATGTCGCCGATAAGACAAGAGGCGAGGTGTCCCAATTCTGGAGATTCATAGAGAACTCCATGGACGGCGAGGACGAGAACAGGAGCGACGATGGTTCATGGAGAACGTTCGTCGCACGTGCCAAGACCCATTATCTCACGGTGTCCGCGATGGCATTCCAGGATGTCTGGACCGGCGAGACGGAGAGATGGGAGCGCTGCTGCATCCATGTGGTCACATTAGATGGTAAACTGATCCCGTTCTGTCTCTTCAACGTCACAAACAACGAAGGCGAGACACTCTATAGGAAGAAGACGTTCTGTCAATGAATCCTGTCAGATGATCGTCCGTGACAGAGCGGGCGATCATCTGAGAAATAATTCCGTTTATCTTCTGTAATATCCGAAAGAGTTGTGGTAGTTACCTACGATCCCTCTCATGTAGTTCGACAGGAACTTCTCCTTCTCCTTCGTGTTGACGATGAATCCGTTGATAGGGAACTCCATATCACAGTGGACGCACCTCACGAATTTACAGTTCTTATTGGCCTGCGGGCATGCCCTGCAAGCGATGGCCCTGGACTGGAAGAGGCTGAACTCCTTTCCGCAGTTGGGACATTGGAACCTGTGTGTCGAAGAGAGCAATTGAGGCGTAACACCTGCTCTTGCCATCTCTGGTGTCAAGGTCATAATCTATTCCTCCTGTCCACCTCTATGGATGAAGCAGTATTTACATTGTCCGAATTGTATGCCGATTCGATCGAAGATATGTCGATGATCTGGCATACTGGCACAGAACCATTAATAAGACATCAAACCCATAATGCCCACCATGGGCGCATGGGAATCGATGAAGATGTTCATAGTCAGGCGCAGGCTCCTGTCCAATCTGGTGCCGGATGACTGTGAGACGCCGTTGGAAGAGTGGATCGCCATCAAGGCGCGTATGACCTTCAAGAAGAACAAGGAACTGCGCGAACGTATCGGCAAGAAGACCCTGGATGAGGTCACAAGGAAGGATTTCGACGAGTACCAATTGTTCCGCTTCAGAGAGCAGATGAAGTATGTCGAAGAGAATTCCCCGTACTACAGGAACAAGTTCAAGGATGCAGGTGTCAGACCCGAAGATATCAAAACGTGGGATGACCTGGAGAAGGTACCACTGACAGAGCCCAAGGACCTCGCCGAGAACTCGATGTATTTCTATGCCGTATCGAGGACCAAGATGGCCACGGAATTCACGACGACCGGTACCACAGGCCATAGGAAATTCATCGGATACACCACGAACGACCTCGTCTCGAAGATCGATATCGTCGCATCTGCCCTGAAGAACGTCGGGATGAAACAGGATGATTCTCTCCACGTCATGTTCCCGCTGGTGGCAGCGTGGGACCCCAGCTTGATAATGGTCGGTGCATGCAAGATCCTCGGATACGGTTCATCGGTATGTTCCGATTCCGATGTCAAGAAGCAATACGAAACGATCAAGGAATCCGGTGCGACCCACATCATAGGATTACCATCATTCATCTACCGCGTGACCGTCCTCATGGGAGAGGAATACAACCTCAGGGAACTGGGAATAAAGAAGATCATCTCCACATCGGAGCCTCTTTCGGAGAGCATGAGGAAGATATTGGAGGATGCGTGGGGATGCAAGGTGTTGGACGTCTGGGGTATGACCGAGTTCGGTCTCGCCTGTGCCGTCGAGTGCGATGAGCAGGACGGACTGCACACGGATGAGGCAAACATCCTCTTCGAGGTCATCGATCCGGAGACACTGAAACATGTGCCAGACGGTGAGAAGGGTGAATTGGTATTGACCTCTCTCAACGCCGAAGGTACAGCATTGATCAGGTATCGTACGCATGATATCGCCGCGATGCTCGCCCCTCCGTGCAAGTGCGGATGCCATTTCAACAGGAGACTGATGAAGCCCTGTGGCAGGATGGACCTCCAGTTCAAGATCGGAATGGGCCACAAGATCTACCCCGTGCTGTTCGATGAGGCAGTCTTCATAGACAAGTCCGTCGTGGACTATCAGGTCAAGATAACCAAGGACGGTTACAAGGATCTGCTCACGTTCGATATCGAGGCTGAACATCCGTCGGATGAATTGGCCGAGAGGATAATCTCCGCCGTCTCCAACATCATGGAGGTCAGCGAGGGCATCGAAGAGGATCTCGTCGCCACGCCCAAGGTATCGTTCGTCGATGTCGGCACAATGCAGTATGCCGTGAAAGCGAAGAAGATCATCGATCTCAGGGACAACAAGGATTGAGGGTGTGCAGGGGGAGGCCCCTGCATCATCCCAAGAAGAATTCCACGGCATCGATCACTTCGATGCCTTCGGGAACTTTCGGTACATCCTTCTCCATGGTTATCAAGTACCTCTTACCATCGAGTTTGAACATCGAACGCAACTCCCTATCCGATACCTTCGGATCCTTGATGTCATATGCGACCTGATAGAACTCCACGCCGTCATCCGACCATGCGGTGAAATCTATCTCCTTATCCTTGTAAGCTCCAACGGACACCTTGTATCCTCTGCGTAACAGTTCCATGTAGACGGCGTTCTCCAACAACGCCCCCTCGTTATGTTCCGGACCCATCAGGATGGCATTCTTGAACCCTGTGTCCGCAAGATAGAACTTGGCGTTTGTCTTCAGATGTCTCCCGCCGACCACATCATATCTATCCGCTTTGTAGAAGATGAAACAATCACAGAGTTTGCCTAGGTATTTCTCCACAGTGCGTTGATCACCTATGTAAGATCTCCCGGCTATGCCGTTGTATGTTATCGGATCCCCAACATTGGACAACATGAACGATATCATGTTCTCCAACATCACCTGATCGACATCCATATGGGTCCTGATATCACAATTGACTATGGAGTCGTACACACCACGCAATATCGCTCTGTTCTTACCATCGTCATCCTTCAGATCTATGATGGGCATCCCGCCATAACGCAAGTATTGTGCGAGCCTTTGAGTGTATCCGTGCTCCGAATCGATGGGATAACGGTCGATGAACTCTTTGAAGGAGAATGGATACACATGGATCTCAACGAATCTTCCTGTGAGATGTGTTCCGAGTGATGAGGATACCGTCTCGGAGTTGGAACCTGTGATGTAGATATTCGCATCGTATTTCAGACGGATCGTGTCTATGGCCCTCTCCCAACCTTTGACAAGCTGGATCTCATCGATCAATATCACCGGTCTTTCGGACGCTATCTTGGACGACAGATATTCGTACAGCATCCTCTCAGAATCGATGACATACCTCATCTTCTCCAGATCCAAATGGATCACGTCCCTTTCGGAAAGACCGGAATCCAAGAGATATTGTTTGAATTGCATCATTATGACAGACTTCCCGCATCTGCGAATCCCTGTCAGCACCTTGATGATCTCGCGGTTACCGAGATACTGTTTCATCTGATCTATGTAAAAGGTGCGTTTCACATACTCGTCCATAGGTAGACATAGATGTGATTCTATTTTAATGTATCAAATTTCTGTATTGTAATACAATTATAATTGGATTGCAATCCAATAATATACCGATTTCATATCATCTTGAACAAAGATTTCATGGATCAGATCTCGTCCCATTCACGATCTCCTCTCTCGTAATCGGACTCTTCCCTATTGTATGAAGAATAATCATAATCGTCTAGATCTAAATTGGCAGGTGCATCCGCATCATAGAAGAATGTGCACTCCAAACACCTTTTTCCCTCAAATGGACAATCGCCCGCAGGATAAGAACAGTATCCTCCCATGATTGAAAAATCCGGATGCACAATATAAGCTGTTTCCGACAAAGGATAAGAATGGTGACAATTGACAATATTGTCGGGAGATGAGGCTGGTATCTAACCAGCCTCCGAAGAATCAGTTCCCTTTAGATGCCGCGATGACATCCTTCAGGAGGTTCTTGTCATGACACTTCTCGAGGAATGTACCGGTGACGATCACGTCCGCACCCGCTTCCCTGGCAGCTTTGGCCTTCTCGGGTGTGTCGATACCTCCGCCAATGATCAGCGGGATGTCGATCTCGTTCTTCACGGCAGAAATCATCATCGGATCCACGGGCTTGTCCGCACCGCTGCCTGCCTCGAGGTACACCATGCTCATACCGAGGTACTGCGTACCCAATGCGGCACTGACGGCACCTTTGATGTCGTCTCTCTTGATCAGTTTGGCCTGTCCGACCTCACCGACCTTCATACCGGGCTCGATGATGATGTAACCCATGGAGATCGGTTCGATACCGATCTTCTTGATGATCGGCGATGCATAGACCTGAGCACCGATGACGAATTCCAATTTGGTGGAATTGATCATGCTCATGTAGTAGAGGGCATCACATTTCGTGGACAAAGCATGAGGACCTGCGGGGAAATAGATGGTAGGCAGACCCGTTGCTTCCTTTATGGCGACGGCGGTAGCATCGACGTTCTCGGTCGTTATCCCTGTGGAACCACCGATCATTATCGCATCGGTGCCTGCTTCCTTGCACATGAGTGCGATCTCGGCTGCCTCCGCAGGAGTCTGTTTGTCGGGATCCAAGAGGGCCATATGCATCGTACCTTTCTTGATTCCATCCAATATGTATTGCTTTACCGTCATCACATCGCTCCCGATCGAATGATTGCAAAACCGTTCAGGTGGTGAAATGTGCCATTCTACGACCTTTCGGTTTTTTCAGAATGATGGGTGCGGCGTATATAAACATTCCATTCTGGCGAAATCGTCTGGAAATCTATGATATGAGTAAGGAATCACAGAGGTTTCCTGAATGTGTGATAGTGCCTCGAGAGCGAACCGTGCACCCTCTGTACGAACATACTCTCCAACTGTAACCTATCGCTCTCGATCGGGTGAGGGAGAACTACACTGACGGCCGAACCCGGTTTGAGGGTGTCATTGAACGAGGTCATCGCCCTTGCGTAGATGCTCTCGATGTCCTCCCCTCCGGTACATGTCGACCTTCCGTACGGCGGATCGCATACGATGGCATCCACCTCGCCGAACCTGTCGTGGATGTCGGATATGTCGGAGACATCGAAGTCATACATCTCCAATCCGTAGAAATCCATGTTCTCCTGGGTTCCCGCGATCATCTCGGGATCGAAATCCGATGCGATCGCCTTCATGCCCATGAATGCCGCCTCGATCACGATACCTCCGGTACCGCAGAACGGATCGAGGACCGTGCCTCCCTTCTTGACTCCTGTGAGATTGATCGCGGCCCTGGCGAATCTCGGATGCAGCGAGATGGGAGAGAAGAACGGTCTCTCTCCGACCTTACGAGTCTCCAATATGTTCCTGTCGATGACCTTCTCCGACAGATACACATGGATACGGTCGCTCATCAGGATGAATACCTCCTGTTCCGGATCCTTCAACCTGACATCGTTCTTCCTCGAGAGCGATGCACCGAGTTTCCTGATGACATCCTGCGAATCTATGTCCTTCATCATCCCTTCGAATCTCTTGCACCTGACTGCGAATGAACCTTCGGGTATCGTTATGTCATCGAATCCCGAGAGGTCGTCGATATCGAAAGAACCCAGATGACGACCCATCCTGTGCGTCAGCGATATGCGATCGGCTATCGGCTGAAGACGATCCTCGTCGAACGAAGCGATCACATAGCCCGGTCCGACCTTCTCGATCGTATGCTCCGCTGTCTCGGCTTCGATGCACTTCAACGCTTCGGCCGTGCACATGGTCTTGTGCTCGCCGGACAATTCGAAAAGGAAAGAGGGCTTCACGCCCCCTTCAATGTGTTTTAGTCTTTAATACCATCCTCGGTGACCATGAACACCGCTTCACCCTCCGGCAGGTTGGGTGAATCGATGAGTCTTGCGACCCTCTTCCCGGCCTTACCCTTGCGGAGATAGACACGGAACGTAGCTGTGTGTCCGACGATGTGTCCTCCGATGGGTCTTGTGGGGTCGCCGAAGAACGCATCGGGTTTCGCTGCGACCTGGTTAGTGACGACGATCGCTGCATTGTTCAATGTCGCGAAGTTGAGGAGATCGTGCATGTGCCTGTTGAGGACCTGCTGCCTCTCCGCCAACGCACCCCTTCCGACGTATTCCGCCCTGAAGTGCGATGTGAGCGAATCCACGATCATCAGTCTGATCTTCTTCTCCTCTGCAAGCTGCATCGCCTTCTCCACGAGCAACACCTGGTGCTGTGAGTTGAATGCTCTCGCGACATGGATCCTCCTGAGTGTCTCCTGCGGGTCCACTCCGAGGTATGTGGCCATCTGTATGATCCTCTCGGGCCTGAACGTGTTCTCGGAATCGATGATCACGACGTCCGAATCCAATCCCCCCATATCCTCGGGGAGCGTTGCATTGACAGCGAGCTGGAAACAGATCTGTGTCTTGCTGCTTCCGAACTCTCCGAAGAACTCCATGATGGATTGGCTCTCCACTCCACCGCCGATGAGTTCGTCCAATGCTTTCGATCCTGTCGTCAGCTTGGTTATCTGCTTGCGTCTCTCGAGGATGTCCTCTCCGGTCTCGAAACCGCCTATGTCAGCACATAACTTCGCTCCTTCGATGATGTCCATTGCCTTCTTCTCACCGATCTCACATTTCTCCGAGAGATCCGATGGTGATGCTACGGCAATGGCCATGATGTCCGAATAACCCGCTTCTTGGAGTTTCTCTGCTATGGCTGGTCCTACTCCTGGTATGTCTTCAAGGGTCTTAGTGGCCATTGTATCTTCACCGCAGGTAGGACGATAAGATGGTATTTAAAAGAAATCGGGGGGTCACCGATTGTTGTCGAACGACCCTTTCAGATAACATCTCGGTATGGTCGATATCCTATCACGATCCGATGGATGTGTGCAAGATCGCTGTTGGAAATGATGGGGTGGAATAAAAGGGGTTTCGGTCGGGATCACAGGCATCTAACATGATCGTGGACCGGAGGACAACGACGACGAACGAACGATGGCAGAGCCCTATCCCCTTCCGCGGGCGAACGGAGTGAGCCGAGGATGACCAAAAGGCGAGCGAAGCGAGTCCTTTTGCTTGGAATATGCCTTCACCGAAACCCTTTTTATTCTACCCCACTAAAACCCACAGCGCCTACGTGTAATAATGTTTATAAGGCGAATCTAGATTGGGTAGTCGATGGCAAAGAAGAGGCGTATCATCGAGAAGGAGGTCGAAGAGGAATATGAGTTCGTACCTCCGGAATTCGATGAGAAGGAGTTCATTCTTAAGGACATCTATGGCACGAAGGTACTGATAGCCGTTGCATTGCTATCCATCGTGATCGGGATACTCTGCTCATGCATCCAGAGGGCATTCGACTCGTTCGGTCTCTGGATCGGCCTGGCATTGCTCTTCCTCTCGATGTTCTGTCTCCCGAAGATCCTCGGATTCTTCAAACTGAAGTCCGAATATCTGGAGCAGAAGACGATGATCGGGAATTACATCCTGTTCGTCCTTCTCGGACTCGGTGTATGGATCCTGATGGTCAACCCACCATTCATGTGACCCCTAAACCACTTAACCTCAAAGGTTTTCTAAGATTCAATTCTCCCATCTGTGCTGCGGGTACAACAATTCCGTGAGGAGTCTCGCATCTCCCGTCGCCAATACATCATCGTGGTCGTAGACCACCATGGTATCGGGTTCGAGGTCCTTGCCTATGCCCGAGATGGCCGCCTCCTCGTAGAGCATCTCCGATGCCTTGCAGTGAAGACGTTCTCCGATGACCATCCATCTGCCCTCCTCTATGAACGGCCTTCCGTACGGATTGTCCTTCCATTTCATGAAGAACGGTTCGCAGCTCTTGGACCATACCGGCGGACCCATGCGCTTGCATGTCCTCGATAACACATCACGTTCCAACTCGAATATGAACGTGACCTTGTCGTCTATGGTATCGTGGACGGCCCTGAGGGTGTTGAAGGAGAGCGAATCCAACTTCTTGGCGAGTCCATATTGTGTCTTCCATATCTGACTGTGGAGATTGTCCGTGTTGATCTTCGGATCGTCGAACGTGACCATGATCAGCCTCGTACCGTGACCGTCCACGAGTTCGCCAAGCCTCTCCCTGGAGAAGGGAGTCCTCGCATTGGGGAAGAAGAACTCCATCTTCGGTGAATTGAGATATGCCCTGCATGCGATGATGAACTCCGCGAAGGTCTCCACGTGCACCGCGGATGCCACATTCCTCTTGGGATCCACGGGATCGTAGACGACGAGAGGGGCCTTCATGATCGGACCCTTCTTCTCCATCGCGATCGTTACACCGTCCTTCCACTCGGATGCGGCTATGAGCGCATCGAGGAATCCGCCGTAGTAGATGGTTATCAGTTCGCAGAGATAACCTGAGAATCCTCTGGTATCCGGCTCCGCACCGTATGTGCCTACACCTTTCATGAACTGCTTCATCAGGCGTATCTCGTCGCACATCCTCTCGTCCACCTTGGATTTGATGTATTCCGCGTGGAACGGCGATCTGTCGACGGGTGTGAGGAGCTTGAGCGTATCGGATATGTGGTAACAGGGCACGAGATCGATGTCGAGTCCCTCGAACCTCCCGCTGGAATACGGGTGATCGGCATATGCCATCTTACCTTCGATGAGCTCCTCTCCCATCCTGAGGACCTCCTGCTCCATCTCCCTCTTGGGCTTCCCCTCGGGGTAGAGTATGAAGAGGTCGAGATCGG
This sequence comes from Eggerthellaceae bacterium, assembly GCA_963651945.1. Lineage (GTDB taxonomy): Archaea > Thermoplasmatota > Thermoplasmata > Methanomassiliicoccales > Methanomethylophilaceae > Methanarcanum. Next base: position 130,089 of record CAVJRF010000002.1, on the reverse strand, counting down.
GATTGGTGAGATACGTACCTTTCGCAACGGATCCGACGTATTTCGTCTCGGCATCGATACCGTGGGTTAGGATGTAGTCCTTGACAAGGATCTCGAGGCTGTACGCCTTCCTCTTTATCTCGGTCTTCTCTTCTTCCGACGGTTTGATTCTTTTGAGAACGTCTGATTCGATGCTCATCGAGCGGGTGTTAGCATTTTATACTATAAATTTTACGTGAGGTCTTTCCCGTGATGCGGTGTGGCACGGTTCACGATATATAATGGTGAGACAATCAACGTCCATGAGTTTCTGCCCCAAATGCGGTTCGGAGGTGAAGGATAGCGACATCTATTGCAAATGTTGCGGTGCACCACTCGTTCCCATCCCGCAGGGGCCGTCGGACCAAAGGGGTTCCAACAATCTCCTACCTATCACATTGATCGTGGCATCCATCATCGTGTTGGCATCCATGGTCGTACCGTATCTGATGCAGCCTCCGGAGTACACTTACACGATAACCGTCAACGAGATCGGTATCGAGTGCGATGCGGACCATGCTGATTACGTATACTCCGATGCCAACGGGGACACCAGCGTCTACCTGTTGATCTCTGTGGGCGATGATGAGGTGAAATCACAGACGTGGAAGGTCAAGGTCAACGAAGGGAACATAACATTGACCGAGAAGAACACCTGTAAATTCAAGGTATCATCCGAGAATCCGACGTTCAGATTGTTCCTGATGTACAGAACGGGTTCCAGCAGCACCATAGGTGCCACGGACGATTCGGCAGATCTCTACGATGTGTCGAAGTACGTCAAGGATGTGAGCATCATGCCCGAATATCCCGGTGTGACCGGCATATCGATCACATACGAATCATTCGTGGACGGTAAGATCACATTGAAAGGTGATTCCGATCCCAAAGGCATACTCGATCTGAGCATCTCGCGTGAACAATGAGATTCACAGATTCGTGACCACGGTATTCGACGGTGTGCTGAAGTAATACGTCACAGAGTATCCCGTGTACAAATGGTAGTAGCAGTTGCGGTATTCGTAGCTCATGTCACCGATGTCCGACACGACGGTCTTCGCACCATATGCGGTCTCGATGGGATAGTAATTCTGATACCTGTCCTGATACTCGTACGGGGGCTTCTTGTATCCGTCGACCTTCTTTATGCTGTCCACGCTCACCGCACCCACCGCATGTTCGGGAAGGAGATAGATGCCGGAATCGTATCCTGCGGCATAGAGCAATGCGGCGAGCAGTATCGCGCCGTCCTCGCAATCCCCCTGCTTATCATACAATGTTTCCAACGGATATCTCCAATACTCGCTGGTACCCTTGGACTCCTGATCCGTCTTGTAGTCCACCGCGGTCTGTACGAACCATGAGATGAACTGTGCATAACCGACCTTGTCGCTGGGATTCGTGGAATTGTACTTGTCGCACAGTTCCATCAGACCCTTGGCCATAGTCTCGATGTTGCTATCGACCACGATGTAATCCTTCACACCGTTGACGATGGTCCTGACGCCGTTGACCTCCATGACATACATATCGGACGAAACGGTCCCCGACCTGTCGATGTCGCTCTTCATCATGTTGGTGTAGTCGTCCTTGCTTATGTCCAGGACATAGGAGAAGCTCTGACCCTTCACGCTCCATTGATATTCTATATGGTATGGGTCGTTGCTGCCGTTCCTCTCGGTCATGAAGGACATTCCTGCAAAGGCCACACCTATGAGGAGCATGACGATCATTATGGAGATCATCGGGTTGATGTTGGGCTGTGCGACCATCGTGACCTTCCTTCTGAGGTCCTGTCCGCCCGATGACTTCCCCTTTTCGGTCAACTGTCCGCATTCGGGACATGAATACGCATCATCGTCCAGTTCTCTTCCGCAATGATGACAGAAATCCTTCATGTTACCCTCCTTCACAGCTCCCACGCATCGCTCCATTCCGGTTTCGATGGTATGAGCTGCCCTATATCCAGACTACCGATGTCTATCGTCATCAAGTCTTTCCCGGATATGGTCTTTACCCCAGTCTCCCTCTCCACATGTGCGGCCTGCTTCTCGGGATCCATCTTCAGTATCACTATGCCGAGATGGATGAAGACCGCTAATTCGGGCCTGACGACATCGATGAACCTTATCGCATCCTCTGTGCAAAGATGTCCGTGGATACGATTTCCATCGGGTGTCGTCACAGGTAACAGAAGTATCTTGGATCCGACATACTGCTCTGCGATCTCGTCGCTGTACGATGTATCCGTGACGTAGGACAGGATGCCATCCTCCGTGACACACTTGAAACCCACGGTCGTGGGATCGTTGTGTTCCGATCTAGTGACGAAGATATCGACACCGGGGAACTGCAATTCATCTCCCGGTACGAGCGTACGCTTCTGCACAGGCAGGCTCTGATGGTACGGTGAGATGCATGGTCCCAGTCCTTCGAAGCCTTCCATCACGGATACACTCCCGCATAACATCCCGCGTTTGACCCATCCTCCGTATGTCATCCCCTCGATCGTGACCTCCGCATCGGAATAATGGTCGGGATGACAGTGCGAAACGAGTACGGCATCCGTCCTCCTGAGGTCATAGCCTATGCTGCACATGTTGCTGAGTGCTCCCGGTCCGGGATCCATGTGGATCATGCTCTTCCCGGTATCGAGCAGGAAACCGCCCGTGCTCCTAGCCTGGAACATGGTCGTATGGCGTCCTCCTCCGGTACCGAGCATGATGAGTCTTGCCATCCTGTCGTCCATATTGTCCCGAATATATCGTTATTGTGATGTCCAGACCGCCGGTCCCGAATTCCGATCTCCGGATTTTGGACCACATGCCTCCGACATGGTCATGAAACAGAAGACAACGAAGCGAACGGATACGATACCGCCCCTGCCATCAGGACTTAAATAACGGTATCCTGCTGATAGGTCCATGATTACGGCGATACGCGATGCTTGGATCGTCACCCAGGACCGGAACAGGAGCATCCTGAGGGGCGATGTGGTGATCGAAGGCGACAATATCACATCCGTCGGAGGAAGATACGACGGTCCCGCGGACAGGGATATCGATGCTTCGGGCGATATCGTCATGCCTGGTATGATCAACACCCACACGCATGTCGCGATGGCCCCTTTGAAAGGGATCTGTGACGATCTCGCATTCCCCGATTTCCTTGACAAGGTGTTCAAGATAGACTCCGACAGGACGGATCACGATCTCGACATGGGTACGAGGCTCGGATGCGCGGAGATGATGCGCGGAGGGACGACCACCTTCGTCGACCTGTACTATTCCGAGGATGTGATCGCCAAGGCCACACAGGATGCAGGCATAAGGGGCGTACTGTGCTGGTGCTGTCTGGATGAGCAGTTCACCACACAGAAGGGCAGACCGCTCGATAACTGCAAACATTTCTACGAGACGCACAAGGACAAGAGGAAGATCGTGCCGGGCGTGGGTCTCCAAGGCGTCTATGTCTGCGGTGAGGAGACATGTGTCGGTGCCAAGGAATTCGCCGACGAGAAGGACATCCCTCTGAACTTCCACCTCTCGGAGACGAGAGGCGAGGTCAACAACCACAAGAAGGCCACCGGCCTGAGGCCCGTGGAGTGGTTGGACAGCATCGGTGCATTATCACCGAACATGATTGCAGCACACTCCGCCTGGTTGACCATGAACGAGGTCAGACTGATGGGTGCCGCAGGCATGTCCGCATCGCTCTGTGCCGTCTCCAACATGAAGTTGGCTACGGGGGGCGTGGCACCGTTGCCGGAATTCCTCCAGTACGGCGTGAACGTGACGGTCGGTACCGACAGCAACAACACCAACAATTCCCTGGACATGTTCTCGGAGATGAAGATCCTCGGCCTCCTGCACAAATCCGCCAGATGGGATGCCACCGTGGCACCCGCACAGCAACTGTTGGACTACTGTACGATCAACGGTGCGAAGGCGATCGGTATGTCGGACAAGCTCGGTTCCATCGAGAAGGGGAAGTATGCCGACATCGTCATATTGGACGGTAAGGCACCCAACATGAGACCGCTCCTCCCGGAGAACATGGTCGCGAACATCGCATACTCCGCATCGAGCCTCAATGTGAAGACCGTGTTCTGTCAGGGAGATATGGTCGTGGATGAGGGAAGGATACTTACCCTCGATATGCCCGAGGTCCTTGACGAATCGGAAAAGATCTGGAAACAGCTCTGTATCAGAGATTGATACGATACTGCGGATGGTCACCCATCCGCTGATCCAAACCACTTCTTCTCATTCTTCGATCCCTTAGCGGGCATTTCGATTCCTGGCTTACCATTAACTCATTAACTGTAACATGTGGCTTATATTGACATTGAACGAATAGTCATCAATCGCCAGGGATGAAGTCCGCATAGGTGGACTTCACCTATGCGGACAGAGTCTCTGAGAACTTTACGGAGGTGATACAATCACCAACGAGAAAAAGGACCAGGGGCCAAAACTGCAAAAGGTCTCCCTGGTCCTCCAACTCATTCGTCTGATTATCAAATTAGTTGGATAAACTATTTACGGCCCTCTCAGAGGTGAGAGAGCCGGTTAACATTCTAAAACAAAGATCGACTTTACGAGCGAACTCTCTGAGAATCCCGATGGGATGATACGATCACCGAAGAAAAGAAGGACCAGGGGCCAACACTCCAAAAGGTATCCCTGGTCCTCCAACTCATTCATTTGGTTATCAGATCGGTCGAATAAAAGCCTTTCACTGCCTCCCAAGGGGCGGGATGTCCAGTCACATCCTAGATGATAACTCACTCAGAATCGGGCAACGATATCGTAGGGATCGGTTCCGTGCCCGCCCTATTAACTCATTAACTGTAACATGTGGCTTATATTGACATTGAACGAATAGTCATCAATCGCCAGGGATGAAGTCCGCATAGGTGGACTTCACCTATGCGGACGGAGTCTCTGAGAACTTTACGGAGGTGATACGATCACCGAAGAAAAGAAGGACCAGGGACACAAATACCACAAGGTCTCCCTGGTCCTCCAACTCATTCGTCTGATTATCGAATTAGTTGGATAAACTTTTTACGGCCCTCTCAGAGATGAGAGGGCCGACTATTGTTCTGAATGAAGATTTGATTATGCAAACGGAGTCTCTGAGAACTCTACGGAGGCGATACAATCACCAACGAGAAAAAGGACCAGAGATCCAAGTACCACAGGGTCTCTCTGGCCCTCCAACTCATTCGACCAATCATCGGATAGGTCGGATAAAAAGCCTCTTACGATCCCAATGATCGCTGAACGATCCCAGAATCGTGATATCGACGGAACATCCATGATCAAAGGAACGGATCATACGAAACAGAATGGAATGGGAAGAGTTCATCCGCCACAAGGAATTGGAGGAATAGATGTTGAGCGACGGATGTAGGTGAGTTTCCCTATGGTTGGATTAGTAATCCAACTTATATAATTTACTGACCGACATCAAAGACATGCAATGAATAATCGCCAAAAAACCATGTTTTTGAACGAATAATGAACGATTCGCGGAACAATACGGGATCTTCCGTACAAAGGGAATGATAACTTATATAGCGTTATATCCAATCGAGGTTCGATGGCATCCGGTAAGAAGGACAGGGTCGTGATTTCGTGCGTCACATTCGATGTTGCAAAGGTCGTCTCACCGATACTCCACTATGAGGCTAGCAAAGCGCATCTCATCCACTACGCCAAGACGGATGACAACATCTACAAGGAATTCTACGATGAGGTATGCTCGTGCATCTCCAGGGAGATCCCCAGGTGCGAGATCATAGAGCATAACGCCGAAGTGTACGACTTCGCGAAGATGATGAATGTCGTCTCCAGGATCATCGAAGAGGAGAACGATAGGGCGGAGATCATGCCCGACATCTACGTCAACGTATCCGCAGGGACATCCGAGTACTCCGCGGCATCGTTGATGGCATCCATGATGCATGAGGGCGTGATGCCGTTCAACGTATCCACCGAGAGGTACACCGTACCTCCGGACATGATAAGGGAAGTGTATTTCAACGAAGGGCGCCCCGTCGGACTGTCACTATCGGTGAAGGAACCCACACTCATCTCCACGTTCACCATGAAGAAACCGGATCAGAACCAGATCAAGGGCCTGTGGGTACTGAAGAGACGTCTCATGAACAAGGAACCCATCAGTGCGGCCGCGATCATACCCGAACTCTCCAAACTGGGGCTGATCAAATGCGTATACGCCAACTCCAGGAAACCCGATCAGAACACGCTGATGAACTATCAACGTAACTTCGTCGACAAATGGATACACAACGGCTGGGCGGAAAGGACATCCAAAAGGATGATGAGGATAACTCCCGACGGGGAAGCGGTCCTGAAGATGTTCATGGATTGAAGTTGTCACGGGGGCATTCGAGGCACTTGTTAAGATCCTCCTTCGCACCCTGCATCGCATAGATCTCGTCCACCATGCCGATCTTCTTCACGAAACAGCAGATATCGCATAGTACATCGGCGAAATCCGCACCATCGATCATCAGATCCGCACATGCCGTTATCCTGTCATAGAACATGGTACGATAGATGCTGTTCGCGATGTATGTGTTACCGCCCCTCAGTCCCTTTATGTACTGGGATACGGCCGCACTCGTCACACCGAACATCTTCGCGACCTTGGCCTGTGTAAGACCGTGCCTGGTGACCAACTGTCTCGCCAACTCCCCCCTTGCCGTAGGCAGGATCTCTGAGACAATCAACTCACAGGGCATCTTCATGGTCATCCGCATCGTCGAATTGATACATAAATATGACTTAACAGCGATTATGCCTTGGCTATCCAAGGGGTGTCCCACTCCCAAGGCTCCAGAAGTCCCGTGTAGATGGCGATACCGACCACGGCCGCAGGTGCACCGCAACCGTCCAGTATCTTCGCGTCATCCAAGGATGTCACACCGCCGGATGCGATCACATCATGAGGGCATCTCCTGATGAAATCGGAAGCCTGTTCGCGGTCGATACCTTTCCCCTGACCTTCCACATCTATATTGGTGTTGAGGACGCCCGCGAGCGGGAGGTCCCTGATCCTGTCGAACATCTCGTCCAAGGATATCGATGCCACATCCTGCCATCCCTTGACAGTTATCTTCCCGCCCTTCGTATCCAGGGACAACACTATCTTCCCCGGATATCTGTTGGCCATCTCGGCCAGCCAATCCGGTTCCTTGATGCCTTTGGTACCTATGATGACCCTGTCGACACCGGCATCGATGAGCTCCTTTATCGTGGCCTCATCCCTTATGCCTCCTCCAACCTCCACGGGTACGTCGGACTCGGCTATGATCCTCTTGATCACAGGTATGTTGTCCTCCTTGCCGAAGGCGGCATCGAGATCCACCAGGTGCAGATACTTCGCGCCCTTCTCCAACCATGACCTCGCGACCATGAGGGGATCGTCTATGACGACCTTCTGACTTCCCGGGACACCGCCGACGAGCTGTACCACCTTATGATCCAGCATATCGATCGCAGGTATCACCATCATAAGGACTCCTCCGCGAACCCGATGAAGTTCCTCAGGAACCTCATGCCGGATGTACTGCTCTTCTCGGGGTGGAACTGCGAACCGACGAAGTTCCCCTTCCTAAAGAATATGGGATATTCCGTACCTTCGTACTCGCAGTATCCCTTGATCGCATCCTTCTCGGTGGGATTACCGTAATATGAGTGCGTGAAATAGAAGAATCTGTTATCGATGCCTTCGAACATCGGATCGTCCGATATGACGGAGTTCCAACCCATCTGGGGGATTTGTCTGGCCTTGAGCCTCTCGACCCTTCCGCCTATGAATCCCAATCCAGGTAACCTTCCCTCATCGGATCCGTCCATCAGTATCTGCATGCCGATGCAGATGCCCAGGCACGGTACGCCCGACCTGAGCCTGTCCAATATGTCGTCCTTCTCAGGAAGGACGCTCTCCATGACCTTGTCGAATGCTCCCACACCGGGGAATGCGATGCAGTCCGCCTCGGCGACCCTCTTCATATCGGATGTCACCTCGACATTGGCACCGCATCTCTCCAACGCCCTCCTGAGCGAATGGAGGTTGCCAACGCCGTAATCAGCGATGGCTATGTTCAACATCCGTCAATCACCTCGGCCATCTTCTCCAACAGCATGTCATTGAGCTCTTTGGTACCGACGGTCATCCTGACGCAGTTCTCCGTCCTCCTCTTGGAACCGAAGTCGCGTATCAGTACGCCTTTCTCCTTCAGTCCGTCCACGAGGACCTTGTGGTCAATGGGTGCCTTCGCAAGGACGAAGTTGGAATCCGACGGATACGGCTCGAACCCGAGCTTCCTCAATCCCTCTATGAGCAACGGCCTCTGCTCCCTGACCATCGATACGCTCTTCTGGATGAAGCTCTGATCCTTGACCGCCGCGGTGGCAGCCAACTCGCTTATCTTGTCCAATGAGTACGGGATCTTCACATCGTTCATCATACCGGCGACGTTGAGATTCGATACCGCGTATCCCACTCTCAATGCTGCCATGGCATAGGCCTTGGAGAATGTCCTCAGTACGATCAGATTGTCGAACTCGTTGACCCTCTTGACCATCGAATCGTCGGCATATTCTGCATAAGCCTCATCCACGACCATGATACCATCGAAGTTGGTCAGGATCTCCTCGAGATCCTTGGGCCTGAATGAGTTGCCTGTGGGATTGTTCGGTGAGGGAACGAGCATTATCTTGGCCTTCGGCTTCAGCATCGCATCCACGTCCAACTGGAAATCCTCCGTCAGATCGACGAAGCATGTCTTCCCTCCGTTCACCGATATGAAGTAATCGTACAATGTGTAGGAAGGCACCGGTATGGTGGATGTGTCCCCCCACTCCGTGAACGTCTTGAATATCAGATCGAGCATCTCGTCCGACCCGTTGCCTGCGACGAAGTTCTCCCTCTCCAATCCGTACAGTCCTGCCAGGGCATCCCTGAGATTGTCGGAGTATGTGTTCGGATATCCGTCGAGGTTCTCGATGGGATGCTTCAGGAACTCGTATGCGGCAGGATTGCTGCCGAGGACGTTCGTGTTCGTATCCAACCTGATCGCATCTCCGACGACAGGATTGTAGTATCTCTCGAACCCTCTGGTCGTGCTCCTCATGACATCCCTTGTGAACATCACTGCACCAACCTTTCGATGGGGAGTGTGAGTATCCCCTTGGCACCGAGTTTCTGCAACTCGTTGACGGAATCGAACACCGATTTGCTGTCGATGACGACGTGGATCGCGACCATATCGGACCTTCCGCTGATGTTCATGACCGTGGGTCCTGCGACACCGGGGAAGAGTCTGTCGATCTCCGGCAGTTTGGATACGGGTACGTCCGCCATCAGATACTTCTTGTTCTCCGCATCGATGACGCTCTTGACGGAGTTCACGATATCCATGATCTTCGTACCGTTGACCTCCATCGCCTTGTCGGATGTCACCATCACGGCCTGCGACTTGACCAATGTCTCGATCTCCACGAGCCTGTTGGTCTTGAGGGTCGCTCCGCTGGAGACGAGGTCCACGATTATGTCGGATACACCGATGTACGGCATGATCTCCGCCGCACCGGTCACGTTGACGATCTCCACCTTCTTCCCTTTGGAATCGAAGAACCTCTTCGTCACGTTGGGGAACGAGGTCGCCACACGGCATCCGTCCTTGATATCGTCCACCGTCCTGATGTTGGATTGTTCCGGTACGGCTACGGAGAGGCGGCAATGTCCGAACTCCAGTTCCAGAACCTCCTTGAGCATGAGACCAGAATCCACTATCTGGTCACGTCCGGTGATACCGAGGTCCACTGCACCGATCCCTACGAATCTCGGGATATCCTGTGCACGGACGAACAATATCTCTATGTCCTGATTCTTGGCTGTCACATACAGCTTCCTTCCCCAGTCCTCTCCGAGATCGAGTCCCGATTTGAGGAGCAGTTCAATGGTCCTGTCGTGAAGCCTTCCTTTGTTTGGTACGGCCATCTTGAAGGTCATCTCTTCGCCTCTAGTCTCACAATACGCATGTATGATAAATAACCCACGACTGACGATAAGTCAGATGATACGGATGATGACTACGGATTTATGTCCGCAGAGGATATGCACATGCATCACCATGGTGTGATGGAACGGATATCATGCAACAGAAGATGATGACTCACCAACTCTCGAAGGATGAGGTCGACGACCTTCTTGCGAAAGCCCCGGTCGGAGTCCTCTCCACAATCGATCCGGACGGTACACCGTACGGCATCCCGATACATTTCGTGCTCTGGAACGATGCGATCTACGTCCACTGTAAACCCGTAGGTCAGAAGCTCGACAACATCGGAGCCGATCCGCGCGTATGTCTCACGGTATATCGGATGGACGGTCTCGTCCTGGATCGGGATGACAGACCGTGCAACACGAATACGGCATATTCCAGTGTGATAGTACGCGGTGATGCTGAGATCGTGTCGGATACCACAGAGAAACACGACGCGTTGGCCGCCATCGTCCGCAAGTACACCCCTCATCTCTCCGGGAAGGAGATTCCCGATGCAATGCTCGACAGGACCGCCGTCATGAGGATAAAGATCGGAAATGTTACAGGAAAATACGGTCACCGGGGATGATCGGGTGGGCATCGCCCACCCGAATTCCCTCAGTATTTGCTGTCCTTGGCGAGATAGAATGCCTTCATCGCCTTGTACAGCATGTAGATGTCGGCCTTCGATGTGACCTCGAAGGGCGAGTGCATCGAGAGCACCGGGACACCGAAATCGACGGTGTCCACATTGTGCGACGAGATGTACATCGCAACGGTACCTCCACCGCCGTTATCGATCTTACCGAGCTCACCGACCTGCCACACGATACCGTTCTCATCCATCGTCTTGCGGATGAATGCCATCATCTCGGCGGATGCATCGTTGGTGGAGTATTTTCCGCCGGCACCCCCGTACTTGGATATCGAGGGTCCGCGGTTGAGGTACGAGCAGTTCATCCTCTCGTAGTTCTCACCGAATGCGGGATCGTATGCCGAGTTGACATCGGACGAGATGCACATGGATTTCGCAAGGACATGTCTCAGCTCCGCACCGTATGCGGAGGCGAACTCCTCTATGAAGTCGATCAGGAACATCGAACTGAGTCCCGTCGGTCCATCCGAACCCGTCTCCTCCTTGTCGGCGAGGACGGTGACCGTCGTATAGTCAGGATCCTTGGTGTCGATCTCGGCCATGATGTTCGCATATGCGCATACGCTGTCATCCTGACCGTACGCACCGATCATGGATCTGTCGAATCCTACGTCCTTGGGCTTGAATGCGGGTACCGCACAGAGCTCTGCCGAGAGGAAATCGGATTCATCGATACCGTATCTCTCGAAGATCGTGTTGGCGATGTTCAGCTTCACCTTCTGCGACGCTTCATCATCGTTGAAGGGCCAACTGCCGATGAGTATGTTGAGCTGCTCACCCGTGATGACCTCCGATGCAGTCTTCTTCATCTGATCCCTGGCGAGGTGCGGAAGGAGGTCGGTCACACAGAATGTGATGTCGTCGGATTCCTCTCCGATCGCGATCTTGATCTTCTTACCGTCCTTGAGTACGACCACACCGTGGAGTGCGAGCGGGATCGCGGACCATTGGTACTTCTTGATACCGCCGTAGTAGTGTGTCTTGATGTATGCGAGATCGGAATCCTCGAACAGCGGCACAGGTTTGAAATCAAGTCTGGGACTGTCGATGTGACTCGCTCCGATCCTCACACCTTCGGATACATCCTTCTTACCGACGGTGACCATGATCAGGTTCTTGCCGCGGTTGTTGAAATAGATCTTGGAACCGCTCTTGTACTTCCTTCCGGGGACGAATTCCTTGTATCCGTTCTCCTCGAGGAGGGGTATCGTGTAATCCACCACCTCCCTCTCGGTCTTGTTCATGAGGAACTTCTTGTAACCTTCACAGAACTCCATCGATTCGTTCAGGAAATCAGGACTGATCTCTCCGATCGTCTTGGGTTTCCTCAGGATCTTCTCTTCGAGCTCCTTACCTTTGGATTTGGCCTTCTCCTTTGCCATCCTATCACTTGAGTGGTGATGGGCGCACGAATATTAACCGCTTACCTATGGGATCGGGACCATGGATATGATGTGACGCCGAGTCCCATGGATTCAGAAAATGGAAGATGTTTCGACCGATGGTATATGCGGGCACCATCGGATCGTCGGTTCACTTCTGGTCCTTTATCAGGATGACGTGGTAACCGAACTCGGTCTTCACGGGTCCGATGACATCGCCCTTCTTACCATTGAAGCATGCCTCGTCGAACTCCTTCACCATGTCGCCCTTACCGAACCATCCGAGATTCCCGCCCTTCTTTCCGGAGGGGCATTTGGAGAACCTCTTGGCAAGAGCCTCGAAATCCTCTCCCTTCTCGAGACGGTCCATGATCTTCCTCGCATCATCCTCTTTGTTGACGAGGATGTGTGCAGCGTTGACTGATTTCACCATGATGCTGTGATTGTGATGTGCGATATAAAATGTGTCAAGTGGTTTATGATCGGGGTGTCCGCCCGGAGAGGGCGGAGATGCCCCGATCATCAGCACGGGATGACCTTGACGGCGTTGACGTAACTGTACAGGTCGCTGTTCGCCCTGCCCGTGTACGACGGAACGTCTCCCACGGTGAACTCGTTACCCTTTCCGTCGTCTATGACCGTTGTCTCGCAGTAGAGGTAGTAGGACGAGGATGCGCCCGACGCACCCTTCTGCACATAGATGTATGTGGACATGTCATCGTTGTCGATGACATAGTACGAGATCGTCCTGGAGAAGAAGCCCGAACCGACCCTCTCCGTCTTCACCTTCACGTCCGACGAGCTGTATCCCATATCGGTGATGCTGACGGCACCTGTCGCATGTCCGTTGAAGATCATCAGCGCGGTATCGTATCCCATGGCCTTTCCGATGGCACAGAAGAGGATCGATGTGTCCTCGCAGTCGCCGCCGTAATCATACAGCGTCTCCAACGGGAACTTCCAATACTCGTCCTGACCGTTCGATTCGGCATCGGTGACATACGGGATCGTCTGTGTGAACCTCAGGAGGACATTGACTGCATCGGCCTTACTGAGCCCTGCGGTCAGATCCGCCATGTACTCTGCGACCTGTACCACATACTTATCGTCGGATGTCACGAACTCAAGATCGTGATCGGATGTCCCCTGGCTCCTCGTTATGTCATTGGTGAGGTATGCGTAGTAGTCAGAGTATCTTATCTCAAGGGTCATGGTGTAATCCTTACCGCCGTACGACCAGTCGTATGTCCTCTCCTCGACACCATCTGCGAGGATCACCAGGACCTCTCCGAAGGATGATCCGTCCTTGACGCCCGAACATGTCAGTGTGTAGAGACCCACTCCATCGAACACATATGTGTACTGCGGATCGTTGGACTCGTCGACTATGTTCTTCGATGAGTCGCGAAGTGTCCATGTCACGCTCTCCGCATCCTGCTTGGTCTTCGTGAACGTATCTCCGCACTCACTCGTCGTATCATATGATTTCGAGTTGTATGCGTAGAACGACTGATCCGTGAGGACCTTCTTCACCTGATATGTCCTGTCCGTCGTCAGGAGGTTGCCCGCCTCGTCATACCATCCGAGGAAGTCGGTACCTGTGGCAGTGAGATCCACGGTCGTTCCGATATCGTATGTACCGGCACCTGTGACCGTTATGCCCTCTCCGGCATACACATCGATCGTATACTGCTCGCTGGTCTCCTCGGACACTATGCTGTCGATGACATACGTGCTCGAGACCGATGCGTAGGTAGTCGAATATGTGGAATCGACCATGACGAGGAGCCAATCGTAAATGTAGTACTGCTTCTCCACATGGGTCGCCGTACCGTCTCCCTGCAAAGTGAGCGTATAGCATTGAGTGACCACGTTCCAACCGTCGATGTCCAACGTGATCTGTTCCGGATCGGATGTAACGTATTTTTCCTGGTCATCGTTCTCGGATGCCCATTTGACGGTGTTGGTGGTACTGCTCTCTCCGGATGCCGATATCGTCTCTCTGATCTCGCGATACAGATAATCATCATTCTCGACCTCGCTGAGATAGATCATCGTGTACGTACCGTAGGTCTCGTACTGCTGCACAAGATTACCGAAGATCACCTGCTTCGTCAGAGAGGATGTGTTCATCTTGAATCCGTGTCCCTGGACCGTGTCCCACAATGCGTACAGTTTGAGGTCACCACTCATGGTCGACGGGATGTACAGAAGGTTCTGCGTACATTCCTTGTCCGTGTACCAACCGAAGAAGATCAGGTCCTCGTTCTCATTCGTCGGACAGCCAAGATCGGTCACCTGTCCGGAGACGTATTCGGTCGGCGAGGGCAGATCCGGATTCATTGTACCGCCGTTCAGCTCGTATGTTATCGAGTAGGTGGTACCTTCCGTACTGCTACCGCCATTGTTCGCTATAATGGTCCCTATAGCGCCTGCCGAGATACATATGATGACGGCCAGGACTATCGTGGTCAGAGTCTTCGAGGACATCGTATCACCCGACAAATCATGACCGTTTTATTAATAGACTACCGTGAACGGTTCATCTGACCCTGAATGATGCTCCCATATCGGCGGCTATACCCGCACATATGCGCTCGGACTCCGGGCTTATGGAACCGCCCACCACGGACATCGTCACGCGCGGTATGGATCGTATGCATTCTTTAGTGAACTCCAACATCGCCTCGTATGAACCGGGTCCGAAGGACGGTCTCGTCACGTCGAGGTACTCCTGCGCATCCGATGCGTTCAGACTGATGGATACGGCATCTATCAATCCGACCATCTCCGGCACGATGTCCCTGCCGTTGATCAGATTGCCCAGTCCGTTCGTATCCAATCTCACCGATTTATGGAACTCGTCCTTGATCCTGCGTGCGCATCCCTTCAGATCATCGAAACGCATCGTGGGCTCCCCGTATCCGCAGAACACGATCTGCTCCGTCCTGGAGAGATCCAACTTGCGCAGTTCATCGATTATCTCGTCCACGGTGGGTTCGCGTTCCAACCAGAGACTGTCCGCACTGCCGAGACCGGGCGTGGAATCCCTCACGCAGAACACACATCTGCACGGACACCTGTTGGTCATGTTGATGTAGTATGTGCTCCCGTAGCGATAGACGACGTTCATCATACCCCTTCGACAGTGGGCTGATGCTAAAAACGTTACCGTCGGATGCATGTGTAAACTATATCCAATCGATATCGTATCGGATGTGATGATACGATGCAATTCCCCGACACATTCTACATCGAAGCGGATACGGGCATGTTCCTCATGAGGAGGGACGGAGGGTCCCTCGGAAGAGCGAGATACACCGCATATGCGAACGGATTCCTATGCACCATCAGGATGAACAAGAGACTCACCTATACCGTATCCCTCAAGACCGACAGGACGTATTGGGGCGTGTGCGAATATGTGGAGAAGGGAAGGGCACTGTCCTTCGACGGACTGAGGTCCGAGATATCCGAATGGATAGACGGACAGGTCTGGGATATGGTGTCCGACAACGACGACAACGATGCACAACCCTTCAAGACATCCAGGGGTACCATCGCTTACTATGCGTACAACACGCACTTGGACGGCATACCTGTGATATTCCTGCACGGAGGTCCGGGCGACGGTGCCGGTACCACCAGGGGAAGGAAGATGCATCTGAGACACCCGATCTACACATACGACCAGATGGGGTGCGGCAGATCCGATGCGATCGAAAATCTATCCTCCTGGAACCAAGAGGATTATTTCGCAGAACTGAACGAGTTCATCGAAGGCATGGGTTTCGAGAAGGTCATATTGATCGGCGCATCATGGGGTGCGGGATTGGCCGTGGGCTATGCCGTGAGATACGGTTGCGGGAAGATACAATCGATGATCATCCCGTCCCCGTTCATATCCTCCGAGAGATGGACGTCCGACCAGATGAAGAACATGGAGTCGTTACCCGAGGAATACCGTCAAGAGATGGATGCATTCATGCGCGGCGAAGGCACCATAGAGAACTATCAACATGTGATGTCCGAATATTATTCGAGATTCCTGTTCGCACGCGAGATTAATAGAGAAATTGCAGTATCCGCGGGACAATCCGTCCAGAACGATGTCTTCCTCTCCATGTGGGGTCCCAACGACCTCGCCTGCGAAGGTACGATGAAGGATTTCGATCTCATACCGGAACTGAGCAAGATAGATGTTCCCGTGCTGTTCATGTGCGGGGACAGCGACGAGGTCACCATCGATACCATCAACGAATACGTGAAGATGGTGAAAGGCTCCAGACTTTCCGTGATACCCTATGCCGGTCATGTGATAGGCAAGGACCAGCCGACCCTGTACATGGAGAACATGAAGGCCTTCCTGGAAGAGAACGGACAATGACATTCAATTTATACGAACGATGATGTTGGGTGATACAATGAATGTTGAGGGACCTTCTACGAAGACGATACCGGACACCCTATCCGCAGCAAAGGAGACACTGAAGCTGAAGAGGACCCCGAAGATAACCAGGGTATGGTATGCGCTGTTCGCCATCATATCCGCCGCCATCATCGTGATAGGTTCGTATGTGGGACAGGTGGGCGATGTCGTGATCGCGGTCCCGACGCTCGTGATTACCGTGATGATGTTGTTCTACGACAAGGATTTCATCCACGTACCTCCGATGCTGATATTCATAGTCATAGTGACTATGGTCGTGTCGCTTATCGCATCCATGGTCCCGAACTCGATCGCACTCACCCACCTATGCTCATTCCTTGCAGGTGTCGTGCTGTCATTGATCGGTCTGATAACCGCATACATCTCACTTGGTAAGAGGCCGGGAGCGGTCAACGAGAAATCCGTGATAATAGCCATCGAAGCCCTGACGTTCGGTCTCGCCACGTTCATGATATGGATGATGGTCGTCCATTACGTGAACTATGTGAACGTGGATCTGATAAAGAAGGACATCTACGCACTCATGGATGACGCGATATGGGTCGCACTCGGTTGTGCCTTCATAGCCATCCTGTATCTATTGGACAGCAAGAACAAGCTCATGACGAGTACCGTCGACAGATTCCTCACCAACAACTCCACGCTCATGGGCATCTCGATCGACGAGGCCCAGGAGACCAAGGACATCATCGACAAGGGCGAATCGGCCACATTGGAATTCAAATCCACGCTGATGACCAACCTACAGACGGGAGAACCGGACAAGAGGATGGAGAAGGCGGTGCTGAAGACGGTCACGGCGTTCCTGAACACCGACGGCGGAACGTTGCTGGTCGGTGTGGAGGACAACGGTAACATCAGGGGTATCGACATAGAGAGGTTCGAGTCCCGTGACAAGATGAACCTACACATCACCAACATAATCGCGGCACAGATCGGTAACGAATTCATCCCGTTCATAAAGTTCGAACAGGTGGACTACGGCATGAGGGATGACGGCAAGGAGAGGATAGTCATGAGGTTCGACTGTACTCCGACGTCGACACCCGCGTTCCTCAAGAACACGAAGGAGAAGACGGAGACGTTCTTCGTACGCTCCGGACCGTCGAGCGTAGAGCTCACGGGTAACGATCTGATAAGTTACGTCATCAACCGTAAGAAGACCAGTAAGAAGTTACGCCCCGCAATGACAAGGGAATGATCGGGTCGTACGACCCGTCATCCCACTCAGATACCGGGATATTTTATGATGGAGAACACATCGTAATCCTTGAGTTTCTCCCTTCCATTCAGACCCTCGAGCTCCATGACGAAGCCGATCTTCACGACCTCTCCGCCTTCCCTCTCCACGAGTCTGATGACGGCCTCGGTCGTACCGCCCGTCGCGACGAGATCGTCGATGATGACGACCTTCTGACCCTTCTTTATCGAGTCGACATGCATCTCCAGAGTCGCTGTACCATACTCGAGGTCGTAGTCCTCGGAGATGACCTCTCTCGGAAGTTTACCTTTCTTCCTGACGAGGATGAAACCTTTGTTCATAGCGTATGCGACCGGTGCACCGAAGACGAATCCGCGGGATTCCGAACCGATGATGAGATCGAAATCGACACCTTTCAACGCCTCGATGAGGCTGTCTATCGCCAACTTGAATCCATCCTTATCACTGAGTATGGTCGTGACGTCACGGAACATTATCCCTTTCTTCGGGAAGTCCGGAATGGTCGTCACGTACTCTTCCAATGCTTTCATGAAAGGGCGGAACGGATAATGCATTTATAACATTGCCTAGGGGGTCGCATAGGCGACGTGGTAATGAAATGATGGTAAATACTCGATTGCCGATGACCGTACATGAGGAGCAGGATACATTACGGATGGCTTATCGTGGCCGTCTGCATGATGATGATCTTCGGCGCCTCATTGGTCAGCACGGGTATGTCGATAGGCATAAACGCGTTGCACAGGGACTACGGGATGTCCGGTGCCGAGACCTCGGGCATCATCACCGTGTGCAGTGTCATGGCGTTCGTATCGACCTGCTTCGCCGACAGATATTATAGAAGACTGGGTCTGCGCAACGGGATGTTCATCGCCGTCGCATCCGGATGCATAGCGTTCATCATCTACGCCGTGGCGGACGGTGTCGAATACATCTACTACATCGGTTCGCTGTTCGGAGGCGTGACCTACGGTCTCGGATTCATGCTACCCGCATCCATCCTCATGAGGAGGTGGTTCACGAAGAACCGTGCATTGGCATTGTCGATATGCTCCTCCGGTTCCGGATTCTCCATAGCCATAGGCTCCCCCGTGTTGGAGATGATCATCGACAACATTGGCCTCGGCGTATCCTTCACGGTCGAAGCGATATTCATGGCGGTCACGGCCATATTGATATTGTTGTTCATCAAGAACGATCCGTCGGACATGGGCATGGAACCGCTGGGCGGTAAGGCGACCGCCTCCAACGAGAAGAGGGAAAGGAGATTCCACCTCTCTCATAAGGCCATCATCATGCTGATGGTCGCCGCCACCTTCGGCGGGGTGTGCGGTTTCCCGGCCACATCCCACTTCGCTCTGAACTTCACCACATCGGGTCTTGACGATATGACCGTCGCATTGGGCATATCCCTGTTCGGGATCATACTATTGGTCAGCAAACTGATGTTCGGTGAGGCCGTGGATAAGAAAGGGACATTGTTCTCCACGTTGCTGTTCGGTTCGTTCATCGTGATCGGACTCTTGGGTAGCTTCATGATCTCGACCGTCACCGAGAATTGGCTGATGTTCGCATCCCTCGCATTGATGGGTATCGGATATCCGATCATATCCCTCGGATACCCGAATTGGACTGCCGATTTCACAACGATGGATGACTATTCGGTCAACCTCAAGAGACTGCAGATGGGATACCAGTTCGGTATAATGGCGGGATCGTTCCTCCCCGGCCTGATATTCGACACATCCGGAAGCTATTCATGGGCATACTTGATGTTCGCACTGCTGATGATGACATCCCTCATCCTTGTATGGAGAGCATACGCATCCGCCAAGGATGCGGGATGCCGATGACCTCACAGTTCCATCGAGACCGTGCTTCCTTTCCTATCGGGATCCGAATTGGTGACGACTATCTTCCTATCGATCTCGTTCTTCAACGCTGCGACGTGGGAGATTATACCGATCAGTGTATTGCCATCGGAGAGCTGATGGAGGACATCCATCGCCTGCTCCAATGATTTCGCATCCAATGTACCGAATCCTTCGTCGACGAAAAGCGTATCTATCCTCACGCCGCCATTCATGTGCTGTACGGCATCCGAGAGTCCGAGGGCCAACGAAAGTGCGGCCTTGAACGATTCCCCTCCCGATAAAGTTGTGGCGGGCCTGTTCTCACCCGTCAGACGATCAGCGATATCGATGTCGAGTCCGACCTTCTTGTTACCGTCCGAGACATCGCGTACGCTCATCTGATATCTGTTGCCGGACATTATGCCGAGCCTCTTGTTGGCGAACGCGAGGACCCTCTTGAAGTAGAGCGACTGTACGTATGCCTCGAACGTCTGCTTGCTACCGACCTCTCCCAGGACCACCCTGCTGAGTTCCCTGACATCCTTGCATTCGCTGTCGAGACGTTCCATCTCCGACTTGCATGTGACGAGGTCCTTCATCAGACCGTTATTCTTCACGGACCTCAACTCGATGCTCTTCGAGGCATCCTTCATCGATGTCGTCTTGCCATCGATCTCGACTATACTCTCCGTCAAGGATGTGATGTCGATCCTCTCCTTCCCTTCGACATCCTTCAGATTCTCGATGTTATTATCGGCCACTTTGATGTCCGAGACATATGTGTCATATCTCGATCTCATATCACCGGACTGGGATTCCTTGGAAAGGAGATCCCTGCATGCCTCCTCTGTCATGCCTCTCGATGAGAGTGCCTCGGACAGTTGGGTTCTGGCGACCTCCGATGCTTTCGAGCATTCGTTCACCACATTCTCGGCATTCTGAACGGCTTCGGTGGCGAGGACGTGCTCCTGTTCGGCCGCCCTGAGTCCTTCTTCCGCACCCTGTATCTCTTTGCCTATATCATCGACGACTTTCTGCATGGCATCGATCTCGGAATGGAGTTCCGTCAATGAACCGAATTCAAGATCCTTGCCCATGGCCTCCATCTTACCGGTGATGGTCTGTATGTCCTTGGAAGCCTCGGCCTGTTCCTTCAGGAGGTTGTCCCTTTCGGGTTCCAATTTGTTCCTATCTGGATCGATCCTGTCCTTGAACTCCTTGTTGATAGTCAATCTCCTATCTGCCTTCGATGACAGATCCGACTCCATCGCCGACAGTTCATCCATCCTTGAACCGACCTGAACCGACAACTCCTTCAACTTGCATTCGGCCTTGTCGATGTCGTTCACGATGACATCCTTCCTGCCCAAGGCATCCACGATAACTGCCCACAATTCGCCCACTTTGAGCTTGCAGTTCTCGATATCCTTCTCGATCCCTGCTTTGGTGATCTTCAGATCCGATACCTTCTTGTCTATGGAGTCGACATCCTCCTTCCTCGGCGAATCCTCCTGCAGTTCCGCCAATCTGATGTGATGCGTGGATCCGCATACCGGGCACGGGTCCCCCTCTTTGAGTTTTGATGCGATGATGCCTGCCTGTGCGAGATTGTATCTGATCTCGATCTTAGCCTTCTCGCTGATTGCATCGTTCAATTCCAACACCGTGGCCGATAACCTCTCATTCAGGTCGTTCAGATGTTTATCGACCTTCCTGTGATCGGCAATGGACCTCTTGACATCGTGTAATGTCCTGTCCTCATTGATGGATCTCATCTCCGACCTGCATTTCTCGAGTTCCCCGTCCACACCTTCGGTACTGGCGAGATACTCACGATATTCCTTGGTCCTCTGGTTGAGATCTTCCAATTTCCGATTCACATCCTCCAGTTTCCCATCGATCCCCAACTTCTTGTCATTGGATGCTTTCAGAGTATCCTTCAGTCCCTCGATGTCCCTGTACGTCTGTTCACTGTTCTTGAGTAGGGTCAGACGTTCACGCTTCTCTTCGAGTTCTGGCACCTTGGAATCTGCGATATCCTTCTTGACCCTCGCATCCTCGACCTTGGTCTTCGCCACCGTCAGTCTCCCGTTGGCATCATCCCTCGATCCCTTCGCCGCGACCAGTGATGAATCGGTGGACGATACATCGTTGAACAATGTCTTGAAATTCTTGGAGACATCGTCGATCATCTCGAACTCGTGTCTGAGGGACTCCATCTCCTCCTTCGATGCTTCGAGCTCCTTCCTACGTGCGACGTTCCTTCCGTACTCATCGATCCTCATGTTGATCTGTTCGGCCCTGGTCTTCTCCTCGATCAGGGATGTCCTCTTACCATCCAACAGATTCAGCTCTTCTTCGAGTCCTTTGATCGAACCGTTGTCCCTGTCACACTGTTCCTTGCATATGGCGATGTACTCATCGATGAACGATATCCCGTCGATCGCATCGAATCTAGCCTTCAGATCGCTGTCGTCCGGTATCTCGATGGCATGTATCTTCTCACCGATACGGGACTCGACGAGCTTGTACTCATCCTCGAACCTGTTGCTCTCGGCCTTCAGCGATTCCTGGAAATTGCTGATGGAATCCGTCGAGAACAGCATACGGAATGTCTTGGTACGTTCGATCGTGCTCTCCGTCAGCAACTTAACGAAATCACCCTGAGCCAGCATGACTATCTGTCTCCACTGTTCATACTCTATTCCGAGGATGCTCTCGATCTCCCTGTCGACCTCCTTGATCTTGGTCAACGGTCTCGGGATGTCACCATCCAACTCCGCTTCCGCGGGTTTCTTGGTGAAACCTTCCCCTCTCGTCTTGAGAACGAATTGCTCCGGTCTGCGGGATACGACATATTCCTTCCCGTTATGTTCGAATGTGAGTCTGACGGATGCTATCGTCTTCGGATCCGCGAAATGACTCTTCACATAGCCATCGTCGCGGTCACCGCTCATCCTCCCGTACAATGCGTACGTGATGGCATCGAATATCGTGGTCTTCCCAGCACCCGTATCACCGGTGATGAGGAACAATCCCTTCCCTCCGAGCTTGTCGAAGTCCACCACCTGTTCATCGGCATACGGGCCGAAGGCCGTCATCGTCAGTACGTGTGGCCTCAGAATACCACCCCGCACTTCTCGAAGAGCTCCCTGACGATCCTCTTCTGATTATCGTTCATGTCCTCCCCGACCTTCTTCCTGAAGAATGATTCGAACTCCTCCATGAGATCGATGTCCGTCTCACAGTAATCTCCGGACACCATGACGGATCCGTTATCGACGCTGACGTAATCGACCTCCATCACCTTATCGAAGACTTCGTTCAATCTCGCCATGTCGTTCATATTCTGGTCGCTGAGCCTGATGTAGACGTAATCGTCCCTGTGCTTACCGGACCTGCCTATATCGAGGATGTCGCTCAACATCCCCTCCATCAGGACGAGGTCCCTCTTCGGCTTCAGTTCGACCTCGCGGAATGTGACGTCATCGTCCACATCCACCACGGTGACGGTCTTGACGTCGTTCCTCTCCGAAAGGGAATACTTCAACGGTGTACCGCAATAACGTACGTTCTCCCTGCCTATCGATTGCGGTGAATGGATGTGACCCAATGCGACATAATCAAAATCCTTGAAGAGTGATGAGTTGACGCTCTCCGTCCCGCCCACGTAGGACCTCTCGGACTCACGTCTCTCCGGGCCCTCCGTACCGTTGACGACGAACTGATGCGTCATCAAGATATGCTTCTTCCCTTCGGTCATGTCGACATGCTCCAATATCTTGGACATGGCCTCGTCGTACGACGTCGCATCACATTCGTACGTCCTCCTTATGAATGCGGGTTTCACGAACGGGATCATGTGTATGGCCACGTCCCCGAGATCGACATTCTGTACCTCACCGTCGAACTCGCCGGCTATGTACACGCCCTTGCTCTGGAAGAGTCTGCTTCCGTATCCGAGCCTCTCCATCGAATCGTGGTTGCCGCTGATGACGAATAGTTTGATCCCCATGTCAGACAGGGATGTCATGAAGTCGTCGAACACCTTGATCGATTCCGAGGTCATGTTGTTGCCGTCGTCGAACACATCGCCGGCGACGAGTACTGCATCGGCATCCTCATCTTGCGCTATCCTCACGATCTCCTCTAAAATGTATCTCTGATCGTCGATGAGCGATCTACCACAGAGTCTCTTGCCCAGATGAAGGTCGGATGTGTGGATGAATCTCATTCCTCCACCTTCTTCTTGAGATTCTTCTCGAACCGTGCCACACTCTCGACACCGTATATATGGCTGAGCATCTCGAATATCACTCCGGCCTGTCCGTGAGTGAGTACGATCTCCCAATCACTGCATCTGATCGTACAGGCGTATTCATCGATATTCAGATCGGCGTTGAACTTACCGCCCCTCTCATTCAATCTTATATCTCCCTCGAGGCTGCGGATGCCTCCCGACGGTACGTTCGTTCTCAATGTCTTTTCCTTACGTGATCTTCTGAACAACTGACTCACCCCGAGAATTAAGAGGTTTGGGTAAAGGGTTTAGAGGTTTTTCACACACAAACAGGATGTAAGAGATATCTAGGACGGAAACGGTTTGCAAGGTAGGCGTAAGAGGTTTGGGAAAGGGTTTAGGAGGCCCCAAAGAGTATATCCGAACCTTTCGAGCATTTCTCATATCTCTCCACGGGTATATATTTCACTTGATTGAAATATATGTAATAAGTGTAATGATTGAAATACACCCACTCCGATATCGATACCATGGGAAGCGGAAAGAAGGAAAGGGTCGTCATCGGATGCATCACGTTCGAGACCGTCAAGGTGACCGATCCAGCGATCTATTACGATGCTACGAGGGTGCACCTGATCCATTACGTCAAGAATGGTCTGGATGAGACCAAGGCGAACGTATTCCGCGAGTTCTACGACCGTGTCCGTGATTCCATCTCGGAGGGATTGCCGGATGCGACCATCGTGGAGCATAATGAAAGAGTATCCGACTTCTCCGTGATGCTCCGTACCGTCCTGAGCATAATCGAGACGGAACAGAGTAACTGCGACTGCGACATATACATCAACATCTCCGCGGGCACATCCGAATATGCCGCAGCGGCCACCATAGCCTCTATGATGTCCAAGGATGTCATCCCATTCACCGTCGGGAACAGGAGATATACGATATCTAATGATGAGGCCATAAGGAAGGCGTTCTACGTCGATGATAGGCCTGTGGGCCTAACATCCGAGACGCTCGAACCGAGGACGCTCCCCATATACACCATCGACAAGCCTCCCGAGCATCTCGTCAGGGGCCTGAGGATACTCGAACATGAGATCGATGAGGGCAACAGCACATCGAGCTCGAAGATGGGTCCGAAGCTCATCGATGCCGGGATCTGGATCAGAGAAGGGAGACAGTCGAAGGATAACGAGAAACAATCCTTCGCGGTCAACTACCATCGCGACTTCATGACCAAGTGGATAGAGCTCGGATGGGTGGAGAAGGATAAGTTACGCAATAGGGACGTCATAACCGAGAAGGGGAGGAACGTCCTGAACACGTTCTACGTCGATGGATGATGTAACGGATGTGATGTCAAACGATTTTATCTAGGACATATATGTCCGATACATGGTCAGATACAGGGATGCTATCTCGATCCTAGTGGTCACTGTAATGGTGCTATCCGCGTTCCCGATCTGCACATCCGACGTGTCGGATGCTGCCGGAACGGTGAATGACGGGATATTGCTATACGAGTTGGACCCGATGGATGCAACCGACGGTGTGGCGCTGAAGAATTACAGCTCGAAGAGCATAGATATCAGTGGATACACCTTGAAGAACAGCAGCGGAAGGGAGTATACGTTCGGATCCGTGAACGTGGGACCGGGTCATGTCGTGGCGGTCGTGAAGAAGACCGTCGACGGAGATTGGTTCTGTGAAGATACGGATGCACGCGAGGTGATCGTCTATTCCTCATTCATGTCGCTCAAGAATACGGGCGACGCCATCTACCTCTACGATGATGAAGGGAAATTGATCGATGCCGTATGTTACGCCAACTACACCGCATCATACGGATGGACGGGGATACCAGTAGATTTGGGTTACACGGAACATGTCATCAGGAGAGTGGAGCCCACGGACACGGACACCTACTTCGATTGGGCGGCCGTCGGTAACGGTTACACCGCGATCTCGTTCGCGGACACGAAGACGGTATCGGCGGATGTGGAACCGTTCACATTCCCCGAATGCAACGGAGTGCCGATCCTCAAGGCCCTCATGGGTGCCACCGAGAGCGTGAAGGTCTCCATCTACATGCTCACCAGTACGTATGTCGCGACGGTGTTGACCGACCTCGAGAACAGGGGCGTGGAGGTACAGATAATCCTCGAGAACAAACCGCTCGGTTACGAGCACAACGACGGTCTCCTCAAGAACATGGTCGATGCGGGTGCGGAGATCAAGTTCATCGGTGGCGGGTCGTACGACAGGTACAGTTACGTCCACAACAAGTACACCATCATCGACGGTGACGAGGTCATCATCATGTCCGAGAACTGGACGGATGGGAACATCGGCACCAACGGTAACAGAGGATGGGGTGCCATCGTGTACGGTGAGGGATTCGCTACACAGATGAACGATTTCTTCAGCAGCGATTGGGGATTCGACGAGGATTTCATCACATTCGACGAGAAATATCCGAGTGCAACAGCGACGACATTGCCCACGATGTCCGATGTGACGTCATATGTCAACACCTCCACCTATGAATCCACGATCTACAGCAACGTCGGGACGAGCATCTACATGTCGCCGGACAACACGTTCAAGGCACTCATGCACCTCATCGACAACGCCGAGACGAGGGTGTACACCGAACAGATGGACATAGGTTCGTCATTCCAGACATTCGCTACCACATCACCGCTCTCCGCGATGATCTCCGCCTCCGATAGAGGCGTGGATGCGAGGTTCATGGTCACGAAGACCGACAACACCGAACTCATCGAGAAGCTGAACACCGAGACGAACGTCAAATCCGCAGGTATGACCGCATCGGGATATCAGACGATGCATAACAAGGGCGTGATCATCGACGATACCGTTTGGGTATCATCGGTCAACTGGACGGAGAACGCGTTCATGAACAACAGGGAATGCGGATTGTATCTCCAGTCCGAGGAGATCGCACAGTTCTACCTCGATGCCTACATGAAGGATTGGAATTACAACTACAAACTGACGGACACGATCACCGTGAGTCCCGATTCCGACAGGACGACGTTCACCGCATCGGATGCCTCCGGCACCGTCACGTGGACATCGTATGATGTGGACAACAACGTATTGTCGGAATACACCGGAAGCACGTTCACGATCGCAGGTCTCGAAGGCGTGACCTATATCAAGGTGAAGGATCAGGACGGGAACACCGGAAGATACGTCATATCCGGCTATTCGGTCCCCGATGACGATACCTCGAAGGATGACGATTCATCCGATACGGATACGAAGGATGAGGATACAGCAAAGACCGATGATGTCTCGAAAACGGTAACGGAGAATGCTCCGGTCATCGGAATAGGTGCCGTCATCCTCGCGATCATCGGTGCGATACTCGCGAAGATGTCCAAGAGTGGTAAGAAGGGTAAGAAACGCAAATGAGGATGTCTGGTCCGCATTCATATGCGGACCGCATCCGATCTTTTTACAGGAAGGTTCAGAGAGATGCTCTCTTCGCTTCCTTCCTCAATCTGATCTCTTCCTCGAGCTTCTCCTTCGTTATCTCCATGTACGCCTGTATATCGTTGTCGTACATGGCCCTGAGCGCAGAGAATGCGAGGTGCTTGTTGCTGGAATAGTTGCTGGCGAGATACATGATCGCATTCTCCCTCTCGTATTCCTCCATCAACAACTCCAATTCCATAAGAAGGAGCCTTACCTTCTCGTCGCTTATCTCCTTGATGAATGTCTCGGGATCGACTATCAATGTCCTGATATCGGCTCTGGGTCCGTCTTCCATGTACCGTGTTAACGATGGCACGATATAATACGGTTGTGAACCCGCCAGAGGTGCGATCGATAACGACATGTCATCCGTACAATAGGGTGACGGAACCGTTATATCGAACGCCTATATTGGAAGTCGCATGACCGCCTTCTGTCCTCATTGTGGTAGCTTGATCATGCCGGGTAAGGATACCTGCATGAGATGCAGACGCAAGGTCAGTGATGAGGGCCCTCAGGACATCGATGAGATCATGGATGTCAAGCCGAAGATCGAACCGAAGGTCATAGATGAGGAGGATCCCGATCTCCCCTGTTTCCCATACGTACCGAGACCGATACAGGTACAGATCGTGAAGGACATCACACGTGCCCTGGACGAAGGCAAGCACATAGTCCTCGAATCCGGTACGGGAACGGGAAAGACCATCGTATCCCTGGCATCCGCAGTGGACCATGCCTGCCGCAACAACAAGAGGATCGTGTATCTCACAAGGACGATCTCCCAGAGCGACCAGGTGATGAGGGAGTTACGTGCGATCTCCAAACTGAGGAAAGTGACCGGGATGACGGTCACCGGAAGAGGCAGATCCTGCCCGTACCTCAGGACGAGGGCGGATTACGAGAACCTCCCTCCGTCCGTATTGTCGGCTTTATGCGAGGACAACAAGAAGAAGGCGAATGCCGGCAACGGCGGATGTCCGTTCTTCAGAGGACTAATGGGAAGATTGGGGGAAGTGGAGGATTACTGTCACAACTCATTCCCGACATCCAGCGAATTGGACAGGTTCTGCGAGGAGAGGAACATCTGTCCCTACGAGACCAAGAAACTGCTCCTCAAGAACATCGATGTCATCGTCGCACCCTATGTGCATTTCCTGTCCGATGATATCAGGGACGGCTTCCTCGGGAACATCGAGAGCGACGGTTCCGACCTCATCATGATAATCGATGAGGCGCACAACATAGTGGATGCCGCCAGACAGCAGGAGAGTTACACCATGGACATGAAGCTCATCGAGGCGGCGATCGACGAGTGCACTACGATGAAGGGCGAACCCCATCTGTTCGATGATGTCACATTGAGACCATTCGTCAAGGAGATGAAGGTCATCCTCAGATCGTTGGCGAACGAGAAGCTCACGATGACTGCGAAGGAGAATCTGATCGCACACGACGAGGTCGAGAACAGACTCTGCAAGAAGTTCGAACTGAACAGGGGCGAGTTGGAGATAGCGATAGATCAGTTGATCTCCCTCGGTGAGGACAGGTCGGAAGCTCTCATGGAGAAGGGCGAGAACAGGATATCCGACATCTACGAACTCGGAACGGCCATGAAGGATTGGATCATGTCCCCCAAGGACAAGTACATCAAGACCGTGATGACCGGTGAAGAAGGAGAATCGCTGCATGCCTCATGCATCGACCCATACGATGTCACATCGTTCATCAGGAGATGCAAGGGTGTCGTTCACATGTCCGGTACGTTGCAACCCATAGAGCAATACGTCAAGGTCATGGGATTGCCTGCGGATACTGTCACCAAGGTATACCCGTCACCGTTCCCGCCGGAGAACAGGTCCGTCATCTATCTCGGGAATGTCACGACCAAATACGACGAGATGCAAAGGGACCCGTCGATATTCTCCAGGATGGAGAAGAACATCGCTAAGCTCTGCAACAACGTGGAGAAGAACACGTTGGTATTCTTCCCGTCATACGGTATGATGCATAAGATGCGTCCGTTCCTCGAGAGGGATGTCAAGAAGAGCGTATATTGGGAGGAATCCGGTCAGCAGAGACTGACGATGAAGGCCCTCACCGAATTCAGGAAAGGGAGGAACGGAGTGTTCTTCACCGTCATGGGAGGTTCCATCGCGGAAGGCATCGATTTCCCCGGCGAGGAGCTGTGCTTCGCGATAATCGTCGGTATCCCATACCCTCCGCCGACACTCGTGACGAGGGCGATGTCCGACATGTTCGATCAGAAGTACGGAAGGGGTGTCGGATGGCGTTACACATCCGAGGTACCGGCCCTCAGGAAGATGCAGCAGGCCATCGGACGTCTGATAAGGACGGAGACCGACAGAGGGATGGCGGTCATCTTCGACAACCGCTGTTCCAAATACGCCTCCAGGCTTGGAGCCAGATTATCGACTGATCCGTTGGGTGATGTGACCAAATTCTTCGAAAAATGAGCTCAACCCTATCGCTTTTATATAATGACGATATATCAAGCATCCAAGCGGAGATAGCTAAGCCTGGCCCACGGCGCCGGTCTTGAAAACCGGTGGAGTTTCTCCCCGGGAGTTCGAATCTCCCTCTCCGCGCCATTACATTTTAACAACGATTGATGGATTTCGCACATAATACAAGCTAGCAACCCATATCTTTCCGTTGACATGACATTACTACTATGCCAACGATGTTTGCATACATATCTGGGTGATGTTCATGTGCAATTTTTTCGTACGAATTTTTTGCAAAGGACAGACCCTAACGACAACCGATGACATGCAATTGATGCAACATATCATGGATATGATTATATAGTGTACCGTGTTAGCACTTGACACGGTAATATCATGTTCGGAAAGAAGATCAGAATCGAGAGGATCATAGACAGGAACAGCGGCAATGCGGTCATCGTACCTTTGGACCACGGAATAAGCATAGGTCCGGTATCCGGGATCATAGATCTCAGGAAGACCGTCAACGATGTTGCGGAAGGTGGTGCCACCGCTGTGCTGATGCATAAGGGGATGATCCCCCAAGGGCATAGGACGAGCGGTCATGATGTGGGACTCATCCTTCACATGTCCGCATCCACCGATATAGGTGTCAATTCCAACAACAAGGTTCTCGTCGCAACGGTGGAGGATGGATTGAAACTCGGTGCGGATGCCGTATCCATCCACGTCAACGTTGGAGCGGAGACGGAACCGAGGATGCTCAGCGATCTCGGTGAGGTATCAAGCAAATGCATGGAGTGGGGAATGCCCCTCATCGCCATGGCGTACCCCCGCGGGCCCACGATCAAGGATTCGTTCGATCCCAAGGCTATAGCTCACAGTGCCAGGGTCATGTCGGAACTCGGAGCCGACATAGTGAAGGTCAGCTACACCGGGGACATTGATTCGTTCTCCAAAGTAGTCGAAGGATGCATGGTGCCTGTGGTCATCGCAGGCGGACCCAAGATGGATTCAGATATGGATATCCTGAACATGGTCCACGATTCCATCGAGGCCGGAGGCCGCGGAGTGTCCATAGGAAGGAATGTATTCCAGCATAGGGATGTCAAGAGCATGATGACGGCGATCTCGGATATCGTACTCCACGGTGCGACTGTGAAAGAGGCCGCAGAACATCTCGAATGATGTGATAGAATGGACTTGGATGTACTCAGAGAAGAGATCAGGAAGAAGGATCTCCAGATCATAGAACTGATCTCGGAACGCACAGCACTCGCACAGGAGGTCGCAAGGACCAAGATGGAGACACATGCACCTCTGAGGAACCTCCAGGTGGAGAAGAAGGTCATCGCGAGATACGTAGATGAGGGCACATCGAAGGGATTGGGTGCCGAGACGATGAAGAGTGTCGCATCGGCACTCATCCGCGAGGCCGTCGAATCCGAAGCGAGATTGATGAGAAGGAATGACGGCAAACGCATCGCCGTGATCGGCGGTGCCGGTAAGATGGGCGCATGGATGTCAGAACTGATGACAGAGAACGGTAACACCGTCATCATAATCGATCCTGCCGTGGACAACGACATGACCATCGACGATTGTTCGGATTGCGATGTCGTCATCGTATCCGTACCGATCCATCTGACGGGAACGATACTGAAGGGATTGGACGATGTGTGCAGGAAGGATGCACTGATATTCGACCTCACATCCCTGAAGACACCCGTCGAGGACATACTGAAGGAGATGGCAACGAGGAGGAAGGTATGTTCCATACACCCTATGTTCGGACCGTCCGCAAGATCCATGTTCGACAGGAACATGATAATCTGCGACTGCGGCAACAAGGAAGCCGTGAATGAGGTCGTATCGATGTTCGATGACCTCGGCGGGAACATCAGGGTCATGGACATCTCGGAGCACGACAAGTACATGTCCTACGTACTGGGTCTGACACATGCCGTCAACATAGCGCTGTTCACCGTACTCGACAACAGCGGATACACGTTCGATGATCTCAAGACCGTTGCATCCACCACGTTCAACAAAGGATTGGACACGATCGTGTCGGTCGCATCCGAGGATCCCGCATTGTACTACGAGATACAGCACATGAACTCGCACAGGGACGAGATGTGGGACCTGTTCACGAAGGTCGTCGATGACCTGAAGGTTGCATCGCTGAGCGATGACCCAGATAGATTCGTGGAGATCATGGATGCAGGCAGAAGATACTTCGCGGACAGCGACTAAAGAATAGAAAAAAGAGATATATAACGAACAAATCAGAACGAAACGAGGCATCTAAGATGTATGGAAAGAGCATAAGGATGGAAAGGATAACCGACAGGAAGACCGGTAACGCGGTCATCGTCCCGATGGATCACGGAATATCGATCGGCCCGCAGAGAGGATTGATCGATATGAAACAGACCGTGGACGATGTATCGAACGGCGGTGCAACGGCCGTGCTGATGCACAAAGGACTCATCAGGTACTCATACCGTAAATCGGGAAGGGATGTCGGTCTGATCATGCATCTCTCCGCATCGACCGATCTCGGACCGTCGAGGAACAGCAAGGTCCAGATAACAACGATCGAGGAAGCGATCAAATACGGTGCAGATGCCGTTTCCATACACATCAACTTCGGTTCGGAGGACGAACCCTCCATGCTGGAGACCGCAGGTAAGATCTCGGAACAATGTAACGACTGGGGAATGCCGCTCATCATCATGGCCTACCCCCGCGGACCCGAGATCAAGGATGCCTTCGACCCCGTGGCCGTCGCACACTGCGCAAGGGCCGCATCGGAACTCGGAGCGGATATCGTCAAGGTCAGCTACACCGGCGACATCGACTCGTTCAGAGAGGTCTGCAAAGGTGCATTGGCACCCGTCGTCATCGCAGGCGGACCCAAGATGGATTCCGATATGGATATCCTGAACATGGTCCACGATTCCATCGAAGCGGGAGGACACGGTGTGTCCATAGGAAGGAACGTCTTCCAGAACAAGAACGTCTACGGCATAACCAGGGCCATATCGAGCATCGTCCTCGACGGTTACTCCGTGGAAGAGGCATCGAAATTCCTCAAGTGATCACATGAAGAAACTGATTGTCAGAGCCGACAGGTCCGATGACCAGGACACCAGGAAGGATTACGTCACCAACGGTCTCGAAGCGGGTATCAGCAGATTCATCCTCAGGGAAGGGGACGAATGCTTCGAGGACCTCGGTAAGATGGATGCCATCTACACCCGTGACGGTGAGTTCGTGGATGATTCATACATATCGATGGATATCGACGACCCCGAATCCCAGAACAAGGCCATGTCGATGGCCGGGAAGAAGAAAGCAGTGATCGTCGAGACATCCGATTGGACCATCATCCCTCTCGAGAACCTGATCGCCAAGTTCGGCGGCAGCGGTACCGAGGTGTACACATCGGCCAGAGATGGCCATGATGCCAAATTGTACCTCACCACGATGGAGAAGGGTGTCGACGGTATCGTCATCGACATCGACGATCCATTGGATCTCACGAAGTTCAGTGACATGTTATCCTCGAGCCCTAGCGAGGAACTGAGCGAGGTGACCGTCGTATCCGTGACACCCATCGAGATGGGCGACAGGGTATGCATCGACACCTGCAGCATGATGTCACCTGGAGAGGGAATGCTCATAGGCTCATACTCCAACTGTCTCTTCCTCGTACAGTCTGAGAGCGAGGACAACGGATATGTCGCAAGCAGGCCGTTCAGGGTCAATGCGGGTGCGGTCCACTCATACATCGAGGTCCCCGGAGGAGGTACGAGATACCTCTCCGAGCTCAGGAGCGGGGACAGCGTACTGCTCTGCGACGGTGAGGGAGATACGAGGGTGGCATCCATCGGAAGATGCAAGGTCGAGAAGAGACCGCTCCTCATGGTCACGGCAACGGACGGTAAGAAGGAATACACCGTCATGCTGCAGAACGCGGAGACCATCAAACTCGTGAAGAAGGATGGTTCCGAGTCCGTGACGAAGCTCGTACCCGGAGACAGGATCCTCGCAAAGATCGAGACCGGCGGAAGGCATTTCGGTATCGCCGTCGAAGAATCGATCTCGGAGATGTAGATGAGGGTCTGCGCCACATACGGTTCCAAGGTCCCTCTCAGGACCGGGTCCGATATGTATGAGATCCGCATGGACGTCTTCGACAGCGTCCCTGTCAATTCAGAGGATGTCGTGATGACACTCTGCGGCAAGGATGCAGGGATCATACCTACAGGTTTCAAGGGACTCGTCGATACGGGGGAACGCGATATCACGATCCCTTACAGGAGGATCAGGTCGATCCATGACTTCGATAGGACCCCCGATAAGGACAGTATCGTATCCATGCTCTCCGAGGGAGAGCAGGAGATCTCCAAAGGCGCATTCATGGCCTCATCGTTCACCGACCTCCATTCCATAATGGAGGCATCCAAGGCATTGGGAAGGAAGCATGTGATCCTCGGCATGGGAGAGATCGGGAAGATCACGCGCATAAGACAATCCCTGTTGGATAACGAGTTCACGTTCGGATATGTCGGGACACCCACCGCACCCGGTCAGCTGAGTGCGGATGAATTGGAGAAGCTTGGGGACGATTGCTCGATAACGGGTATCGTCGGACACCCCGTATCACACTCGGCCTCACCCGCTATGCATGATGCAGCGTTCAAGGCCATGGGTATCAACGGCACATATCTCAGATTCGATTCGCCGGATGTCGAGCATCTCGGAGATGTCATCAGAGAGTACGTCATCCGCGGAGTGAACGTCACGATACCATACAAACAGACGGTGATGGATCAGATGGATTCGTTGTCCGAAGCGGCCGAACGCATCGGTGCCGTGAACACGATCATCAACGACGATGGAAAACTGAGGGGCGACAATACCGATCACATCGGCATAAGGTACGCATTCTCGGATATCGATCTCAAAGGGAAACGCGTACTGATCATGGGAACGGGAGGTGCCGCACGTGCCGCCGCCTACACATTCAAGAATGCTGGATCCGACGTATCGGTCTCCGGAAGGACACCGTCCAACGTGGATGTCATCTGCAAGGATTTCGACTGCACACCGCACCACGGAGATATCGTTGGATTCGATATCATCGTGAACTGCACACCCATCGGTCTCGTCGACGGAGCATACCCATCGGATATCGATCGTATGGACAAAGGACAGATCGTATTCGACATGGTCTACGGCCGTGACACGCCTCTCATCAAGAGGGCGAAGGAACTCGGATGCAGACTGATCGACGGGAAGGAGATGCTCATAGGACAGGGTGCGGAATCGTTCCACCTCTGGTTCGGGAAGGAACCCGACCACAATGTGATGAGGGATGCGATACAATGAAGGGACGCGGAAGATCATACGGCGCGGTATCGGTACTGAACGCCATCCCATGCGGGATAGGCGCCACCATCGGCGTCGAACTCACCACGGATGTGGATTTCTCGGATTCGGATAGAACGGAGGTCACGCTCGTCGACAGACCCAACATGAGTCCCGACCTTGTGAGATCGTGTGTGAAGGCCACGTTGGAATACATCGGTCAGGAACCCATCGATTATTCGGTCAGGGTAAGGACGGATATCCCTCCGTCGGTCGGATTGAAGAGCTCAAGCTCCGTATGCAACGCGACGATCAAAGCCGTATTGGATGCATTCAGAGAGAGCATGGACGAGATCGATCTCATAAGACTCGGTGTGAGATGTGCGAGGGAATGCAAGGTCACCATCACGGGATCCTTCGATGATGCCTGCGGCTGCGGGTTGGGAGGATTGGTGGTCACCGATAATCTGAACGACAACGTACTCAGCAGGGATGAGATCCCGAAGTATGACGTCATAATCTGCGTACCCGAGAGGACCATACCGAAGAGCAAGGTCCCCAGGGAGAGATATGCGGAACTGTCCGATACCTACAGGTCCATGGTATCCAGGATCAGGACCGATTACCTTGACATAATCACAGAGAACGGGAGATATGTCGGAGGGATCATCGGAGATGTCCCCGATTTCGTCGAGACCGCATTGGATGCGGGCGCATTGGCGGCAGGTATCTCCGGTACGGGACCATCCATGACGATATTGACAGAGAAGGGCAGAGGGAAGGAGATAGCCGACGTCATCTCGCCCAAATACATACTCACGGAGACAAGATGATGGACATCACATTCTCGGGAGGAGAAGCGAACGGAACGGTATCGCCTCCCGCATCGAAGAGCTACACGCACAGAGCGATAATCATGGCAGCACTCTCCGGAGGGAGATGCGAGATAACCAACCCGTTGGATTCGTTCGATACCAGGGCGACCGCGGATGCGGTCAGGTCCATGGGAGCGACGGTGGATTGGACGGATGGGCACATATGCGTCACATCCGGGCACTTGCACGCACCGGACAGGACGATCGATGTGCTGAACTCCGGTACGACGATGAGACTGATGACGGGCATATCAGCACTCTTCGACTCGGAGACCACCATAACCGGTGACGAGTCCATCCGCAAGAGACCCATGGGTCCGCTCCTCAGTGCATTGGAAGGTTGTGGCGTACGTTGCAGTTCCAATGACGGCAAGGCACCGATCACGATCGCAGGACCCGTTAAAGGCGACAGGATCGAGATCGACGGCAGCATCTCGTCACAGTTCGTCTCATCGATGCTGATGATGGCCCCGTTGATCGGGAGACCCACGAATATCATACTGAAAGGCAGGATCGTATCACAGCCATACATAGACATCACGACATCCATGATGAAGAGATTCGGTATCGACATCGCCACCACGGATTCGGGATACCATGTGGAGCCTCAGAGCTATCATCCCTGCGACTACAGGGTACCGACCGATTTCTCGTCGGCCGCATTCCCCTTGGTGGCTGGAGGATTGTCCGGAAAGGTATCCGTGAACGGATTGGACATGAACGATCCCCAGGGTGATAAGAAGATAGTGGATATCCTCAGGATGGCGGGTTGCACTATGGATGTGGATGGGGATGTTATCACCTGTACGCACAACGGACGTCCGAAGGCATGCGAGATAGACATCTCGGACGTACCCGATCTGTTCCCCATAGTCGCCGTCCTCCTCAGCACCGCGGACGGCACAAGCAGACTCTACGGTGCACCGCAGTTACGTTTCAAGGAGAGCGACCGCATAGGTTCCGTGGAGGCCATGCTCAACACGTTGGGTGCGGATGTGAAGGGTACCGATGACGGTTGCATCATCAACGGCGTCGACCGCCTTAAGGGAGGGGGGATCGACCACAAGGGCGATCACAGGCTCATGATGGCCGCATCCATAGCATCGTTGGTATCCGACGGTCCCGTATCTATGGAGAACGACCTGTGTTGGAACGTCTCGTATCCCGGCTTCGTGGAGCAGATGCGTTCCCTCGGTATGAGGTGCTGATATGTACACCACGGGCAACAGGTTGAAGGTGAGCCTCTTCGGCAAGAGCCATGCCGACTGCATAGGCTGTGTCATAGAAGGATTGCCGATGGGCATGCACATCGATACCGATGACATCAAGAGGTCGATGGATCTCAGGAAACCCTCCGATGGCATAGGTACTCCCAGGAAGGAGGCCGACGAGGTGATCTTCGAATCCGGTGTATCGGACAGTGTCGTCACATCACGCTATGTCCTCCTCGTGATAAGGAACGGGAACAGGAATTCATCTTCGTATTCCGGATTCAACATCACACCGAGACCGGGACATGCCGATCTCCCCGCACTGATCAAGTTCAAGGGTTTCGATGTCAGCGGAGGCGCACAATTCTCCGGAAGGATGACCGCACCGCTCGTAGCGGCCGGTGCGATAGCATCTCAATATCTCAGATCCAAAGGGATCGATATCGCCGCATACACTAGACAGATATCCGATGTCAAGGACAGTGACGATCACACATTCGATGAGATATACGGTTCGAGAGCGTTCAGGACACGTGCCGTATCCAAGGGATTGGACGATGTGATGTCCGAGCGCATATTATCCGCATCGGAAGATGGCGACAGCGTGGGCGGTGTCGTCGGATGCATGGTGAGAGGCCTACCGATAGGATTCGGAGGAATATGGTTCGACGCGTTGGACGTCACCATCGCCAAGATGATGTTCTCCATACCCGCCGTGAAGGGCGTGGAATTCGGAAAGGGATTCTCCATCGCAGAGATGAGAGGATCCGAAAGTAACGATCAATACTGCATGAAGGATGGCAGGATATCCGCTTCGAGCAACAACATGGGCGGGGTCTGCGGAGGGATGAGCGACGGGATGCCGTTGACATTCAATGTCGCATTTAAACCTACACCATCCATATCCAAGGAACAGCATACCGTGAACCTGAGGGATATGACGGATGACACCATATCGATAAAGGGAAGACATGATCCATGCATTGTGCCACGTGCCGTAGCGGTCGTAGAAGCCATGACGGCGATTGCGATAATGGATCAGGACCTCTCATCCCATCTTGATGAGTGAGAATCTGGTCATGTTGTCGCTGTTGTCCTCAACATTCTCGTTATCAAGATAGAGGCCATAGTGCTCGCCCGCGTCACGCCTGCAGACGGCCGCACTCCCTTCGGGCAGTTCACCTTTGGAGAGCATCTCTGCGGCATAGGCGGTGTCCTCGCATTCCATGAACTCCGCATCAGGATAGAGTCTCACGAGATTGTTCCTGGACTGCTGCAGTGCCTGCACGTGCGATACCAACAGTCTCACGTCGTCATCCCTGTCCCTCTTGAACACGCAGTGATGGATGGGGGACCACATGAGATCCAATTCCACGATACCCCTGACACACTCCAACGCATCACGGGACTCTATGACTGTGCCAGCGAATTTGTTCTCCACCGCAAGCACACCGTATTCTATGTCCCTCGACAGCAATGAATCGAGGACACCTTTTGCGGTCATGAGAGGGATCAGTTCAACATCCCTGAGATCGAATTTCTTTGAGAATGTCCTTGCCATCTCCTCGCTGTTCGAGAATGGGATCCCCATATATCCGATCCTGACCGTCATACGGTGCCGGTATCGCAACCATGATAAAAACATTTGACTGAATCGACATCGTGTTCTCGGATGTTTATTCACATCACGTCGATATCGTGCGATGAGAGGTATACGGATCGCATGCACATCCCCTCGGGACCCGATATCCTTTATCTATCCCCTCCCCGTGATAACATTGTAGGATAGGTGTGTCATGGAATCGGGAAAATATTACGGAAGATCGCTCGTCAGAGCAATATTGGCCGGGATGATGATCGGTATCGGCGGTTGCGTCTTCATCGGATGCAGTCTGCCGAAGTACGATGTCCCGTGGGTGGGTGCGATACTGTTCGCCGTAGGTCTCTGTACCATCTTCTTCTTCGGGATGGACCTGTACACGGGCAAGGTCGGCTATGCGGTCAACAAGAAGGCGGATTACATACCATATCTCCTCGTAGTGATACTCGGTAACTTCATCGGTGCATTCATCCTCGGTTATATCGCACCGACCAACATCGCCGAATATGCATCGACGATGTTCTCCAACAAGCTCGTCGACGTCGACTATCTCCAGGTGTTCTTCAAGGGCATATTGTGCGGTATGCTGATGTTCATAGCCGCGGATTACTACAAGAACGAGAAGAAGTTCCTCGCGGCGTTGATCTGTGTACCGACCTTCATACTGGCGGGATTCGAACACAGTATCGCAGACATGTTCTACTTCTGGTCGGGATTCTTCGGCATCTCTGATGCATTCTCGTTCTCGGATGGTCTGATATTCATCCTCGTGGTGCTGATAGGCAACGCCGTCGGAGGTATGCTGATACCGTTCTGTCAGAAGTTCATGTACGAGAAGGACTGAGCATACACACGGTCTGGGATATCGCATGATGTCCATGTGTCGATAACCCTTATAAACGAATAGGGGTATGGGTGAGACAGATAATCATGTGTGCACAACGTGAAATCCACTTGCCCTCTGGGGTGAACAAAAGGTATTTCTCAGCCCACATGCTGTAAATGAGGTATTGAAATGGCAGATTGGGAGACCAAAGAGATCAGAGAATTGAAAGTCGGAAGGTACGTCAACATCGATGACGAGCCTTGTAAGATCGTTTCGATCGATACATCCAAGCCCGGAAAGCACGGATCCGCAAAGGCCAACATCGTCGCGACCAGCATCTTCACCGGTGCAAAGAAATCATTGGTCGGCCCAGTCAGCACGAAATGTCAGGTCCCTCTCATCGACAAGAGGAAGGCAACGATCCTGTACACCAACGGATCCGAGGTATCGGTCCTTGATGCAGAGACCAACCAGGAAGTCGTCATCGAGATCAACGCTGACCACGAGTGCTCACTCGATCCCGGAGCGGAGATCCTGTACATCGTCGCGATGGACAGAATGAAACTCCTGTGAGGCAGATAACATGCCTTTCGGGACCGGATTTGCCGATGCTGAGTCAGAATACAACGATGCGGACATCTGCATTTACGGTATCCCGTATGATAAAACGGCCTGTTTCAAACCAGGTGCCAGAGAGGCACCTGGTGCGATCAGGCGTTGTTCTTACAATTTTGAGACCACACACTTCGAGCACGGCAGACATCAGAGAGAACTGAACGTCTACGACTACGGTAACTGTGACGACTTCTTCTATCCCGAGGATATGATCGATGAGGTCAGATTCGTCATGAAACCCGCCATCGACGACGGAAAGTTCACCATCGCCATGGGCGGAGACCATGCCGTCAACATCCCCATCATCCAATGCTTCGAGAAGAAGGATATCGCAGTGATCTCCGTCGACGCTCACCTGGATTACAGGGATACGTACATGGGCGTCAAGAACAGCCATGCATGTATCACGAGGAGAGCATCCGAACACCTCGGTACCGATAATGTGTTCGTACTCGGCGTACGTTCGATATCCGACGAGGAATTGGATTCCGAGGAGATCATACCGTACATCGATGCCTATCAGATCCATGAGAAAGGTATGGAATGGGCGGTGAAGCAGGCACTTGACAAGGTGAAGAACGAGAAGGTCTACATCACATTGGACATCGATGGTATCGACCCGGCGTTCGCACCCGGCACAGGCACACCGGAACCGTTCGGATTGCACCCGATGGATGTCAAGAAGCTCATCAACATGGCGGGCGACCGTCTCGTGGGATTCGATGTAGTGGAAGTGTCCCCTCCGTCCGATCCATGCGGCATAACATCCATGCTCGCCGCGAGATACATCAAAGAAGTGATGGCAGTATACGGGAAGAACATCAAGTATTGATGTATCTCTCCATATCTTCTACGAACGAATCCGCCAACTCCTTCGCATCATCCGGATCACTGGATTCGACGACCAATCTTATCTTGTGAGCGATACCGGACGGTCTGACGAACACCGTTCCGCGGTCCATCTTGAAATGTATTCCATCCTCGGATCTGTCCGCATACATCGGATGAAGCTCGTACAACATCTCCATCGTCGCATCCTTCATGCTCTCGGGACAGTCGATGACCCTCTTCTCCACCGAATATTTCGGAAGTTCGGACATCTGAACGCTCAATGCACCGTTCTTGGCTATGGCACACAACATCTTGACGACGGCCATACCGGGATCCCTGCAGTATTGGTGACTGGCGAAGATATATCCTCCGGAACCGTTGGCCCCGAATGGTGCCGATGTATCCCTCATCTTGTTGATGACACTCAACGTGCCCGATTGGGATTGTTCCGGTATCCCGCCCTGTCCTTCTATGACCTCCCCCAGTCTGTCGGAGGAGTCCACCGTATAGACGATTGTGGAACCGGGACGCACGGATTGGATGTACTTCGAGATGATCGCGATCACCTGATCCACCTCCATGCATACTCCCTCGTCAGTGACGAATTTCACACGATCACCGTTGGTATCGGTGGCGATCCCCAGATCCGCACCGTTTATCTTGGTCATCTCCATGAGATTGTGGATGTTCCCCTGCGAGGTCCAATCCGACCTGCCGGGACGGTCCATACTGAGATCGGAATTCAACGTCAATACGTTGACCTTCAATGATCTCAACAGATCCGGTAGCTCCAATGATGCGGGGCCGTTGGCACAATCCAACACGACGGACAGATCGGCCCTCCTGATCAATTGGACATCCGTGTTCCTCATTATGGATTCCATGTGGGGACGGTATGCGACACCTTCTACCGCATTGACGTGCCCTATCTCCTGTGCGGGCTTCGTCCTTATCGTCTCGTTATAACTGGTCTCGATCTTCGCCCTTCCGCCTTCGGACAGTTCTATACCGTCACTGAAGATGCATTTGACACTGACCATATCGTCACTGCCGTCGAAGGAGATTATCGATATCCCTCCTGCGAGGTACTTCTTATCTCTGACGTACATCTGCATCACGGAGAGGGCCATCACACCCATATCGAGGACGTCGCAACCCATAGCGGTGACACCTGCCAATATGGAACTCTTGATCATATTGGACACCGAACGTCCGTCCGTGACCATGGCCAATGTACCGTTGAAGTACTTACCTATGGACTTGCCCAACTGTATGGCGGCATCGACCGTCAGTTCATCCCTGACACTCCCGCCTATACCTTTGGCACCAAATAATCCGACCATAGAAGCACCGTATCAATAAGATGTAATGGGTTTCGAGGCTCTTGGCCTCAGGGTCATATCAATGCGATGCTGACCACGTTGTTACCGCGAAGGACGACCGTTCCCAGTCTCCTCTCGTCCGCGGATGCCGTCCTCTCTACGGTCTCGTCGAGGACCATGTTCATGTACTCGTCATATCCAGTGAGCTTTCCTTCGAGGACCCTTCCGTCCTTGAGAAGGAGGGAGATGCGTTTATCCACTGTCTTTTCCAATAAAGCGAGGGGCATGACCATGTTTATCGAGACGATAGAACGAAGTTGCGGATATATACCTTTGTATGAGCCCCTGGGTATGGAGCTTACCTCTGCTTCCTGTCTATCCAGGCGCGGATGTCCTCTCTCTTGGTGCTACCGATGCCGAAGTATTCGGAGAACTTCTTGGTCGTCGTGAGCTCCGCGGACTGTCCTACGCGTTTCTTGGAGACGAATCCCATATCCACGAGGGTACGTACATCATCATAGACCCTCGCACCGAGGTTCTTGAACAGTTCGGACTGCATCAGAGGCTGATTGTACGCTATGGTGACGAGTGTCCTCATCATACCCTTGCTAATCTCCCCTTCCGAAGTCTTGCCGGCCACGTG
This sequence comes from Eggerthellaceae bacterium, assembly GCA_963651945.1. Classification (GTDB taxonomy): domain Archaea; phylum Thermoplasmatota; class Thermoplasmata; order Methanomassiliicoccales; family Methanomethylophilaceae; genus Methanarcanum. The sequence continues at coordinate 86,902 of CAVJRF010000002.1, read as the reverse complement.
CGTATATTCCTCACGCAGCTGCATGATGTACTCCTTGCCGGACTTGATGATCTGGATCGCTCCCTCTCTTCTGTTGTAATCGTCGATGAGCGATTCCATCGCGTTGTATGCGCTCTCCTCGCTGAGACCCGTCTTCTCCGCGAGATCCCTGATATGGAGCGGTCCGGAGGCCGAGAACAACGCGGCCTCCACCAACCCTTTGTCGTATATCATGTCACATCACCGCTTCGGCGACCTTGATCGTCTCCTCTGCGTCCTCGAGCTTACCGGATGACCAGTCGACCTTGATCTCGATCATTATATCGCCGTAGGGAAGCTCGTCCTGCCATATCGCGAGTTTACCGTCCCTTACAAGCTGGAGTGCGGACCAGAACACGGTTATGTTGTTGTCCATGTCCGCCGTGTAGAGATCGGATAACTGGAATGCACCGGTACCGATCTTCTGGATCCTATCCCATACGAGCTTGACATCGCTCTCGTCGATCTCCCTGTGGGCCTTGTTATCGAACTTCTTGGGTTCCATGGCCTTGAGTCTCTGGCGTGTCCTCTCCCTCTCCTCAGAGACCTCGATCTGCCTGCGGGCCTCATCGAACGCATCCAACAGCTCCACCATGGATACGGGCCTGGTGGGGGTACGCGTGTACAATCCCTTCAGTTGGATGTTCGGTACGCTCAGGGATTCCACATCCTCCGCCTCGCCGAAGTCCCATGAATCGTCGAAGTCGAACAGTTCCTCGGTCTCATAGTTCCTGTCGGATTCCCTCTTGGTCTCGTCCGACTGGAGTTTGAGGACCTTCCATGCCATCAGCATGAGCTTACCTGCGACGATGATATCGAACTTGCTCATGGTGACCTTCTTGGTGTACAATCTGACGAATTCCCTCAGATCTATCGCCCAGGGATCGAAATCCCCTTCCAACACCAGACGGAACACCGTCCTGATCGACTCATCGGTATCATCCTGCAGTCTCTCGTGATCCTTCTCCTCGCCGAGGACCTTCAGATACCTGTCGATCTTCTCGGAACTGACGGAATCACTTATCATCGATTTGTGGAACAGAAGGTGCTGTTCCATCTCCATTACATCCCCACTCATGCTTCTCCCTCCTTCGATTGTGCCTCTGCGATCTTACGTTGGGCCTCCTCCTCGTACTTGGAGACCTCGAGCAGATCAGGCTGTATTATGACCTTGCTCACGCCGTTCGGTGGCCTCGTCACACCTATCAGGTGATCCGCCTTCTTCAGGGCCACGTTCCTCAGCGATACCTGTATGAACTGTGTTTTGGCAGAGCTCTTCTGTATGCGCTCCGCGACTATCTCCGCATTCACGGAGTCAAGGAACATATCGACCTCGTCCAACACGTAGAACGGTGACGGCTGATGTTCCTGTATGGCGAATATGAAAGCCAATGCCGTGAGCGATTTCTCTCCTCCGGAGAGTGCCTCCAGCTTCAGCATCTTACCGTTCTTCGGTTTGGCGTTGATGTACAATCCGCCCTTGAACGGATCCTCTTCATCCTCCAGGGTCATCGATGCCTCTCCGCCACCGGAGATCTCTGCGAATATGGTCTTGAAGTTCTCGCTCACACCGTCGTAGACGTCCATGAACAGTCCCTTCTTCTTCGAGTTCAGATCCTCCATCAACGCCACGAGCTCGTCGATCTGATCGTTGAGCCTCTTGACATCATCGACGAGACGGTCGTACCTCGCCTTCCTCTCGTCGTATTCCTCGATGGAGTTCATGTTGACGTTACCGAGCGATTCGATATCGTTCTCGCAGGACCTTATGGTACGCTTCAGCGTCTCCTCGGACGGGATCGGCTGCTGTACCTCGAACTTGATCTGTGCGATCTCCGCCTTGTAGAGCTCGATGTTCTGGTCGCAGATTATGATCGTGGCCTGGACCGATGCGATATATGACTCCTTGGCCTCTATCTGTGATGTCGTTGTGGAAAGATCGGAATCCGCTCTCGACCTCTTGATCAGGAGATTCTCCTTCCTGTCCCTGAGCTCCTGGATGCCGGATTCCATCTCCGCCTCCATCTTCTTGAGCGCAGTGAGCTCCACGGCATATCCTTCGGATACTTCGGATGCATCCGCGATCTCCTGTTTCAGCTTGGAGATCTCCTCTTCGAGCCTCTTGATGTCATTACCGATACGTACCTTGGCGTTGTCGAATCCCGATCTCTCCACCCTCTGTGCGGAGAGCGTGTCCATCACGCTGTTGATGGCAGCGGATGCATCATTGATCGTCTTCCTCGCATCCAAGAGACGCTTCTGAAGCTCGGTCGGGGCTATCTCCTCGATACGTGCCCTTATCCTGTTCCTCTCGGTCTTCATGGCATCGAGTTCGGCGACGATGCTCTTCTCCATCTCGACGAGTCCCGATCTTTCCGATTGTATCTCCGCATAGGCCGCCTTCTTCTCTCCGACCGTCTGCGTGAGGCGTTTCCTGGACTCCCTGTACTCCTTCAGTTGTGCATCCAATGCGGCGATCTTACCCTTCAGTTCGATGCTTCCGGTGCCTGCGGCCCTCATACCGTCGTCCGCTTCGCGGATCTGCCTGCGTATATCGGCGAGCCTGGTCCTTATGCTCTCGAGGGATGCCTTGGCCGATGACATCTTGGCACCGACCTCATCCAATTTACTCTGGGATGCGACACCGAACTTCATCGTCGTGTTCGGCCTGATGCTGCCTCCGGTCATCGCACCCGATGCCTCCAACAGCTCTCCGGACTTCGTCACGATCCTGATCCCGCCCATGAGGCGCCTTCCGGTGTTTATGTTGTCGACGACGATGGTATCCGCGAAGACATACCAGAACACCGAGCGGTATTCCGGTTTGAAGTCTATGTGATCGATCGCATATCCCAACGAATCCTTGACCGACATTATGGCCTTCGCACGGGGCTTACCTTCGGTCATCTTGTTCAAAGGCAACAATGTCGCCCTTCCGTGACCGCCCTTCTTCAATTCCGAGATGATATCCGCGGCGACCTGATCGTCATCCACGACTATGTGCTGCATCTTACCGCCTGCGGCAACAGCAAGAGCGGTCTCGAATCCGGGATCCACATCCGCCAACTGTGCGACGGTACCGTGTATACCCTTGATCAGTCCCTTGTCCCTCATCTCGAGGACTGCGGATACGGCCTCGCTACCGCGCGATGCCTTCTCCGAGGAACGTTTCTCTATCATGAGCTGGTTGTACTCATCGCCCAGTTTGGAAAGGGCGGAATTGATGTCCCTCTCCTGATTCTCCAGCTCGTTCTCCTGTGATTTCAATGCGAGGATCCTGTTCCTGAACGTCTCGATGTCGGCGATCGGTCCGGCCTCCTTCTTTATCTCGGCCAGGTTGAACTCCGCATCCTTTATCTGGAATTCCACGTCCGAGAGATCGGTCTCGGCCTGCCCTATCTGGCGGGACATCTCGTCCTCCTTGGCCTCCGCACCGGTCAGTTTGGAGCGTATGGCGATCTCCTCCTCGGATTTCGCATCGATCTTGGCCTCCAATGCCTTGAGGTCCTTCTCGAGGGTCGCATGTTCCCCTCCGAGGGACTCCATCTCCTTCGAGATCTTCTCCTCCTCGGCCTTGGCACCGGCCAGTTCCTTCTTGTTGGCCTCCAGTCCGATCTCCAGTTCGCTGATGGATTGGGATATGGTCTGCAATTGGGATTCGTTCTCCACGAACTCCTCCTGACATCCCTGGAGTTCGTGCTCATCCTCCGCTATCTTCTCCTCGTTCTTCGATATCTTATCATCAGCGAGGGCTTTGTTGATTTTCACACCCTCGATCTTCTTCTTGAGCTCGGTGTACTCGGGACCGACACGTGCCTCGATCTCCTTCTCGGTCTCCGATATGCCCGTGGTGCATTCGTCGATGGTGTTGTTCAGTTCGACCTTCTTGTCGCGGAGGGATATGATCTCCTGATTGGTCTTCTCTATGGCCTCGAGTGTCGTGTTCTTCTTCTCGATCTCATTGGCGAGATGTCTGTGCTTGAGCTGGGCATTCGCCATGTCGAGCTTCTCCTTGAGCTCGATGTGCTTCCTGGCGACCTCCCTCTCCTTCTCGAGACGTTTGATCTGTATCTCCAACTCGCCGATGACGATGTTGGTGGAGTCCATGTTCTCCTGTGCGGCGGTCCTCTCCTTCTCCGCGGATGCGATATCGGCATCGTATGATTCCACTCCGGAGATCCTGTCGATGACACGGCGCCTCTCCACGGCACCCATCTTCGTGATGTCGGTGACATCACCCTGCTGCACGAGGTTGTAACCGTCGGCGGATATCCTCGCCCTCGTCAGTAACGAATCGAACTCGGCGAGATTGGATTTCTGATCGTTGATATAGAATGATGAGTAGTAGTCCTCCCCGTTACCGGCCATCTTGACCACACGGGTGAACCTGACCTCGTCGGCATCCCATGAGAGCATACGGTCCGTGTTATCGAAGACAAGGGTGACCTTCATGAAGTCCGCCTTGCTGGAGGACTTGTTACCGTTGTATATGAGGTCCGTCTGTTTACCTGCACGGACCACCTTGGGGCTCTTCGGGCCCAGGACGAACATTATGGCGTCCGTGATGTTAGATTTACCGGAACCGTTCGGTCCGGTGATAGCCATATAGCCTTCCATCAGAGGTACCGACACCTTACCTCCGAATGATTTGAAATTCTCCATATCCACTCTTTTCAAATACACGTCCAACAACCCCTCGTCGGGGGCGATCGCGGCACATACCGCATGCATCCCATTCGTGCGCGTACGCACACAAAACTGTATCCTTTATAAAAGATATAAATATATGTTTGGCCCGCAACGGTCGATGCGAAAAAAGGATGGATTATCCATCCATTACCTCACCTGTCGGGGAAGATCGTACCGATTATATCAGCAACGGAATCGAGCACGTATGTCGGTTTCACATCGCTGTGCTCCAGATCCCCGACCTTCGTCTCGCCCGTGAGGACGAGTATGGATTGGAAGCCGTTGTCGTACGCCATCCTGATATCCGTGTAGAGACGGTCTCCGACCATAGCGACCTCGTCTGGCTCTATGCCCATCTCCGCCGCCGCCATCTCCATCATCAGACGGTTCGGCTTACCGATTATGAGCGGTTCCTTGTCGAGGAGATACCTGTACATGGCGATGAACGCGCCTATGTCCACATCATAATCGTCCTCCGTCGGACAGAGGTCATCGGGGTGTGTCGCGATGTATTCGGCACCCCTCTTGATGAAGGCATACGCCTTGTTGATCTTCTCGTAGGTCAGCTCCCTGTCGAAGGACAACAGCACGATATCGGGATTGGTATCATCCAACTCTATACCGTATTCCCTCACGTCCTCCATGTAGGATTCCGTACCCACGACGTACACCTTCTTGCCCTGACGGTTGTCCCTCAGGAAACGCAATGTGGCGGTACCCGACGTCAGTACGTTCCTCATATCGACGTCGAATCCCATCTTGGACAATTTCTCGAAATACATCCTCCTGCCCTTGGAGGAGTTGTTGGTGACGAACATGTATGGGATGTTCCTCTCGTTCAATCCTCTGATGAACTCCACCGCCCCCGGGATGAGGTCCATCCCCTTGTAGACGGTACCGTCCATGTCTATAGCCAGACCCTTGATCATGACATCCTCTCCTTCACTATCGACATCGTCCTCATCAGTTCCTCTCTTGCGGCCTTGCGGTATATGCAGGCCATGGGGTGATACGTTGGCAGGAAATCCACTTCGGCATCACCGATCATGATCTTCTGCACCTTGTTCACCACATCCGTCATCGGTCCTTCGTAACCTATCAGATCGCGTACGGCACTCTTCCCGAGACCCACGATCAATGAACGCGATCCCAACTCACTGTCGAGGAACGGCCTGCATGCGGCCATCTCCTCCTTGGTGGGATCCCTGTTGTTCGGAGGGCGGCATTTGACAGTATTGGTTATCATCACCGTCTCCCTGTCTATCCCGGCCTTCGCGAACGCATCATCCAGGATCTTACCTGCCCTTCCGACGAACGGCTTCCCTGAAAGGTCCTCGTTCTCGCCGGGCGCCTCCCCTACGAAGACGACCTTGGAACCCAGGTCCCCGCTGGGGAGTACGATGTTCGTCCTCTCCCTGCACAGTGGACAGCGGTCGCAATCCGCCTCGGGACTGATGAATCTCATTCCAGTATCTCCGATGCTCTCACAAGGGGCAGGAACCTGACGCCTATGTTCTTCAGGGCATCCTCTCCGCCTGCCTCCCTGTCTATCACGGAGATGATATCCTCTACGACCGCACCCGCATCCCTGAGGATACCGATGGATGTCACGGATGAACCGGCGGATGTTATGACATCCTCCACCACCAGGACCTTCTCTCCCGGATTGAGGACACCTTCGATCATCTTCCCGGTACCATGGTCCTTCTTCTCCTTCCTGACCATGACATACGGTATGCCGGTCTCCAGCGACAGTGCCGTGGCGAGAGGTATGGAACCCAATACGATACCTGCAATCCTGTCGGCCTTGACATCCGCCTTGCGCATCTGCTCGGCCATCGACTCCGCGATCAGCTTCAGCACCTTGGGGTTGGTGCTCGCCTTCTTGATATCTATGTAATACTTCGATTTGGCACCCGATGCGAGTGTGAAATCACCGAACTGCAATGCGCCACATTCCTTCAATGCATCCTTCAGACATGTCATGTTATCACCATGGCTCGTTCTTGACACCGAGCTTGTAGCCTATAATGTTCACTCCTCTGTGTATGACGAACGTTATGAGGAGGATGAACACGAATGCCCAGATGTGTATGCCCTCGAAATAGTTGGCATATATGAAGTCGGGATAGAACAGTGTCGTAAGGAGGAACGCTCCCACCACGAAGTCGTACTGATCGAGTATGGGTGCCTTCTGTCCCCTCTCCATGCCTAACCTCCTCTTTATGAAGGCTCCGCAGAGGTCACCGAGCAATGCACCCGTGGAAAGACAGAACAATATGCCGATGTTGCTCCAGAACGGTCCGAATCCGAAATAATTCTCGGGATCGAACGGATATGCGATCGCAATCTGTATCACACCGAGGAGTACACCGGTCAGTATGCCCCATATGAACCCTGCCCATGATTTTCCGTCTCCGAATATCCTCTTCCCTCTCCAGGTCTTCCCGAAATCCATCTTGACCTTACCCCATCTCTTACCGATGAGTGCTGCGTTCGAATTCGGGACGTAGGCCGGCAAGAACAACCATAATCCGACGGCCATCACTGCCAGGACGTCCATAATCTCTGTCATGACAAGTGTATCCCGCCTACTAGATAATTAACTATCCTATCTGCCGAACGTGAATACGGGCGATAAGGTTTATATCACTTGAATAGATGCTCAATTGAACAATCATTCAAGTGATATGATGAAGAACGATGACTGTTGCGGATACGATGACGTCGACCACATGAGGAAACTCGTCGAGATGATGCCGTCCGAATCCGACCTATTCGACCTATCGGATTTCTTCAAGCTCTTCAGCGACAGCAGTCGCCTGAAGATACTGTTCGTCCTCAAAGAGGGTAAGGAACTGTGCGTACGCCACATATCCGAATGCCTGGGTATGTCCATGTCCGCGGTGTCGCACCAACTGAAACCCCTGAGGGAGGCGAAACTGATCAAATCCAGACGCGACGGAAAGGAGATTTTCTATTCTTTGGACGATGAACATGTGGATGAACTGATCACGATCGCATCCATACACATATCCGAGCTGGAGGGATGATCATGGAGACCGAGAAGATCGAATTGATCATAGGCGCGATAGCTCTCGTCGCATGTCTGATCATGGAATACGCATTGGGCGCAAGCGAAGTACCAATGCTCATCGTGGCCGTGATAGGATACATCATAATAGCACATGACGTGGTGGTCGAGGCCGCCGGGAAGATATTCAGAGGGAAGTTCTTCGATGAGGAGACTCTGATGACTGTCGCATCCATAGGTGCATTCTTCGTCGGCGGTTATTCGGAAGCTGTTGCTGTCATGCTGTTCTTCAGGATCGGTGAGGTCATCGAGGACCTCGCCGTGGGTAAATCCAGAGGATCCGTGAAATCGCTCATGGATCTCCAGCCCGATACGGCCAACCTGATCGTCGAGGATAGGATCACCGTCGTGGATTCCGAGGTGCTCAAGGTCGATGACCTCATACTGGTGAAAGCAGGGGAACGTGTCCCTACCGATGGTGAAATCATCGATGGTACGTCATCCATGGATACGATGAGTCTCACGGGCGAATCCATGCTGAGGGATGTCTCCCCCGGCGACATCGTACTGAGCGGGTTCATCAACACCACGGGTGCGCTCAGGGTGAAGGTGACGAAGGAGGCGAAAGAATCCACCGCATCGAAGATCATGGAACTCATGGAGGATGCCGAGAAGAACAAATCGAAGAGCGAGAAGTTCATCACATCGTTCTCGAGGGTATACACGCCGATAGTCTTCGGCATAGCGGCGCTCGTCGCTATAATCCCGACCGTGTTCTTCGGCGGGGATCTTTCGGTATGGGCGTACCGTGCACTCACGATATTGGTCATATCATGCCCGTGCGCATTGGTGATCTCCGTTCCGTTGGCGTTCTTCTGCGGAATAGGGAAGGCATCGTCCGAGGGTGTGCTCATCAAAGGCAGTAATTCCATAGAGACCATGTCGAAGACGAAGACAGTGGTCATGGACAAGACCGGAACGCTCACCAAAGGCATCTTCGCCATCACCGAGGTACGTCCTGAAGGCATAAGCGAGGATGAACTCCTGGAACTCGTGGCCACGATAGAGTCGTTCTCCGACCACCCCCTGTCGAAACCGTTCAGGAATGTGTTCATCGGTGAACACCACACCGCCGAGGTCGAGGAGGTATCGGGAATGGGTCTCAAGGCGAACATAGATGGCGACACCATATGCGTCGGGAACCTGAAGATGATGCATGCGAACGGCATAGATGTCACGGATGATGATGTCCCGGGCATACTTGTGCACGCCTCGTCGAATGGTGTGTACCTCGGATGCATAGTGCTCGAGGATCAGCTCAAGGAGAGTTCCAAATTGGCCGTGTCCGAACTGAACCGCGAAGGGATCAGAACGGTCATGCTCACCGGTGACAGGCTCCATGTGGGTAAGATGATCGCGGAGAGACTCGGTATAGATGAGGTCCATGCGGACATGTTGCCTGCAGACAAGCTCCAGAAGATGGAGGAGTACATCGATCCGACGGGAAAGGACAAGCTGATGTTCGTCGGAGATGGTATCAACGATGCCCCGTCCCTCGCAAGGTCCGATGTCGGGGTTGCGATGGGAGGTATGGGGTCCGATGCCGCCATAGAGGCGGCGGACGTCGTGATAATGTCCGACGATCCGTCCAAGGTCCCGACCGCGATCGGACTCTCCAAGAGGGTCATGAGAACGGCATGGACGAATGTGGTCGCCGCATTGGTCGTGAAGTTCGGATTCGCCGTACTTGCGATGTTCGGACTCGTGATGATGTGGGCAGGTGTGTTCGCGGACGTCGGTATCATGATATTGTGCGTCCTCAACTCCGTGCGTATACTCGGAAAAGGCTCATTCAAAGGTCTGTTGAAGGCCGAGACGGATGAGGAATGCGAGTGCGGTTGCTGTTGCGACCACTGCTGAACACATACGATGGGGCATCGCCCCATCACATTCCCTTTTCGAAGAATTCCCTGATCCTCGGGATGATGTCGTCATTGCCGTCGATGTCGAACCCCGAGAGCGACGGTGCCCTCCTGTCCAGGATTATGCAGACACCTCTGTCCGTCTCGGACCTTATCAGCCTGCCGCGTGCCTGTCTCATCTTCCTTATCGTAGGCGATTTCACCGCATGCTCCCATCCGTTACCGAATCTTATGTCGGAATAACGTATCAGCGACTCCAGTTTGACCGTTGGATACGGATACGGGATGCCGACCAGGATCGCGATCTCCAGATCCTTATCGGGGAAATCCAATCCTTCGCTGATCCTTCCTCCGGCCACCGCGAACAGTACGCTTCCCTCCGACATACGGAAGTTATCGACGGTGTCCATCAGCTCCACCTGTGACATCCCTCTCCTCTCCACGTACACCTCACGGTCGATCCTATCCGGCACACCGTCGAATATGAAACGGTTCATCATATCGTAGGACGGGAAGAATATGGCTGTGTTCCTCACCGCCGACCTAATTATGCGGACCGACCAGTCCTCGAGACGTGTCAGCATCTCCGGGTCCCTGGACATGTCGTCATGCTTGGTGGTGACATCGGTGGCACATAATGTGAGAAGATTCGCAGGATCGAAAGGCGATCTGAAACTGCGTACCATCGCGCCGTCGAGACCCAACTCCCCCACATACTCCTCCAACGGTTCCAACGTACCGGACATGTGGATGGATGCCCTGCATCCCCTGAACGGTTCCGCCGCCAGGTACGGATCCATGCAGTATGCCTCGAACGATACCTTCTCCCCGCCGTTGATCAACTTCGTATAGCAATCGTCATCACAGGCCATCCAGCTCCTGATGAACGATGCCAATGACCTCATGTACGATCTCGGGAGTTTTCTCATCTCCTTCTTCTTCGCTACCACTATCTCCCCGAGGTCCAAGAGCGATTTGCATATGGTGTTCAGCGAATTCGATGTCACCATGAGACGGGACATCAGCTCCTCTTCCAAGAAATACGGGGGGATCAGTCCATCCTCTCCCTTGAGATATTCCTCCGTGGCGATATCGAAGCATGTGCGCATCACGGCCGTCAGATCGGTCACGCGTATGTCCTCGAACACCACGGGATCGTTCCATTCCGCGGCCTCCTTGTCCACATAGTCCAGTGCATGCCTGGTATACTCGGTCGTGACCATGTCACGCAGATAATCCGGAACGTTGTGCGCCTCATCGACTATCACCACCAGATCCGATAACAGCACATCCATCCACTCGAGGAATGCCATCCTGGAGGCGGGAGATAACAGGAACGGGTACGGAGCGCAAACAACATCCGCGAACGGAAGTGCGAGCTTACTCATCTCGTACGGACACAATCCCTTATCGAGACAGTTCCTCTGGAACGCTTCGGGTTCCGGGAGGTCCTTCCTCATCTCGGAGATGAACGAATCGATATTGATCGTCCCTATCCTATCGAAGTAGGGACAGCAACCGTCCTTCCCTTTCTTCTTCTTGAATTCGGAACACCATTTGGAGAGTTCGTCGGGCGATCCCGTCGATAGTTCGGGATCGGAACCCATCATCGGACAGGTTATGGGGCTCCTTCCCTGTATCGCTACACAGAACGTACTGCGTTTGGTGTTGATCCTGCGGATCTCGGACATCACCTGCTTCTGCTGTGACTTCGTCCTCGTGAGATACAATACCTTGAACTTGTGATATGGTTGGTCCTCGAGCACACCGACCAGAGAACATATCGTCTTCCCGGTACCCGTACCCGATTCTATGACGGCATCACGTCTCTCCACGACTGCCTTCCTTATGAATTCGACAAGTTCACCCTGTTCCCCTCTGGGGACGTACGGGAAGAGGGACATATCCGCCATATCACAACGAGATATGACATACTATATAATGATAAGAAGGGAGGTCACCGAATGATGACCTAAGGCCATGGGCCGAAGCCCATGGTTTGGGATCAGCTGACGTTCCCGCGCTCCCAGATATCGTCGGGAAGATCGTCGTACGTGGTGTCGCGTTCCTCTTCCGCGGCCTTCTTCTTGATCAGTCCGTCGATGAGGTCCTGGATCTTGTCCCTTCTGAACAGCCAATAGTGGATCCTCCACTCCCTTCCATCGTAGAGTGTCGTCTCCTCCCTCTCGGTGGTAAGGATGGTGGCGTCCTCAAGCATGTAGAACGCATCACGATCCTCGGGTTCGAGGATGTTGTCGATGATCCTGTCCGAATATCCGAAGAAGTTCAGGACATGGTGGGCCAACTCGTATGCCGCCCCCTCCGATATACCTTCATTGTTGGGGCTGTTCTTGATCGCCTGAGTCAGCTCCTCTACGGTCACGATGCTCCTCATGGTATCACTTCAGAGTGCGATGAATCTGGCCTTCTCGAAACCTGCGGCCTCGATGACCTTCTTCGCGACATCGTCCTTGACGCCGTGGTCCACTGTGAGGATCATCATCGCTGTGCCGTTGGGCTCGTTCCTTGCGACGACCATCTGTCCGATGTTCACGTTGTTGTCACCGAATGCCTTACCGACAGCACCGATCACTCCGGGCTGGTCCTTGTAGCGTGCCACGAAGATGTCGCTCTGGAGAGGCATCTCGAACGAGTAGCCGTTGAGCTTGGTGAGACGGGGGACACCTGCGAACACGGTACCGCTGACACATGTGACCTTACCGTCCGTACCTTCGAGTCTGACCTCCACGGAATCGTAGATCGATGAATCGTCCAACTTGGACTCCTTGTATGTTATGCCCTTTCCTTTCGCTATGGATACGGCGTTGATAATGTTGGCCTTCTCGCCGATGATCCTGCTGAGGACACCGATCACAGCGAAGATTCCGATCCTCTTGGTATCCTTCTTGGATACCGGTCCGCTGTAGATGACCTCCATGTTCTTCACGGGTCCGCCGACGATCTGCTGTGCGATCGTACCGAGGTCCTCTGCCAAAGGCAGGAACGGTGCGAGCTCGGGATCGAGCTTTCCGCGAGGTGCGTTGATGGCGTTGGTGATGACGCCTTCTTTGAGGAACTTGGCCGCAGCTTCTGCGACCTCGACCGCGACCCTCTCCTGTGCCTCGACCGTGGATGCACCGAGGTGAGGCGTGACGATGAGATTGTCCAACTCGAGGAGCTTCATCTCCTTCTCGTCGAGGGGTTCGTGCTCCCATACATCGAATGCAGCACCCTTTATGATGCCCTCTTTGAGTGCGGTGTAGAGATCGTCCTCCACGACGATACCTCCGCGTGCGACGTTGACCAACATCGCGTTGGACTTCATCTTCTTGAACTGATCGAGATTGATCATACCTCTCGTATCGGGAAGGAGGGGTGTGTGGATGGTCATGATATCGGAGTGCTCGATGACATCCTCAAGTGTCGTGAGCTTGACGCCGACCTCTTCCGCGACCTCCTTGGGGAGGTATGGGTCGTAACCGAGGAATTCCATGTTGAAGTGCTTGAGACGCCTTGCGACCTCGCTTCCAACACGTCCTACTCCGATGATACCCAATGTCTTGCCGTTGAGCTCGATACCTGTGAACTTGCTTCTCTTCCACTCGCCCTTGTGCATGGACATGTGTGCCTGAGGGATGTTCCTAGCGAGGGACATGATCATGGCGCATGTGTGCTCGGCCGCAGAGAGCGTGTTCGCCGCAGGTGTGTTCATCACAAGAATACCTTTATCGGTGGCGGCAGGAACGTCCACGTTGTCGACTCCGACACCGGCACGACCGACGACCTTCAGGTTCTTGGCTGCATCGATGACCTTGGCGGTGACCTTCGTACCGCTCCTGATGATCAATGCGTCGTAATCGCCGATGATCTTGCATAGCTCGTCCTCGGGAAGGCCCGTCTTGACGTCGACGTCCAATCCTGCATCCTTCAAAATCTTGAGTCCGTCCTCAGAGAGCGGATCCGAAACCAATACCTTCATTGTCATTGCATCTCCTCCAATGTCTCATCCATAGCCGAAAGCAATTCCTTCAGCATGGATGGTGTGATGTCACCCATGTGACCGATCCTGAATGTGGATCCCTTGACCTCCCCATATCCGTTGGATATCTCGTATCCTTTGGATTTGAGCTTCGAATGGAATGTGTCGAAATCGAGATCGCCGCGGTTGACGACACCGATGGTCTTGGACCTGTATCCCTCCTCGGGGAACAGACCGTTGAACTTCTCGTCAGCCCACTTCTCTACCATGGCGGCCATCTCGTTGTGCCTCTTGTATCTGTTCTCCATCCCCTCCTTGAGGATGTTGTCCAACTGGTAGTCGAGTGCGTACATGAGCGATACGGGGGGTGTTGTCAGTGCGTAGTTCTCATCCGCATTCTTCTTGAGCTTGACGAAATCCGTGTAGAATCCTTTGTTCTTGACGTTCTTGGATTTCTCTATGATCCTGTCGCTCACGACAGCTATGGCGAGTCCGGGAGGGAGGGCGAGTGCCTTCTGTGTACCGAAGATCATCGCATCGGGCTGGAGCTTGGGTACGTCGAGGTCCGCTGCCAATGCGGATGTGACCGCATCGACTATGACGAGCGCATCGGGATTCTGCTTCCTGACCTCCTCTGCGAGTGCCGTGCTGTTGCTGAGGACACCCGTGGACGATTCGTTGCTCACCCATGTGACGGCCTCGATATCCTTCGTGACCTTGCCTTCGATGTCCTCGGGCTTCATCGCCTTTCCCCAGGGGACATGTACCTCGGTCACATCCTTGCCGTTCGCCGTGGCGCATTCGATCAGCCTGTTACCGAACGATCCGTTGGATATACCGAGACATTTGCTCGACACCGCATTCCTGACCGCACCCTCGATCAGCACTGTGGCCGAACCACCGACGAGGAAGATATCGTCGTCGGTCCTGAGTACTTTCCTCATTTTCTCTACGATCGCACCGTGAAGGTCCTTGTATTCCTTGCACCTGTGTGTGATCATCGGCTTCGTCATTGCCTGGAGGGACTCCTGTGCTACGTGCACCGGTCCCACGGTGAAGAGTTGTCTGCTCATATTGTATCCCCGATTTCGCATATTCCACCGCGCATAGCGGTGGCTGACGGAGGAGTGTTAATACGACATCCTATAAAGAAGGTTGCGCGCACGTCGCCCGTGCGCGCGAGAATGGGATTGGTTCAAAGGGTGCTGAATACCTTCTTCATCCTTGCTATGCCTTCGGTGATGTCGTCCTCACTGGCGGCATATGACATCCTGAAGGAACCCTCGCCGCACGGACCGAACGCCCTTCCGGGTGTGACCGCGACATGACCCTCCTGCAGGAGTTTCTCCGCTACGACGTTGGATTTGATGTCCTTGTCGTACTTCGGGAAGAGGTAGAACGCACCGTTGGGTCTGTTGCACTCGATACCGTCGATCTCGGACAGGAGATCCAATGCGAGGTCACGGCGTTTCTTGAACTCCTTGACCATGGCATCTCTCGCCTCCTGCGGACCCTCGATAGCCTCTATGGCGGCCTGCTGTACGAACGATGTGCAGCATGTGATCGAGTGCGACTGCAACTTGTTGATGGATTTGACATCATCTGCGATGAGCCAGCCTAGTCTCCATCCTGTCATGGCGTATGTCTTCGACAGTCCGGATATGGTGTATGTGCGCTCCCACATGCCGGGCATGGATGCCAATGAGACGTGCTTCCCCTCGTAGAGGATGTGCTCGTAGATCTCGTCCGCAAGGACGATGATGTTCTTCTCCACACAGATCTCGGCTATCGCCCTGAGGGTCTCCTCGGGCTGTACGGCACCTGTGGGGTTGGACGGTGAGTTGATCACGATGGCCTTGGTCTTGGGCGTTATGGCCGCACGTACCCTGTCGGGATTGATCACGTAGCCCTCATCGAAATATGTCGGTACATAGACCGGTTTCGCACCGGCGAGAAGGACGACCGCCTCATACGATACCCAGGCGGGGTCAGGGATCAACACCTCGTCCCCGGGGTCCAAGTATGCCAGTGCCCACATGAATATGGCCTGTTTACTGGGCGTGACGAGGACGTTCTGAGGTCCGCAAGGGATGTTGTTCTTGGCCTTCGTAGCCTCTGCGATGGCCTTCCTGAGTTCCGGCAATCCCATCGACGGGGTGTAATGTGTGAATCCTCTGTGGAGCGAATCTACCGCTGCGTCGATGACATTCCCTGGCGTGGTGAAGTCTGGCTCCCCCAAAGAGAATGAGATGATGTCGTTGATACCACTCGCCTTCATCTCGCTAACGAGATTCGATATTGCTACGGTACCCGAAGGAGGGACCGCCTGTAGCCTCTGTGAAACCATAATCTCACCGTTATTATCATCGTGTAATCACATCAACAATAAAAACCATGAGGCGGAGGGTACACTGGGAGCATATCCAATGAGATACCGGATACGGAATATCGGACTCAGGTCATGAGGTCCTTGAGGTGACCGTTCTTTATGGAATCCCTGATCTCCATCGCGATCCTTCCGCCGGTACTGAGTCCGGGGTAGATCAGATCGGCGTACGGCGAACCTGAGATGAACGGGTTCGTACCTGCGACGATCCTCGTCGAGATCTCGAAGACCTTGAACTCCAACTTATCGTTGACGACCGTCTCGAGACAGAACGGACCCCACATTCCGCCGAAGAGCTCATACGACCTCTCGACCGCATTCTCCGCCATGGCGAATGCCTTCGGAAGAAGTGATTCCCTGATGACAGCAGGAGTGTTACCCGTGACGACGAATGACGGGTAGAGACCGTGACGCTTCGCATCCTCGATGGATCCCAACTTGTACATCTCGTCGATGTTACTCTCGTCACGCCTGTCGATGGAGAGCATCTCCAACGAGCCTCCCCTCTTGAGCTTGTAACCATCATCCTTGAACGGTGAGTAGAAGAAGTGCAGATAGTACCTGGTACCTAGGCAGTATTCCTGTATGGAGTACGGCATGCTGTTGTCGATGGACATCTTGAAGTCAGGATAATCCTTGGCGATGAAGTATCCCATACCTCCTTTCGCCCCGTGGTATTTGACCATCACGGGCTCGTTGATCTCCCTCGCATCGGTGAAGACACGGGGCATGTTGATCCCTGCGGAGGTGAGCCACTGCCTCTCCATGTCCCTGTCCGACTCCCACTGGAGGACTGAACGGTTGCAGTAGACTGGTACCTCATAATCCTCAAATCTCTGCGGCCCCATGTACTCGACGAACGAACCGTGGGGGATTATGATGACGTTCTTCTCATAGAGCTCGTCGACCCTGGATTCCATATCCTCGAAATCCTTGTACTTGATGATCTCGTCGGGCTTCGCCAACGGGAACGCGTCGTAGTATCTGGTGTCGTGCTTTATGGTGAGACCCAGTGTCTTGAATCCCATCTTACGTGCCCCATGGAAGATCTGAAGCGACGAATGCGAACAGAGTGTCGCTATCGTGATATCGTTAGGATCATAGCCGTCCAAAATCTCGTCGATTCTCTTCTTTGGGACCATACCGTCTTATCGTATTCATCGATATAAACGTAATCCCACTTTCACGGGAACAGTCTGTCCAGAACCTCTTGCACACCGTCGGACATCTCGCCGACAGTGACGATAGCCGCCGCATCCTTCAGCTCGTCGATGGCATTGGCGACCGCCACGCCCAATCCGGCCCACTCGATCATGGAGATGTCGTTCCTGTTGTCGCCGAAGGCGACCACCTCCTCGCGATCGATGCCGAGGTGTTCGCATACCGACCTGAGTCCGTACGATTTGTCGATACCGGGAGGCATGATCTCCACCACGTACGGGCTAGACTGCGTCACTGACAAGGAAGGGCACATTGTCTGTATATCGCGCATTATGCCGGGGGTCATCGACGGGTCCACGACTATCACCACCTTCGGTGCGGACATCGGATCCATCTTACGCAGGTCTCCGAACCTTATCTCTGCGGACTTCGAGTCCATATCGCTCCTGAGCATCGGACTGTCCCTGTCGGTGAATATCACATCGTCACGGTATGTCTGCACATAATACCCATAATCGTAGCAGTACCCTATGACGTCCCTCATCGTATCCGCATCGAAATCCGTCTCATCCGTCGAACCGTCCTCCTGGACGACGACGGAACCGTTGTAGGATATCATGGAGCAATCCAACCCCATCTCCCTGGCCAGGTCCCTCTGCGTACACGTCATCCTCCCGGATGCTATCGCGATATGCACGCCCTGGTCCCTGGCACGTCTGAGCGATCCGATCACGGAGGGCGTGGGTCTCTTGTCCGCACCCAACAGCGTCCCGTCGAGGTCTGTGGCGATGAGTCTGTACTTCACCATGCGGATGGGCAACATACGGATGCGATTAAACCTATCGGATAACTATCGACGACCCCCCGATATTCTTTATATATTGAAAATACCAAGTCGGTATCGAGCAGACCACATGCTCCTCTGAAAGGAGTCGATACTATGGATATAGAAGAAATAACACCCCACATAGAAGAGATCAAAAGGGTGCTGAATGAGAAGATCGACGATGAGGAACTCATAAAGGAGTTCAGGAAGTACACCGAGACCTACCGCATGTCGCCTGAAGAGGCGAAGAGGGGGATCATCAGGAAGCACGGTGGACCGACGATAGAG
>CAVJRF010000002.1:0-68589 GCA_963651945.1 Eggerthellaceae bacterium | reverse complement strand
ACGATAGAGTTCGTGACCGCGGATGCGGTCGTCAAGAAGATCGGCGATCTGACCGGAAGCGAGCAGAATGTGGATGTCGTTGCGAAGGTACTCGCCTGCGACAAAAGGGAGATCAACGCCAGGAACGGCGTCAAGAAGATCGTCTCCGTGTTCATAGGGGACGAGACGGGAAAGACCTCCCTGACGATATGGGACGGCAATGCCGAACTCGACAGGGGCGAGACATACAGATTCAAAGGATGCTACTCGAAGAAGTGGAACGACAAGGTACAACTCAACCTTGGACAGAAGGGATCCGTGGAGAGGTCGGAGACCAAGGTGGATGTGCCCAACGATGCACAGCAGACCAATACCGCCGAACCCCAGAACAAGAAGATAGGGGAACTGACCGGTAACGAGCCGAATGTGAACATCGTCGCCAAGGTGATCTACGTCGAGAGGAAGGACATCACGGTGAAGGGCTCACCCAAGAGCATCTCATCCGGTATAATCGGCGACGAGACGGGTAGCGCATCGTTCACCGTCTGGGAGAACCCTCCGGACCTCGAGAAGGGATCCGTGTACAGGTTCAACGGGTGCTACACCAGGAAATGGAACGAGAAGGTGCAGATCAACATCGGACAGAGGGGCACCATAACGAAAGCGGATGACGTCAAGATAGACCTTCCGGAAAGGAACCTCTCGCTCTCCGCCTCGGAGATAAAGATCGGAGAGATCAAGGAGAATTCGGGGAACGTCACCGTCACGGGACGTGTGCTCAGAACGGAGTCGAGACAGGTCAACGTCAAGGGTGAGAACAAGACCGTGTATTCTGGACTGCTCGCCGATGATACAGGTAAGATCCAATACTCCGCATGGAACGACCATGGCCTGAAGGACGGAGAGACGATCTGCGTTAAGAACGCGTACATACGCTCATGGCAGGGCATACCCCAACTGAACATAGGCGACAGGAGCGAGGTATGCAGGGTGGACGACACATTCGATGATACAGTCATCGGAACGAGCGTCGAGAGGAGCATAGGCGACATAATGAAGAACGGGGGCGGATTGGATATCACGCTCAAAGGTACCGTCGTCGATGTCAAATCGGGCAGCGGATTGATCAAGAGGTGCCCCATATGCAACCGTTCGATCCTCGATACGGGATGTTCCGCACACGGTATGCAGGACGATCCGATACCTGACATCAGGATGAAGGTCTCCGTGGATGACGGCACGGGATCGATAAGCGCGATCATGAACCATGACATCACGGAGAAGCTCACGGGAATAACACTGAAGATGGCACTCGACCTCGCCAAGGCACGCGGACCCAATATGGTCGCCACGGAGATGGTACCAAAGATCCTCATGAAGAGGGTCAAGATCCGCGGTAACGTCAAGATAGATGACTTCGGTCCGACGATGATCGTCAATGAGGCCGAACCGGATGTCGTGGACATCAAGGCCGAAGCTACCAAACTCCTCAAGGACATGGAGGCGAAATTATGATGGCAAGAGAAGCTGCATGGAGATTGTTCCCCGGAGAGCTGTCCGCATCCAACATAGAGAGGAAAGGGAACGACGAGAAATCACCGTCCTATCTGCTGACACCTCTCGGTGCGATGGTCAACAGGGTCATGATCGCAGGTGTCCTCACGGATATAGAGAACAAGGGTTCGGAGGACGAACCGTTGTGGAACGGCAGGATCAACGACCCCACCGGTAACTACTACATCAGTGTCGGAAGGTACCAGCCCGAAGCGGCAGCGACGATGGCGACATTGGAGACTCCGTCCCTCGTGGCGGTCATCGGTAAGGTGAAGACATACACCAACAACGAGGGTCGTGTGTTCGTATCCATCCGTCCCGAGCGCATAGTCAACATCACGGAGGAGGAGCGCTACGCATGGATGCTCGATGCCGCCAAATCCCTGTGGGAAAGACTGCTCAAGGTCAGGAAAGCACTCTCCGACCCGAATGCCACAACGGAGACGCTCAAACAGATGGGATTCGACGGGCATGAGGCGGAGAGCATCATAATGGCACTCGACAGCTACGGTATGCCCGATTCGGCAAGATATCTGAAGACGATACAGACGGCACTCAGATTCCTGTTGCCCGATGACGATATCGACTTCGGACTCCCGGAGAGCGAGGGCGACATACCGGATGAGATCGACATCTCCAAGGATTCGATCGCATCATCGAACATGGGTGAGGATGCGGAGAGCAAGGAGGACATCATCCTCAGGATCCTGCAGGAACTCGACAACGACTCACGCGGTGTACCCGTAGAGGAGATCAAGAGGCGTGCGGAGATGGAAGGCATCACCGACGCAGAGGTCGAGGAACTCTCCAGTGCACTCATGGACAAGGGATTGGTGTACGAGCCGAATCTCAACTATCTCAAGATCATATGAATCGGTGCGGGGCGTAAGCCCCCATCATTCATAGTCCAGGAACTGATTGCGTGAAGAATATACGATGGCGGATATCGCCACGCCTATCAGGAACTGTGTCACAGAGATGAATATCCAGAATATGTTGAGAAGTCTCGGGATGAAAAGAAGACCGATCAATATCGTAAAGGATGATGCTAGGATAAGAGAGAATGCCCATACGAAGTGTATGCGGTGAAGACATAGATACATGGACGCCAGAGAGAATATCCCGGTAATCAACTGACATGCACCTACGTTCTGCACCGATAGCGTGAAGTCCAGTCTCGTGATCCCATACGACTTCAGAAGTTCGTTCCAGCTATCCGGACCTATCACGGAGATGAGAGCATCCGTGACGGCATTGGAAAAGAAGATCTGAGGGATGGATAATAGGATCAGGAACGCCCCGAATATACCCAATAGTACCGTAGACCAATTCAATCTTATCTCGGATGATGTGTGGAACAACGGCCTGAAATCATCGATATTGGTATCGTACACGATCCTGATGCCACATTCCGGACAATATTTGTAGTATTTCGACAGCAACTTCCCGCAGTTCGAACAGAATATGTGCGTGCCGTCGTCATCGTCCATACCATTACTAGAACACTTATTGGATAAATATTGTCTGGACGATCGGCGTGTTTTAGAAGGTAAAAATAAAAATGGAAGGGAGGGATCCCTTCAAGCGGTTTGTTTATTGAACGCAGGCTTACACGTGCAATAGAATATCACGAAGATTATGCCTATGATCAATCCGATGATTGTCATCGTCGAGATGATCGTAGAGATGATCAGACCGATGAGTCCGAGGACGTATGCCTTCTTCGTGAAACATGAGTACGCCGGAACCGCAGTTATGATTCCGATGATCAGTGAGCCGATACCTAGGCTTCTGAGTCCACCTCTAACGAGATCTTCTGCTCCTGCGACAGTTGTCGCATAACCGGCATCGATTAACCCTTGCGCTATATCGGGCCAGTTCGAACTCGATGTTATCCTGCTCATCGCTGAATCGGTGCACGCTAGCATGTAGATCGCACTGACGAGCATTATCACTGCGTAGAATACACAGAAGATACCGATGATGGTCAAACGAGTGTTCATCGAACTCTCTCTCGCGGCAGCGTACTGCTGTTCTGCTGCCTTCCTGGTCTCTTCGGTCTCGACCTGAGCACCACAACTCTTACAGAACGCTGCACCGCTATCCAATTCTGCACCACAGTGGACGCAGAATTTTAGATCGCTGTTATCCGTCATAATTTACCTATGTGGCTGCTCAGAAATATAGTTTACCACGTCTGACAATCAATCGAATATGGCCGACGCATAACCAACGACGGATTCCTTCTGATAATCCAGTGCATCGAATGAGTCAGAATAGCACAACAATCTACCGTTCGTTGGAGATATGGCCTCGATCATCGCAGAGATCGGACCATAACCGCAAGCAGATACACCGCTTCTGATCGTAGCATATATGCCATCGATGTCCGAAGAACATATCCGATCGATCAGGACATGATCGTTAGCGGTAGCGACATGCTTCGGGACGTAATGCGACATATCGCTCGATGCGATCACGACCGCATCCTTACCCTCACATGCCTCGCGTATCAGTCTCCCTATGCGTCTCGCAGACTCCATGCTCTGATCGCTCATGATCAATGGGACGATCTTGGGATCCGGATCGATGTATTGTATGAACGGTACCTCGACCTCGATGGAGTGCTCGAACCTGTGCGCGCCGGCTACGACGGGGATATCACCCGATAATCTGTCGATCATCTCCAGATCCACCTTACATTCCCCGAGCGGGGTAAGATATGATTCATCACACAATGCGGCATCGAAAGGTATTCCATAGTGATCCGGGCCGATGACGATGTATACGTCCGGTAGCCCGTCCTCTGCTATCCGCTTGTAAGCATGGGCCGCATTCATACCTGAACACATGTAACCGGCATGCGGGACGAGTGCCCCCTTGATCAATCTCCTACCTTCGGTCTCACCGATCATACCCGGCCCCAATCTGTGTTGGAAGCAACCGCGGATGGTCTCCTCCAATGCCGATCTATCTGCCGGATAGAATTTTCCAGCAACTGCAGGATATCTCATAGAATCACAAATATGGTTTGAGAAGGAAAAAGTTTGAGCTTTGACTTCAAAGCTTGGATTCGAAATCTTCGATTTCCATCGTGAAGTCAGCAGGATCCTTGAGATCTCCCCTTGCGAGAAGGACTTCCCTTGTGAGGACCCAGTAGATGCATGCGAGTGCACGCCTTCCCTTGTTGTTGGTAGGGATGACGAGATCGACATTCCTCGTCTCGTTGTTGGCATCGCACATTGCGATAATCGGGATTCCGATGTCGATTGCCTCTTTGAGTGCCTGTTTGTCCGCTGCGGGGTCTGTACAAAGGATGACCTCGGGCTCGACGAATCCGGCATTCATAGGGTTGGTGAGTGTTCCGGGGACGAAACGACCTGCGAATGCAGGTGCACCGATCGCTTTCGAGAACTCTCTGGCGGGCCTCTGACCGTACTGCCTTGCTGAGACGACGAGGATCCTCTTGGGGTCGAAACGTGCAAGGAACTTTGCCGTTGCCCTGATCCTGTCATCTGTTTTCTTGACATCAAGGACATAAAGTCCGTCTTGCCTGACCTTGTAGATGAAATCCTTCATGTCAGCGCTTTTCTGCTGTGTGCCGATGTGTACGCCGGATGTCAGATAGATATCCTCTGCGACCAATAAGTCGGTGTTCTCCGCTTCACTCATGTGTAAACCTCATTCTCTAATGACTGTGATAGGGACCATGTCCTTATCGAATTCCAGCATGGCGATGTCGATAGGATCCAGCATACTTGCTGGAACATCTACGAGAACGGGTGCACCGAACGAAATCTGGAGCGCTCTTGCACCGATGATCCTAGCCTTCTCAAACCTAGTGTACTTCATAGTTCACCATACCGGAGTAAGTCAGATATTAGGGTCTTACTTATAAAGCTTACTGCAATTACAGGGGCCCCATACCTTCATACTCTAAAGAATAGCTAATAGGACATCCGATAAAACCGTATCGCCCGTGCGACGGATTATTATCTCATGAGACACTGCATGTCCGATGACGAACGAACTCACCGTCTGCGCGGCCGCATTCCTGAGGAATAAGGGGAAGACAGTGGTCACGGAGAACGAATTCCTGATGGGAATGTCCATGGACTACCATTGGATGCCGTACGGTGATGCCAAGAAGTTGTTGAACGCACTCATCGGTGCCGGCATCGTCAAGAAGAACGGGGAATACATCAAAGCGACGTTCGAACCGTCGGACGTGGATGTACCTGTGGCATATCGTCCGTCCGAATCATTGATCAGTAGCATCAGGTCCCCGAGACCCGCAACGGTTCCGAAGAAGGATGTCGAGAAAGGGTCGGAGAATCTCCTCCCCGTGCTGATATCCGAGGCCATCGATGCGAACATGGATAAGAGGGACTTCATGTCCTCCGCCAATGCGCTTCAGAAAGGGCTCAACATCGACATCCTCGCAGCAGGACTGATCGTGCTCAGGGATGCCGGTGTCGATATAACCCACCTGACCGATCGTGTGTACGATGCGGTCTCGAAGAAGTGAAGATTCACTTCTTCTTGATGAAATCGTTGAGCGTCATCTTGGTATTCTGACCGCCACCGATCCTTCCGCCCGCAGAGACTGACTCTGTGAGTTTGATGTCCAGAGCCTTCTCGAGCTTCTTGACCATCTTGTCATCCGGGATGAGATCGTTGGATTCGATCTTGGCGAGCGTACCCTTCTTCTCGAGGATGGATGCAGCGAACTGTTCGAGATCCATACCCTTGGCCATACGGGCCTTCTTTATCTCGCCGCCGTAGTCATCGATCAGTTCGACCGTCTCGGAACCGCGGTAGACATCCTTGACCTGCATACGCTGCTCGCGTCTCTGAAGCCTCTGTTCGATGACCTGTGCGCTTGGAGCGGGTGCTGATCCCTTCGTGGGCGATCCCCTGCGTTCATCACCGAACTTCGAGCAGTTCGGGCAGACCTCGAGCTTCGTACCTTCGATGAATACCGGTTTTGTGACCGGCACTTCCTTGCCGCACATTTCACAAATCATATTCTCGCCTATGTGCCAACTTGTAATTTAATACTACGGTCCCATGTATCTTCGATTTAGCAATACTATTATAATGGCTTACGGATAGACCGTTGTTAGCACGGTGATATCATGGGTGATCTTCAGACCGATGAATTGACGTCCGAATTGAAGTCGAAGATATTGACTCTCGAGGAGAAGAATGTCAGACTTATGGAGGACCTTCAGAATGCGGAGAACGATAAGCGCTACGCAGAGAGTGAACTGTTCAGGACGCAGAAGGAACTGTCCAAGGTCAGGACGGAACTCGAGAGGATGAAGACACCTCCGCTGATCATCGGTACCCTGAAGGATGTATTACCCGACAACCGTGTGGTCGTGAAGAGCTCCACGGGTCCGGATTTCGTCGTGGGTGTGTCCACATACTGTTCACAGGAGGATCTCATCGCAGGTGCCAGGGTATCACTCAACAAGCAATCGCTCGCAGTGATGAACGTACTCCCGCAGGCGTTGGATCCCGTCGTCACCGGTGCGGAGATCATCGACAAACCAAACATCTCATACTCGGACATCGGAGGTCTCGACAAGCAGCTCCTCGAGTTGCGCGAGGCCGTAGAGGATCCGTTGCTCAGACCCGAACTCTATGCCAAGGTCGGTATCGAACCCCCCAAGGGCGTATTGCTCGTAGGTCCCCCGGGGACCGGTAAGACCCTGATGGCGAAGGCCGTTGCGAATGCCACACAGGCGACATTCATCAGGCTCGTCGGTTCGGAACTCGTGCAGAAGTACATCGGAGAGGGTGCGAGGCTCGTCCGCGAACTGTTCGAGCTTGCGAAGGAGAAGGCTCCGAGCATCGTGTTCATCGACGAATTGGATTCCGTCGGTGCGAAGAGGCTCGATTCCGCCACATCGGGTGACAGAGAGGTACAGAGGACACTCATGCAGCTCCTCTCGGAATTGGACGGATTCACACCCATGAGCAATGTGAAAATCATCGGTGCCACGAACAGACCCGATATCCTCGACGATGCGTTGCTGAGGCCGGGAAGATTCGACCGTATCGTGGAGATCGGTCTCCCCGACATCGAGGGAAGGGAACAGATCTTCAAGATCCACATCGCACACATGAACATCGACGGCGACATCTCGGCGAGGGATCTCGCGGATGCCACGGAGGGCATGTCGGGCGCGGAGATCAAATCGATCTGTACCGAAGCAGGTATGCTCACGATCAGGGACGGACGTGACTGCATCACGATGTCCGATTTCGTAAAGGCCAAAGAAAAGGTCACAGAGGTCGGAAGGAACAAAGTGAAACAGGTCCCCGCCTACATGTTCGGATGAACATCCATGGATGAGGTACGAGGATCGAATCCTCGACCTCATCGTTTTTTCTCAAAATATCAATCGTTGTCTTCTGGATCGAGGTCCTCTCCACCGAAGAATTCCAACTGTGTCGCAGTGTAGATGTCCTCCAATCCTGTGTTCTCTGTCGCCGATACGGGACATATCTGCCCGAATATACCGACGCTCTCGACCGCTTTGAATAGTTCCATACCTACCACGGTCTGAGGGTTCGCATCGTTGTCGAGGAGATCGTCGTAGAGGGAATCCGAGTTCTCGAACCATGAGATCATCCTCTCCCTGTCCTCGTCCTTCACGAGGTCGGCCTTGGTGAGCACATTCAGCACAGGCAATTGAAGCCTGAACTCCACGAGTGACGAGAGCACCATATTCGACACGAAACCGTTGGATGTCTTGCACAACATGGGGTCGGAGAGGTAGACGACCATCGACTTATCCTTGCCGAACGATTCCACGATGACGTTGGATGACTCCCTGAATGCGAACAGCTCCAACTGACCGGGCGTGTCCACGAGGACGTAATCGGTCCTGACGCCGTCCAACAGGTCCGTGATCTTCTTGATATTGACGGCCATCAGATCCGCTGCGACGATCTGTGCACCGTTCGGTCCGAGGTTGTACTCGCTCATGACCTCATCCAATGCCACCCATTCCCTGATGTCGATATCGGCATCGTATGGCAACATATCCACTCCGGGATCGAGATTGATCGTCATGCAGTCGACACCGTTGTTACCGAGCCAATCTCTGTATGACTTCACCAATGTGCTCTTTCCGCTTCCTGCAGTACCTACGAAATAAACGAACCTCATGCGATCACTCCTTATGCTTGATCTGTCTCCTCAACCTTCTTCCGGGTATCGGTTTGGCCGCCTGTGATGACAGCAGGTCGACCTTCGTCTTCTTGGAGTTGACGTTACCGATCGTGCCCCTCGATGCCCTATCGAGATCGCTCTGCGATATGCCCAATTCCATCAGTTCCTCGCGGACCTCCTTGGCCCTGTCGTGGTCCTTCATGTTCAGAAGCACCAGATATGAATGTGCGACGGACATCAGGAACATCTCGTTGACGTCACCCATCTGCGCCACGACGTAGAGATTGTCATATGCACCCCTAAGGTCCTCCAGAAGGTCGTCATAATCATCGGGATCGCGGGTCATCGACCTGAACATATATGCCTGTGCCAGATTCTCGCGCATCCTCTTGTCCTTGAGCTGTACCCCCTCCAATGCGGGGATTATCTCGTTCATCTCCTCGAGGAAATCCTCCGGGATCTCGGGGTTCTTCGTCTGGCGGTATTTCGCACGGTTGAGAAGTGCGTATGCATAGGCATCCCTGTGCCCTTCGAACCTCTTGGTGATATCTATCGCCTCATCCATGAGTGCGGATGCCTTCTCGGGATGGTTCTTCCTCTCCTCCGACTCTGCCATGAATCCCATTGAATCGGCCAATTCGATGAGCCTTGCCGATGTTATGGGTGCCGTATCGAGGAGTCTCCTCCTCTCCTCCAATGCCAATGTCATGTACTCCTCGGCCTCGTCCATCCTTCCGCTCTTGGACGTTATCATCCTGAGAGAATCGTAGATGGTGGCCAGAAGATACGGGTCGTCACCGATCTCGCCCCTGTCGAAGCATTTTTTAGTGAGATCCAACGCCTCCTTGAACGCCTTCTCGGAGTTGACGAAATCCTTCCTCATCATGCAGATGAATCCGTAGTTCACCTTCATCGAGGCGACCTCTATGGTCTCGCTGTCACCGTCCTGATCCAAGCCCTCGGCATAGATCCTCATCGCCTCCTTGTTGTCACCGCGTGCGATGGCAAACGCGGCACAAATCGGTACCTGATCGAAGTATCTGGCACGCATGTGCTCATCGCCTTCGTCGGCGAGCCTGCGCATGAGCGAGAGCACCTCCTTCGCGAGGTTCTCGGCCTTGACCTCCCTTCCCGTCTCACTGTATCTGTCCGAAAGGGATGAGAGTGCATCCACCTTGGCGATGTCGTCGGAAGCCTCATCCACGGCCTTCAGGGCACTCCTGACGGATGGTTCCAACTCATAGTATTCGCCCGTATCGGCGGTGACCGTCTCTATGTCACCGTTCGACAGGAAGTTCATGACGATCCTCGTCTCGCCGCAGTCATCGCATATGACGGATGTCTCGTAGCCGGATCTCAGCTCTGCGACCTTCCCGCATTTGGGACATGTAAAATCAACCTCTTGTCCGCTCATCGGTCCCAGTATCGCAACAGAACATTAATAGTTATCACAGACCGCCCATCCAGACGGTCGAAAGGACCGCTGCCCGAACGGGCAGCGGATAGTTTCATCCGAAGATCTTCTTCTTCCTTCCGGTCTTCTTCTCGGTGGTACCCGCGGAGTCATCGAGTTTCTTGAGGAGTTCCTTCTCCATCTCCGACACCTTCTTGGGCACATCGATCCTGACGCGGACGAACATATCGCCACGGACGGAGCTGTTGAGCTTCGGCATACCCAATCCGGACATCCTGAGGACGGAGTTCACCTGCGTACCTGCGGGGATCTTCAGCATCACCGACTCACCGTCGATGGTCTTTATCTGTACCTCCCCACCGAGGACGAGCTTCGGATAGGTCGTGGTCACACCGGTCCAGAGGTTGGCACCGTCACGCTGGAACATGGAGTTCTCCTTCAGGTGCACGACAACGAACAGGTCTCCCGGCCTTCCGCCGAGGTATCCTGCGTCACCGGCACCAGGGACGCGTATCCTCTGATCATCGTCGATACCTGCAGGTATCTTGACGGAGATCTTCGATTTCTTGGATATACGGCCCTGTCCGCGACATGAGGTACACTTCTCCTTGGCGGACCTGCCCGTACCGTTACAGTCCGGACACTCCGATATCGAGGACATCTGACCGAAGGGCGTCCTTTTGATGGTCTGGACCTGACCCCTTCCGCCGCATTTGCTACAGGTCTCGGTCACGCCACCCTTGGCACCCGTACCGTTACATTCGGTACAATTGACCGTGTGGGGCACGGTGATCTCGACCTCCTTGCCTTTGTACGCATCCTCGAGGGATATCTCGATGTCGTACCTGAGTGAATCCCCGGAGCGGGGGCCGGTACGCTGTTGCTGCCTACCGAAGCCTCCGCCGAAGATGGATCCGAAGATATCGCCGAAGATATCGTTGATATCCTCCTGGTGAGTGAAGTCTCCCCAGCTGAATCCGCCTTGTCCGAACTGCCCGTTGACACCTGCATGACCGTACTGATCATACATCTTACGTTTCTCGGAGTCCATCAGGACCTCATACGCCTCTGATATCTCCTTGAACTTCTCTTCAGCGACCTCCTTCGGCTCCTTGGATACGTCCGGGTGATATTGACGTGCCAGCTTACGGTAGGCACTCTTTATCTCGTCTGGCGTTGCGGTCTTCTCGACACCCAATACTTCGTAGTAGTCTCTTGGCATATTCTTCACTGGTCGTCCACTATCTTGTAGTCGGCGTCTACGAAGTCCCCATCGGCCTTCTTAGCGTCGCTCTCCTGACTCTGCTGCTGTTGCTGTGCACCGCCGCATCCGCATCCGCCCTGCTGTTGCTGCTGGGCTCCGGCCTCCTGGTAGACCCTCTTCGAGATGGGTTCCATGGCCTTGTAGAGGTCATCGAGCTTCTTCTTGATGTCCTCGGTGTTGCCGGATTTGTCGGCGTTCTCGAGATCGCTGATCGCGGCCTCGACCTTGGACCTCTCGTCGTTCGTGACCTTGTCACCGAGCTCGTCGAGTGTCTTCTTGACGGAATAGATCGCTGTCTCGGCCTGGTTCTTGACCTCGATCTCCTCACGCTTCTTCTTGTCAGCGTCGGCGAACTGTTCGGCCTGCTTGACCATGTCGTCGATCTCCTCCTTGGAGAGCTTGTTGGATGAAGCGATCGTGATCTTCTGCTCCTTGCCGGTTCCCTTGTCCTTCGCAGAGACGTTGATGATACCGTTCGCATCGATATCGAACGTGACCTCGATCTGAGGTACTCCGCGGGGTGCCGGGGGTATTCCGTCGAGGGTGAATCTGCCGAGCGATGTGTTGTCGGCCGCCATCTCCCTCTCTCCCTGAACCACGTGGATCTCGACGGAGGGCTGGTTGTCCTGTGCGGTCGAGAAGACCTGTGATTTCTTCGTAGGGATCGTGGTGTTCCTGTCGATGAGCTTGGTAGCGATACCACCGAGGGTCTCGATACCGAGTGACAACGGGGTGACATCGAGAAGGAGGACATCCTTCACGTCTCCGGAGAGGACAGCTCCCTGGATCGCAGCGCCCATGCTGACGCATTCCATCGGGTCGATACCGCGCTGGATCTTCGGACCGACGATGTTCTCGACGAAGTTCTGCACGATGGGCATCCTTGTAGGTCCGCCCACCATGATGATCTTGTCGACACCTTCGACCGTGAGCGAAGCATCCTTCAATGCCTGCATGATCGGACCCTTACAGCGGGATACGATCGGTGTGACGATCTCCTCGAGCTTTGCACGTGTGATCGTCTGGATCAGGTGCTTCGGTCCGCTGGCATCGGATGCGATGAACGGAAGGTTGACCTCCGTCTGCATTGTGGTGGAAAGTTCAATCTTGGCCTTCTCACATGCCTCACGTACCCTCCAGAATGCCATGTTGTCCTTCCTGAGGTCGATACCGGTCTGCTTCTGGAACTCTGCGATGACGTACTCCGTGAGTGCCTCATCCATATCCGATCCACCGAGCTTGGTATCACCGGATGTGGACATGACCTCGAAGACACCGTCACTGAAGTCCATGATTGTGACATCGAGTGTTCCTCCTCCGAGATCGAACACGAGGATCTTCTGTGATGTGTTACCCTTGTCGAGACCGTATGCGAGTGCTGCGGCCGTAGGCTCGTTGATGATACGTACGACTTCCAATCCCGCGATCGCACCGGCATCCTTGGTTGCCTGCCTCTGATTGTCATCGAAGTATGCAGGTACGGTGATGACGGCCTTATCTACGGTCTCACCGAGGTATGCCTCTGCATCCCTCTTGATCTTCTGGAGGATGAATGCGGAGATCTGTTGCGGTGTGTACTCTTTACCGAGTGCGGTCACCTTCTCAGATGTACCCATCTTCCTCTTGACGTTCTTGATCGTGCCGTCGGGATTCGTTACAGCCTGTCTCCTTGCGGGCTCTCCGACAAGAAGCTGACCATCCTTTGTGAATGCTACATATGATGGGAAAGCCTTCCCTCCAACGCTTGCTCCTTCTGCGCTTGGGATCATGCTCGGCCTTCCGCCTTCCATAACAGAGGCGGCAGAGTTGCTTGTTCCCAGATCGATTCCGATTATTCTTGACATCTTACTCACCTTCTATTTTTTCTTCTTCTTGTTTCTTCTTGGTCACTTTGACCTTTGAGTACCTGAGCACCTTGTTCCCAAGGCGGTACCCTCTCTGGAATACCTCGGCGATATCCCCGTCCTCATCACCATCGACGACGCAGAGCGCTTCGTGGCAATTGGGATTGAATTTCCCGTCTGTCGGAATCTCCGTGAGTCCCTTCGATTCGAGGGCCTTCATCAGATTCTGGCGTATCCCTTTGACACCTATCACGAAATCGTTTTCTCCGTCCGCGTGTTCGAGTGCGCGGTCCAGATCGTCCACTATCGACAACATGTCCGAGATGAGTCCGGCCGTGGCGAAGGTCTTGAACTCCTCATTCTCACGCTGAGTCCTCTTACGGAAGTTGTCGTAGTCCGCCTGTAGTCTCTGAGCCATCTGTAGATATTCACCGGATTTGTTCTCTGCCTCCTCCAGCTTCTTCTTCAGCTCTTCGACCTCGTCAACAGGCTCTTCCTTCTCCTTTTTCTTGTCCTCCTTCACAGTCATCCATTCACCTTTCAATGTTGAGATAATGAGACAGGGGGCTCGACGCCCCCTATGGAACTTGTTTAATCGTCTTCCATGTTGGGCATCGAACCTGCTGCTCCCGGGGGACCTGCAGGTGCAGGCATGCTGCGTGATGCGATGACATCGTCGATCCTGAGGATCATGACGGCCGCGTCCGTTGCGGAGTTGATGGCCTGTTTTCCGATCCTGTAGGGTTCGATGACATTGAGCTCGAACATATCCTCCACCTTTCCGGTGAAGGGGTTGAGTCCTGCATACTTCTTGCCTGCCTTGTGCTGTTTCCTCATCTCGATGAGTATATCGATCGGGTCGAGACCTGCGTTCTCTGCAAGTGTCGTCGGGATGGATTCCATCGCCGATGCGAATGCGTCGATAGCGATCTGCTCCCTTCCACCGACGGACTGAGCATAGCTCCTGAGCTGCATTGCGATCTCGACTGCTGTCGAACCTCCGCCTGTGACCATCATTCCGTCCTCGATAGCGACCTTGACGACGGACCATGCATCGATGAGTGATCTCTCGATCTCGTCAACGACGTGTTTGGTTCCTCCCCTGATCAGGATCGTGACCGATTTGGCATCCTTGAGGTCGCTGACGTATGTCATGTCGTTGTCGCCGACCTTCTTGACCTCGACGAGTCCTGCGGATCCGAGATCGGATTTGTCGAGCTCCGAGATCTTGTTGATGATGTTGGCACCGGTGGATGCTGCGAGCTTCTCCATGTCGCTCTTCTTGACACGCCTTGCCGCATAGATTCCCTCTTTTGCGAGGAAGTGCTGTGCAAGGTCGTCGATACCTTTCTGGCAGAAGACGACGTTCGCTCCGACCTCTTTGATCTTGTCGACCATTCTCCTGAGCATGTTCTCTTCCTCGAGGAGGAAGTCGTTGAGCTTGGAGGGGTCCGTGATCTGGATCTTCGCATCGATCTCTGTCTTCTTGACCTCGAATGCCGCATCGATGAGAGCGATCTTCGGGTCCTTGATGGACTTGGGCATGGCCGAGTGCACAGGCTCCTTGTCGATGATGAGTCCCTTCACGAGCTCTGTCTCATCCATCGAGGAACCGGTCTTCTTGACGGTCTGGATGTTGTTGAGGTCGACCTTGTATCCATCCTTGGTCTTCTCTGCGATCGTCTTGACTGCGTCGACGACGAGATCGGAGAAGAAGTCCTTCGATGCGTTGACCTGCTTGCTGTTCATCGAGACCTCTGCGATCTGCTTGAGCAGCTTGTTGTCGTCGTATGAGACCTTCTTCGAGATGTCGATGAGGATCTTCTGTGCCTCTGCGTTGGCAAGCCTGTATCCGCTTGCGATGATCGTCGGGTGAACGTTCGCATCCACCATGTCGACTGCCTTCTTGAGGAGCTCTCCTGCAAGGATGACAGATGTGGTGGTTCCGTCTCCGACTTCCTGATCCTGTGTCTTCGCGACCTCTACGAGCATCTTTGCTGCAGGGTGCTGGACATCGATCTCTTTGAGGATCGTCACTCCGTCGTTTGTGATGACGACGTCACCCATTGAGTCGACGAGCATCTTATCCATACCCCTGGGGCCCAAGCTGCTCCTGACTGCATCGGAGATCGTCCTTGCTGCCGCGATATTGTTGAACTGAGCGTCTTTTCCTTTCTCCCTCTTGGTTCCTTCCTTGAGGATCACGATAGGTGTGTTACCCATTCCCATGATTAATTACCTCCATATCCTGGATTACTAATGTGGTTAAAGTTTGTTCTTCTATATAAAGATTACTAGTTGGAATTCCACATATGATGATAGAACCGATGGACCGCATCGGATGATGTTCCGGCCGACGGGACCGCTCATTCTATATTATTAACATATGATAAAGGGAGCATGGATTCCATCCCCTTCCGGAAGGAAGGATTCACCCTGGAGAGAACGGACGACAGAGGATATGTCCTCGATTGCATGAAGGAGACCATACTGTCATCGGTCACGGGTATCGAGAAGGAGTACGATGCGTTGTGGATCCATAACACGATGATGGTCGTCGCATCGAATCTCGATGATCCGAGGAACGAGGCCTTCGCGCTCATGCATGATGGCAGAAAGATAGGGATGCTGTGGTTGGGCAGGTCCAACGACCAGTTCACGTGCGAACCCATAGGCTATGTCCTCGGGATATTCGTCGATGAAGGATACAGGGGAAAGGGATTGGGCAGAGAGATGATGTCGTCCGCGGAGACGTGGTGCAGGGAGAACGGCCTCCTGTCCCTGAGCCTCAACGTGAGCGTCGACAATCCAACGGCCAGATCGCTCTACGATGGTTGCGGGTTCACGGAACAATCCGTCGTGATGAGGAAGGAACTCCGCAGATGACGGACCTCGATGAAAAACACCGCCCCAGTCCGCTGATGGAACGAATGATTTTACAAAACTATTATAAAAAGAAAGTCAATCCTGTGGGCAGGTAATCTATATGAACGACGGCAGACCAAATATTGTCATCGCAGCGTCGGCACTTGCCATCATCGGCGGTATCGTTGCGATTGCATCATTTGTTTGCGGTTTCTACGACCATACCGATAACCTGTTCGGCAGCATGGGAGTCGGACTTCTGATAACGGTCCTCTTCTTCGCTGAGGCAGGATATCTGTATTCAGATGGTAAGGGGAACCACAACTCGTTCCTGTTCATGAGCTTCGTCAACGCTATCGTCATCATCGCAAGCATCTACTTCGGGATCATCAATCTCGGATTCGGTGTCGCACTCGTTGTGTTGGCCATCCTCGTCATCATCCTCGGATCCGGAAAGATCACCGAGGGATGGATGTCACTCGACAGGATCTGAAACCCATTCATCGATTCCCATCATAAGCATAGATGGGATCGATATATCCTATTTCTAACAACTATTATTGTATGACAGTAGAAAATGCGTAACGATTTTATTGGGGTTGCCCAATCCCAATTCCGATGGATGAGAAATACACATTCGCATTAAGAAAGATCGCCCTTCTCGGCGGTATCGACGACTTAATCGCGATATCCTCACGTGAATTGGGCGACGCATTGAACATGAGTCAACAATCCGCATCGAAGAGGATCTTGGAACTGTTGGATGAGAAGCTCATCACACGCGACCTGGGTGCCAGGAAACAGCGCATAAAGATCACGGAGAGAGGTGTCGAGGCACTCAAAGAGGAGTACAACGAATACCGCCGCATCTTCGAACTGGAGGATCACATCGTGATCCACGGTGCGGTCACATCCGGTATGGGTGAGGGCGGATACTACATCTGCCAAGAAGGGTACATGAGGCAATTCGAGAACGTCCTCGGATTCAGACCCTACGAGGGGACGCTGAACCTCACCATAGACAAGGAGGACATCGGCAAACTGGACCTCATACGCAGCACGTCGGGATTCACGATACACGGATTCACGGATGACGGCAGGACGTTCGGTGATGTGATCGCATACAAAGCGAAGATCAAGAACATAGAATGCGCCGTCGTCGTACCCGAGAGGTCGCATTACAAAGAGGTCATCGAGATCATCTGTCAGTATCATCTCAGGAGGACACTGAGCCTCGTGGACAACGATCGCGTCGATCTTAGGGTGGAATTGTGAATGGGGCATACGCCCCATCCATATTCAAACGAGTTTCTTCATGACGGACCTGAACAGGCAGAGTCCGTCGCCTTCTTCCGAATCGTATCCTCTGGTCCAATCGGGGTGAGTGAACCTTGTGAGCACACGTTCCGGGTGCGGCATCATACCGAGCACGTTACCGGCAGGGTTGCATATACCTGCGATGTCGGACGGCGATCCGTTGGGATTCCACGGATACTTGGCATCCTCTCCATCCTCGCCGACGTACCTGAATACGATCTGATCGTTCTCCTCCAGCCTGTCCACGAATCTCGGGTCCATGCTGAGCAACTTACCCTCGGCGTGTGCGGACGGTATCATGAGGACCTTCTTCTTAGGTATGTCCGATGTGAAGATGCACTTACCGCGGTTGTCGTTCCTCAGCAGTGTCGGACGGCATTCGAACCTAGCGGAATCGTTGGTGTACAACGCGACCGTAGGCTCGGGCGACATGACATCGTCCAATGCGGGCAACAGTCCCAACTCCACCAGGATCTGGAATCCGTTGCATACGCCCAGCACGGGTTTCTCCGATTCCACGAACCTCCTTATCTGAGGTCCGATCGCGGACCTTATCCTTGCCGCGAATATGGCGCCCGCTCTGACATAATCACCTGCGGAGAATCCTCCGGGGAATGCGAGTATGTCGTAATCCTCGATGTCCCTCTTGAGATCGGCCGGTGATTGTCCGATCAGTTGTTTGAGATGGACCTTCTCGGGTGATGCTCCGACCATCCTGAAGGCCTCGTACATCTCGTCCTCGCAGTTCGTACCCTCGATCCTGAGGACACATACCCTGACATCCTCGGGCTTCATTGGCGTCCACCTCCCATGAGGTTCCACATCGGTTCGTTCCATGCCTTCGTGATCTCGTCCAACGAGAGATCGATGTCGGTACCTTCCACGGCGAACCTGTCGCCTCCGGTCCTTCCGATGCATATCGCATCCTGACCCATGATCCTCTCGAACTCTGCGGCATCCTTCTCCGACACCTCTACCAACCAACGTGTGTTGCTCTCCGAGAACAGTTTCCTCTCCATGCACATATCTCCCATGGATTTGAGGTCGAGTACCGATCCGATTCCTCCGGAGATGCACATCTCCGCTGCGGCCACGGCCAATCCTCCGTCGGAACAGTCATGACATGCCCTGACGAGCTTGGAATCCATGGCCTCGAGCATCTTGTCCATCAATCTCTTGAGATTCTCAGGGTCCACACCGGGTACGTCCCCTCCACTTCCTCCGAACTTACGGAAGAAGAGCGATGCGCCCATCTCATCATTCGTGCTTCCGACGATGTACAATCTGTCACCCTCGGATTTCATATCGGCGGTGACGGCCTTCCTGACATCGTCGATCAGTCCGCATCCCAATATCATGGGTGTCGGCAGTATTCCGACCCCTCCGGGTGCCTCATTGTAGAGACTGACGTTACCCGAGGGTATCGGTAGGTTGAGGTCCCTGCACAGTTCTCCGAGACCTCTTACGGCCTCCCTGAACTCACCAAGCCTCTCTGGTTTCTCCGGATTACCGAAGTTGAGACAATCCGTGAGCGCATTGGGTCTCGCACCCACCGCGACTATGTTACGGCATGCCTCATCCACGGATGACCCTCCTCCGTTGTATGGATTCTCGGCCGTGAACCACGGGTTGCAACCGACCGCTGCGGCCAGTCCCTTGTATCTTCCCGGGACGGGCATGAGGACGGATGCGTCACCCGGTCCCGTACTGTTGAGCTTCCCGACCATCGGATGGATGACCGTGGATGCCCTGACCTCGTGATCGTACTGGCGTATCGCCCATTCCTTGGATGCGATGTTGGGATCCGACAACATGGACAGCATCGTGCCGTTGTCCGCCTTCGCCGTCGGGAACCTCTCGTCGGCCTTCGTCGAGATCTTGGGAACGGTGTACGGTCTGTTGTAGACCGGTCCGCCGGTGAGGAACTCCAGATCCATATCGAATATCATCTGACCGTTCCAGAACAGACGCGTGTGCTTCGTATCGGTGGTCCTGGCGATCGGTGTGGCAAGGACGTCCCACATATCGAATATCTCGAGGACCTTCTCCACATTCTCCGGTTTACAGGTGACCATCATACGCTCCTGGGATTCCGAGACCCAAATCTCCCATGGTGCCAGACCGTCCTCCTTAAGAGGTACCTTGTCGAGATCGACATCCGCCCCGCAACCTCCTGCGTCTAGCGACATCTCTCCTACGACACAGCTCAATCCGCCTCCTCCGAGGTCCTTCATACCTGTGATCAATCCTCTCTTGTTGACTTCGAGACACGCGTGTATCGTCGGTTCCTTCGTGATGGGATCGCCCAACTGCACCGCACCCCTCGAATCCTCGTCCGATGTGGATGTGAGGTCGGCGGAAGCGAACGTCACACCGTGGATACCATCCCTTCCGGTACGTCCTCCGAGGAGGATCATCACGTCACCGGGGCCGGAGGCGTAGTTCACACCGAGCTCGTCCCTCCTGACGATACCGAGACATGCCACGTTGACAAGACAGTTACCTGTGTATCTGTCGTCGAAGAAGAAACCGCCCGAGATCGTAGGTACACCCACACGGTTACCGTAATCCCTGATACCGGAGACCACACCGTTGACGAGATAACGGGGATGCTTCATCCCCTTCGGAATCTCCTTCTTCGTATCGATCGGCCCGAAGCATAACGGATCCACGAGACCTATGGGCTGTGCCCCCATACAGACGACATCCCTCAGGATACCGCCGATACCTGTGGCGGCACCTCCGTAGGGTTCTATCGCCGACGGGTGGTTGTGACTCTCGATCCTCAGCGCATAACCGTAATCGTCATCGAATACCATCACACCCGCATCCCCTCTGGAGAGGATGTCCGGGCGGTCAATGGAGAATATGAATTCCTTCAAAATCGGTTTGGAGCTCTTGTAACAGCAGTGTTCGCTCCATGCCTGTCCCAGGGATTGGAGCTCCACATCCGTGGGATTCCTGCCTTCCTTCCTGAAATAATCCACGATCGTCCTCATCTCATCCACCGAAAGGGCCAATCCCATGGTGGAGGATATCTCCTGCAACTCCTCATCCGTCGCATCGAGTATATTGACATCGAAGAGGGAGAACGGGACGTCGCGTTTGGTCATCAATCTCTCAACGGACATCTGATCATCTCAAAATGACTTTGTAGTTCTGAATGACAGGGTTCGCAAGGAGCCTCTTGCACATCTCCTCGCCGGCCACGACCGCCTTCTCTGGAGGCATGTCAAGCTCGATGTAGAAGACCTTGACCGACTTAACGGACTGCACTCCCTCGAAACCTAGGGATTCCAAGGTCTTCATCGTGTTCTTACCTTCGGGGTCGGCAACCCCTTTCTTCAATTCGATTCTGATCTCGATTTGGGCCATCGTCTTAGTGTACGCGTGCGAGATTATAATAATGATTGGTGGGACCCGGCGCTCATACCGCGCCAGGGTTCGTCTTTATGAAGAACTCGGAGACATCCCAATCCTTGTCCTCCTGGACCCTCTGGTCCTTATCCATCCTCACGCCCAACGATACCGCAACCTCCTTGAGGTAACGTCTCGCCTCCGGTGACCCTTCGAACTCCTCGACCTTCGCACCGGATATGGTCATCTTGCCCTTGAACGAACCGATCACTCTGGTGCCTCTGAATATGATGTTGCTGCTGGAACGGACATCATTCTTGATCATGTCCCTGAGGTAGACGTGGAGGCTGTCCTGTGTGTTGAGCAGGAACATCTCGTTACGTACCATATCGATCGGTTTCCCGCAGTCCTCCTTCAGCATCCAGTACACCGTGGGGCTGTCGCGCATGAAGAATCCCTTGACCAGGTATCCCTCATCCTCCAATCTTCTGAGCAGATCCCTCACCACGGACATCCTGAATCCCAGCATGGATGCCAACTGTTCTGCGCTGAATATACCGAAATCGGAGAACATCAGCCTCACTATACCCATCATCGCCTCGTTCTTGTCCATCTTCGATGCGTTCAGAGCGTTGTAAGCGGATGATGCGTCCTGATAGATCACGGATGCATGTACCAGGGAGTTGATCGCCTCCACCGTCCTCTCCTCGGAGAACGGAGAGTTGTTCACGATCTCCTTCCTCGATACAGGCTGACGGTCCTTTATGATCGTCAGTATCGCCCTCATCGTCTCATCGACGGGACTGTCCTTGGCCGAACGGTACATGGCCATGAACTCCGGCGTGGTGTATCCGCTGTACGACGGGATGATGAACGTCCTCACGATGTTACCGCATTCCATCTGCTTCTTCATCGAAGTTCTGTCCTTGACCCTCGTAAGGACCTCGGCATCGTTCCTGATGTATCCGCGCGCCTGTATGGCGGAGGATACCGTGGCGTACCTCTCGTCCTGTATCACGTGCTGTTTCCTGAATACATAGCTCAGGAACTGCGCCTCGCTGAGCGTGATGTCCTCGAACCGTCCCTTCGCATAGAAGCCGTTGACGAAGTGGTATCCGTTCTCCTTGAGGATGTTCGCCATATCCCTGTCGAGATCGGC
The DNA here is from genome assembly GCA_963651945.1 of Eggerthellaceae bacterium. Classification (GTDB taxonomy): domain Archaea; phylum Thermoplasmatota; class Thermoplasmata; order Methanomassiliicoccales; family Methanomethylophilaceae; genus Methanarcanum. The sequence goes on along the minus strand of CAVJRF010000002.1, from coordinate 46,650 downwards.
CGCATCCTTGGAGAGTATCTCCCTGATGCGGATTATCTCCGTACCCTTCATGTTGTAGAATCTCATGAAGTTGTCAATACCCTTCAGCACTGCAGGTAACATCGACGGATCGTCCATGTCCATGGACCTGATCTCTATGCATCCGGACATCTCCCATACCTCCAATGCTCCCACGACACGGCTGTCCCTCACGAGGGGATAGATCCATTTATCACCGTAACGGGACGATATCTCCGCCCATTTGGACGCAAGATCCGGATCGAAGAGCGAGTACACGCGTATGCTCTCGTCCGCGGGGATCTGATCGTTTATCTTGGAGATCTCGTCGGACATCACCAGCATGGGTGTCTGCCCATCCCCGACCAATATCGTGCTGGCACCCATGGATGTCGCCATCGATATGGCCTCATCCGCCGGTACGCCTGTTATGTACCTCAGTGCGGTGGCTGGTATCGGGCCGTACGCACGTACGGCCTGCATCATCAGCTTGGGTATCGGATCCGAATCCACCTCGTTCGGTGTGTATATCTCGTAATCGTTCTCGGTACCCCAGTCCTCCTTGTCACCGAACGCACGTATGACCTTCAACGCCTTGTCCAAACGGAGGATCGATGCCTTGACCATGTCCTTATCCTGACCGGTCTCGCTGACCAACTGACGGAGCGTGGCCGATCCCATGCCGGATATGACCTTCAACAGTTGCTCATCCTCGGGAAGTATGGCCTCGTGATTGAGGCTCGCCATCATATCCCCGGTCTCTGCCTTCACATACCTGACCCTTCCTCTCAGGAATCTTCCGAGAAGGATCTCCCCGTCCGTACGCATCCTGTACCATTCCTTGAGATCGAATCCGTCCACCCTGTTGAAGACGTCGATCTCGCTTCCTGCGGAATCGTAGTAGTCGAAGAACTCGGATATGCTCTTGAACCTCGGACATTTGTAGAATCTGTACCTCTCGACCGTTTCGTAATCGTAGACGTTGTTCTTACCCGCCTTCAGCCTCATGTGGTCAATCTTCCTCATGTACTGGTCGTTCTCGGAGATCAGGAACCTGCCGCACACGACCTCCTCCTCTGCGACCAATGCCTCCAACGACCTCTTGACCTGGGGTTCGGCCATGGATAATGCGTATGCGATCTCCTGCATGGTGGCGGGTGCGAAACAATCCAGGAACCTTACAACTATGCGATCGGCGGATTCGTCCTCATCGGCGAAACCGTCGAGATACCTCGCATACTCCCATTTGTTGTTACCCGACACATCCACCCTGGTGACCAGGTACATGGATTCCAGTTTCCTCATGCATCTGAATGCGACATCCTCGTCGACACCCGATCTCATGGATATCTCACTCAGTGTCGATGCCTCGTCGGTCACGGCATCCAACACCTTACCGTCATCCTCGGTCAGTTCCTTCTGCTTCCTCGTCGCCGTCGCATAGTACGGGATCTCCTCCGACAGCATTATGTGCGGGTCATCCAGGAACACGGTGCCTATGCTCCCTTCCCTGAACAGTTCCCTGACCCATCCGTCAACGGTCTTCTTGTCCACGTCCGCATAGGAGTAGATGTTCCTGCCCCTCTCCCTCATGGCCTGCAACGGTCCGGTGCGCGACAGTACCGTCAGTATATCTGATTTCTCGGTTATGCGTCCGACCTTCTCCCTGAAGTACGGGACCACCTGATCCTCATCGAACTCGAACTCCCTGATGCTGTCCCCCATCGCACGATACAGGACCTTCCTGTGGAGTTCCCTCAGCAATGCGGAACGGTCCTCCATCAGCACGATATCGGAGAATCCTGACAATATGACGGAATGTGCGAACGGTGACGGTGTACCATTGTATGCGACCGTGGTGAGATGCATCTCGCCATCCTCGATCATCTTGAGGACGTGCTCCGCGTTCTTTATGTCCATATCGTCCTCGAGCACCTCCCTGTAGGTCTCCTCGATGACCGGCATGTTCTCCATATCGGACAGCGCCTCCAAGAGATACGATGATCTCGTCTGCTGCCTGTTGACGGATATCGGACGTCCCATGTAGTTCCTGAGGATCATGAAGCTCCTTGATGCGGTGTGCCTGAACCTCAGTTTGAATATCTCCGAATCCTTGATCGCCTTCCTCAGTATCGTCTCTATATCATTGGACGACAGCATGGACGGGACCTTGGTTATGTCGATCTTCCTCGACATCCCGATCATGAAGTTGTCATCCGACATGGTGACGGATACGTTGACACCTATGGCGTTGGATATCCTGTATGCATATCCTCTCGACAGGGCATCGTTCACCCTCCTGCCGAAGGGGAAGTGGAATATCAGCCTCTGATTGTCCGACGGATCGATGTACTCCTCGATCACCAGATCCTTATCGTCCGGTATGCAACCGGCCACGGCCTTCTGTTCCCTGAAATATGATATGATGGATCTCGCACATCCGTCGTCTATGTCGAAATCCTTGATCAGCTCGTCCTTGAGATCGTCCTCGTCCCTGTTTAAGTTCTCGACCATCTCCCCTCTGAACCTTGCGACGTCCATGGACAGATCGAAGCTCCTCGGGAGCATCTCACCCGCCCATGACGGGACGGTGGGCTTCCTTCCGGTAGCCTCCTTGACGTAAGCAGTCATCCCTTTCGAACGTACGAACTCGAAGGATCTCCCTCCGAGGACGAAGATATCCCTCGCCGATAACCTCTCGACGAACTTCTCCGACAGCTCACCCACCATGGAACCGTGGTTGGTTATCACACGGTAGTTGGCCTCCTCCGGGATCGTACCGAGGTTCATGAAGTAGATCATCCTGGATCCTTTCTTCCTTCCGAAGACGTTCTCGGCCTCGTCGTACCATATCTTCGAGTAGACGCCCTCGTACTCGTCCTTGCTTCCGAGGTATCTCAGGACTCCGATGAACTTCTCCTTGGGGAGGTTACGGTAACAATATGATCCTTTGATGACCCTGTACGCATCATCGACGTCCCAACGGGCGCTCAGACTCATCCCCACGACCGCCTGCGAGAGCACATCGAGACAGTTCTCCGGTATGCCCACGCGGTCTATGTCGTTACGGTGTGCCGCACGGCACATGACGGCGCATTCCACCAGGTCGTCCGGATCGAAGACCAACAGCCTTCCCTTGGCGACCTTCCCGAAACTGTGACCGGAACGGCCTATCCTCTGCAATCCCTTCGCCACGGATTTGGGCGAACCTATCTGACATACCAAGTCCACCGAACCTATGTCTATCCCCAATTCCAACGATGTGGATGATACGACGCACTTGATCTCTCCGCGCTTCAGTCTCTCCTCCACATCCAGCCTGGCCTCCTTGGACAGGGAGCTGTGATGCACCTCGACGTTGTCCAATCCGCGCTCCTTCAGCTTATAGACGACGCTCTCCGCACCCGACCTGGTGTTCGTGAACACCAATGTGGTGTCATGCTGATCCACCAGCTCCCTGAGCGTGTCGTACATCATCGAGTTGACGATGTCCGACGAATGCGTGGTGACATCGTCCGTGGGGCAGATCACCTTCAGATCCAGGACCTTCTTCATGCTGGATTCTATGAACGTTACATCCCTGGTCTCCCCGTTCTCGTCGCATCCGACGAGATAACCTGCGATTGCCTCCATGGGGGCCATGGTGGCCGATAATCCTATCCTCGTGAAATCCGTCGTGCAGTATTCCCTGAGACGTTCCATGGTCAGCGATAGGAACGCTCCTCTCTTGGAATCGCAGATATCGTGGATCTCATCCAGGATCACCCACTCTATGTTCTGGAAGCTCTCCTTGAACTTGGGCGCCTCCAATATCAATGCCAACGACTCGGGTGTGGTTATGAGGATGTGGGGCGGATGCTTCACCATCTTCTGCCTATCGTACTGTGATGTATCTCCCGACCTCACCGCGACGCGTATGTTGGGGATGTTCATGCCATGCGCTTCGGCGACCTCCCTCATCTCCGCCAATGGTGTGTTGAGGTTCCTGTTGACATCGTTCGCGAGCGCTTTGAGCGGTGATATGTATATGCAGTAGACACGCTCCTCCAGTCTCCCTTCCGAAGCGTAGCGTGTCAACTCGTTGATTATGCTCATGAATGCGGTCAGTGTCTTACCGGAACCCGTCGGCGAGGATACGAGAACATCCTTCCTCTGGTGGATGACGGGTATGGCACGTGCCTGTGGCTCGGTGAGTGATTCGAACCTCTCATTGAACCATGTGGAGACCAACGGTTCCATGAGGCCCATGACCTCTTCCTTGGTGTATGTCCTATCCACGCGTTGCATATAACATCACTCGATAATCCGATACCCCTAGGCATATTCGCTTATTTATGTTTCGGAAGTGGTCATGTCCGATCGACGGCATTCCCATGAACGTAGCCAGTATATCGAATCCGTTAAACGTTATATAATGTGACACCTACTAGTAAACCGATGAACACGGCGATCATTCTGGCTGGAGGCGTAGGGAAGAGGATCGGTTGCGACATTCCGAAACAATTCCTCGAGGTGGACGGTGAACCGATATTGGCATACACCGTCCAGGCATTCCAACACCATAGGATGATCGACAGGATCGTCATCGTCTGTATATCCGGTTGGGAGGATAAGGTCAGAAGGATCAAGGAAAAGTACGGTCTGAGCAAGATCTGCTGCATCAAACCGGGTGGGAAGAACAGCATGGAGAGTATCTCGAACGGTATCCTCGGGATAGAGAGCGTATCATCTCCCGATGACATAGTGATTATACACGATTCCGTACGTCCGCTCATCGACGAGGAGACCATCACGGACTGCATCGAGGTCTGCAAGAAATATGGTAACGGTTGTGCGGCCATCCCGATCCAGGAGACCATAGTCAAGACCGATGACCACATCTCCAGCAGCGTCAACATAGACCGTTCGGATATCATGAGGGTGCAGACCCCACAGGCATACAGATACGACCTTGTGAACAAACTGTACAAAGAAGCGCACAAGATGGGTATCGATGACTCCACCTACACCAACACCCTGATGATGCAACTAGGGTATCCGATCTACTTCTCGAAGGGTTCTGCGACCAACATCAAGATCACTGTGATCGATGACATCAACCTGTTCAACATCCTTCTCAATTACTTCATCTCGAAGAGAGATAACTGATGGTCCTGGCGAGCCCCTCATCCAATGTATACGACGGCTCCCAGCCCGTGGACCTTATCTTCGTTGTATCCAGAACAGCTTTGGTCGCCTTCGAATAACCGCGCGACTCCACCTCATCCGGTAGATCGAACACCACATCCACTCCAGCGATCTTCGATATCCTCTCCGCCAGAGATAGCAAAGTTATATCGGAATCCTTGCCGGAGACGTTGTACGCCTCTCCGGAAGCACCATTGAAGAACAGATGCAACATCGCATCCACGGCATCCATCACATAACAGTACGAGAACAGCTGTGTCCCCTTGCTCTTCAACACGATATCCTGTCCGGACACGGCCTTGAAGAGGAACTGTGACATCGCCTTCGAATCGTCGGGACGCACCGATGGGCCGTATACGCGACTCAGACGGGGTATGACGAAATCCAATCCCTTCTGCGATCCGTACGCATGACACAACGCCTCGCCCACACGTTTGGATTCGTTGTATCCGGAACGGGCGTTGCTACAGTCGATGTATCCGCAGTACGATTCGTCGAATGCCTCCACATCCCCTCTGTTCTCACCGTATATCTCCACGGATGAGGCGAATACGAATCTACCGTCACCGACCTCCGATGCCATGTCCAAGAGGTTCTTCAATCCGATGACGTTCGTCGTTATCGTACCGATGGGATCGGTCGAATATGCCCTGGGGTGCGTATTACTGGCACAATGGAACACCGTATCACAGAAGATCCCGTCCATGGGCAGATTCACGTCGTGAGATACCAATCTGAGACGCTCATAAGGATGTGGGAACGTACCCTTCAACACACCCATGTCCCTGGACATGGCGGTTACATGGAAGTCATACTCGGATGCCTTGTCCACCAACACATCCGTCAATACGGAACCGATCATACCGGAAGCGCCCGTGACCAGTACATCCCTTCCGGAGAGATTCTTCCATGGATAGCCCTTCCCGAGTATACGTTCGAGATCCTTCCTGTATCCGTCCGTCCTCATCATCGATTACCTGATGGACATATTGCTATTTGTCAGATGTCATGACCTTCCGATGGTCAACCTTATTATGTCGACAGACATCTGCGCCAGATGTGCAGAAGATAGACAGGGAGAGGCTCTACGGCGTCCGTAAAACGTCCGAATACGACAATGCATCTGCGAGATACGTATTCACTCCATTGAGCAGAGCTCTGTCCCTCCTCGTCGTAAGACTGCCTGTCACACCCAATCAGGTCACCATATTCTGGGGCCTCCTGATGATCGTCTCCTCCATCCTATTGATGACGGGAGATCGGGTACTCAGCACCATCGGCGGAATAGGTTGGATCATCGCCTATGCATTGGACTACACCGACGGGGACATAGCCCGTTACAAGGACATGCGTTCCCGCAGAGGAGGATTCCAGGACCGCGTCAATCATAGGACCACATACCCCCTCCTGATGTTCTGTGCAGGTTTCGGAGTCTGGCATATCGGGGGATACGGATTGTTGGACATCCCGATCGATCCCGTCGCCTATCTCATACTCGGTTTCACGGCCGGTCTCGGCATGGTGATGATCGTCGATCTCGGGGCCAACTACAACAGCTGTTGCCCGGAAGCGGCGTTGGAATACGACAAGGGATCCGCGGCCGTCGAGGGGAAGCACTTCCAGGACCAGAAGCTGTTCAGAGTGATAATGAACCTCAACCCTCTCACATTCACCAACATGAAAATCCTGTTGCCGATATTCGCGGCGTTGGGTCTCATGAATGTGTTCGTGATATTCTACGGCATATTCTATCCCATGGCGGCATTCGCAAGATATGTCATGCTCTACAGGATGATACCGGGAGTCGTCAAGAAGTGATCATCATGCGTTCCCCGTACACCGCACGCGGGGATCCGATGTAGCCGTATATCACGCACGATCCGTCGGTCAGATCTATGTCGCCACTGTTATCGCCCCTGGTGTTCCCTGTATGCGAGTAGAACATCTCCGATGAATAATCCATGCCGGATGCTATGATCTGTGCCACGAAATGGTCGAAGTGGGAATGGTTCGTGATCGATACACCGAAGTTGATGACCATACCGCCCCTGGATTTGAACATGACAGCGGACGAATACCCATCATCGGATACATAACCCAGATTCTTCGCATCGGAGAATCCCGAGATGTCGATCCCGAATGTGTACTCATTCATGTAGAAGTTGAGAGAATCCCTTATCGCCTCATCGCATCCGCCCGTCGCATACACCCTCGTCTTGGAATCGTTGAACGACATATCATCGACCCCTGCGAACAGATCGCCGTATCCGATGACCTCTTCGATGTCATCCTTAGCGGGGCCGTGCGAGATGTATTTGCCAAGACATCCGGATTCGTTGATCAATACACCCCCTCTGTCCAACCAATCCATAATCGGACATCCTGCCGTACCGTCGTAAAGTATGTCGGGGAGTGCCCCTGAAGCGAAGAACAATGCGGTGGTGCCGGGATCGTGCGTCCTCATGATCTCCAACATCTCCTTCGCATCACAGCACACGGAATCTATCCCGCGCATGCTCAGCTGTTCCGGCATATCGCGGATCACCTCCTTCTGCAGGGATACCGATGTCAGCGAAGCGTATGAATCGTCGAAATACAGCACCACATTCTTGATGAGGAAATCACCCGTGACGGTGAATGCGACGGTGCTCGTGGGCGATCCCGTCGTGGAATGATACGAGTAATGCACCACATCCCCGTCCCTCTCGAAGGTGATATCATGATGATACGGTTCGGGTGCGAACGATATCGCCATACCCAGCACGACGACGATCACGATGATCAATGATATCAGCGGGACATCCCTACCTTTCAACATACCACCTCCTAGCATACTCCAATATGGGGATCGCCAGAACGATGTACGCGACGACGCTCTTCATCCAATTGTAGGAGAGCGTCGAATCCAAAGGATAGAGTGCGGATACGAACGATCCCAGCAGATCCGAGAACACGTATCCCTCGTGGATGTACAGGGTGCTGCTCCATGTCGAGTAGGATATGAATGCGAACACCGACAGGACGAAGAAAGCAATGACTGCCACGACCTTCGACCTATACGGCAACAACAATGCGAACGGCAGCAGGACGAGATAGTACTGGATGTTACCAGGACTCAGCAACATCATCGACGTGAATATCGTACTCAGGACGATGAGCGTATTCGTCGAACACTTGCCTTTGAAGAAGATGACCGCGGATGCGATCAACGATGCAATAACGATGAATGGTGTGATGTTCAACACGGAATTGTATCCGGAACCGGTATTGCCGGCACGGTTGGTGAGCCATATCATCGCCTCTTCCAACTGACCGTTCAGGATCACCGGGAGGAACAATACCGCTGCCGTGATGCATCCCGCGACGATATATCTTATAGTATATCCCATCGAATGCGACTGTGCATAGGAGTATCCGACCAACAGGATAGCAAGGAATATCCCATAGGGTTTCGTCAGAAGCGATAGCGCCATCATCACACCGGCCCATGCCGGACGCTTCGTGATCATGCACAGGAACGACAGCAGGAACAGCAGTATCTCCAGATTCTCGAACATCATACGGATGGATGAGATCACTATGGTGAACGGACACAGGAACCATATCGTGAACATCCAGAACGCATGCTTCTCACCGTAGAGTTCCTTCCCTATCTTGTACAATACCGCTGCGACCAACAGGTCGAATATGAACAGCACGGTCTTGATGGCCATCGCATACCACATGGACGGTAGCGTGTTGGTCCAGTCCAGGATCATGTTGTTCGTGACCAGCTCCGGGACGTACTCTCCCAACGGTATCCCGATCAGACCGATGACCGATGTGACCGCGGACAATATGTATCCCCAGACCGGGGTGTAGTAGTATCCGGGCAACCCATAGAGGCCCTCGTTCGAGAACAGATTCTCCGACACTATCACCCAATAATTCACGTCCGTGGGGTATGTGAAGAACACCCCGACGACATATCTTATCACCAGACCTATGATTGTCACTATGAGCAGATCCCTGCCTATCCTGGTCCGTAGGAAATCGGATATGCTTGCGGACGCGTGACCGTCGGTGTCTGGTGTCTCTTCGCACATGGTTCAGAACCTCTGCATGAATCCGGGGAGGAACGTGTCCATCATCCTCTTCTCATCATCGGTGAACATGAATTTGAACATGATGACAAGATACACGGCGAAGCTCACCGCACCTGACAGCAGTACCGCCGTCCATGTGGTCGGGAGGGTGTAGAAATGTGTTATGCATAGGCCGATCGCCATCACGACTATGAATACGGCATAACTCGCCAGCAACGAATGCGCATACCTATCATACGTACCGGATGTGAGCTTCGATGCATATGCGGGATAGTACACCATCTTCAATGCGGCCATGGCGATTACCCATGCCACACATGCTCCCAACGTACCCCAGCCCATCTTGATGAATATCATCGCCAGGATCACGTTGATCGTACCCAATGCCACGGTCACCATGGCCGTATGGCGCAGACGTGCATAGACCGTCGGTATGCATATCATGGGGCTGGACACGCACACGCATAGCTCCACAGGCAACATCAGATAGAGCATCGGATATATGTCCTCGTACCCGCTGCCGATCCATATGCCGATCACCTGTGGCGTGAACAGTATCAGGTAGGCTATCGGGAATGCCGCCAGAAGCCCTATGAACTTCGAGAATACCTTCAGCGTCAATATCATCCCGTCTGTGTCACCGTTCGCATAGTATCTGTATACCAATGGGATCACGGATGCGGAGATGGCTATGCATGCGGTGTTTATCATCGACAGTACGTTCGCCGCCACGGAGAAGGAACCCTGTGCCTCACTACCGATCATTATGTTGACGACGACCATCGATGTCTGGATGAATAGCAACGATCCCAACTCGGCTATGGTCGCCCATAATCCGAGCTTACCCATCCTGCCCAACAGTTCGCGATCATAATATCTGAGGGAGAATGTGACCGTCGGGCACACCTTCTTGAGACAGACGATCATCATCAACAGGAATAGTACGATTGTGACGACGTACGAGATACCTACGAAGATCAATGAGGGAGAATCCACGTAGAACAGGAGCACCACGAGGACGACCTGCAGAATGCACTGGATGATTCTCCCGATGTATGTTATGTACATCTTGTTGTACGCCATGAAGACGCTACCCATGCATGCGCTCAACGACAGCAACAGGGTGGAGGCTATGATCATCAGGAACGTCAATTGGACACTAAGATCGGACGTCTCGCCCACATTGAAGATGTACGGTGCGATGAATGACAGCACCAATACGAACGGCATCAGTATGGCTATGCATTTGGTCATACCGATGACCGATGATGTGTATGTCCTGTTCACGGCATCGGGATCACCGTTCTGTACCGATATCGCAGTATAACGCGCGAAAGCTTCCGCCAGGGAATCGGACATCGCCAAGAAATATGTCGTAACGGCCGTTATCAGCGGGATGATGGCATATGTCGCCATCCCCAAGGTCCCTATGTAGTAAGGGACCATCAGGAATCCGGTCAGGGCCATGATGATGGTACGTATGATGTTCACGATCACATTGATCGAGACCCTGCTCGAGAATGCATCATATTGTTCCTCCATCACTCCTCCTCCGAGCCATCCCAAGAACGATACGCCTTGTGATCGCCCCTACATCTTCACGGCCTTCACCTTGACGGAGAGATCTCCGGTGCGTAGGTATTCCAGTATGCGTTCATAGTCATCGATGTAATCGATCTCCGCCCAGAAGTGGTCGCTGACATCCTTGATATGGACAGGGATCTCGGAGATATGCTCGTAGAGCACGTTCTCCCACCAGAGGTCGTATCTCTCCTGCCTAACCATCTCCTCCAGATTGCTCTTGAATCTGGGCACGAAATCACGTTTGATCTTGGCCATACCGACGTACTCGGTGTCACGGTCCTCTGGAGGGAGATCTTTGCCGTATGACACCAACAATCCGTCCTTCACCTTGAAGAAATAATCCCCGACCTTCGCACGCGACACATCCGCCAGCATCGCTATGTCATCCTCGTCGGATATGAGGGATTCATAGATACCATCCCCCCAGAACACGTCCGCGTTCGCGAGTATCAGATCGTCGTCGCAAAGGAAATCCCTTGCGAACCATAACGATGCCATACTGTTCGTCACACGGAAGAACGGATTCTCGTAGTAACGTACCTTACGACCTTCCAATGCCTTGCGTACATCGTCGCTCCTGAATCCCACGACCACTGCCACATCTATGCCTTTGGAGATCAACATATCCACGGTACGTGTGATCAACGGGACCCCATCGATCTCCAACGTGCTCTTAGGTTTGTTCACGGACCTGCTTATCCTACTTCCGACGCCGGCCGCCATAAGGATCGCTTTCATTGTAATATCTCCTTCAATGCGGATATGAGTGCATCGTAATCCGATACCTCCAGATTACCGATATGCCCCACACGCAACATATTCGGTTTCAGGTCACCGCCACTCGGTGTGACCGTGATATCGTAATCGTCATTGAGTCTCCTGTAGACGTCCATGGCATTCCCGTCGAACAGTATGGGTGTGACCGCATTGGAGAGTGGATAACCGGGGATCTTCAATCCTATCCCCATGGCCTGCTCACGGAAGTATTCCGCGAGCGATCTCGTCCTGCGTATCTTCTCCTCGATACCCATATCATCGATCGTATGGAGCATATCGTTCAGACATAGGAGTGTGCCGACCGATGGTGTGAACGGGGTCTGACCACGTTCCTGATCCAGAATATGATGCTTCAGATCCAGATAGTATGTGGGGGATCTGATCGACGATACCCTATCCCTGTACGCTCTCGGACTGAGGACGACCATGGACGTCCCGGGCTCCAATGCCAACGCCTTCTGGGAACTGATGATCAACGCATCTATCCCATGCTTGGACATGCTTATCTCATCCGCGAGGAATGCGCTTATCGCATCCACGACCAGATACATACCGTTGGATCTGCAGAACTCCGACAACATGGCGATATCATACAACTGTCCGGTCGACGTCTCGTCCAGATTCACAAGTAGTGCGGAATATCCCTTGCCATCGAATGCCAGAAGATGTTCCTTCGTTAGTGCCTCGCCCGTCCCCAGCGATATCTGATCCCATGGGATATTATGAACACTGCATATCTCGGTGAACCTCTTCCCGAAACCTCCGCCGTTTATCACCAACACCTTATCGGACGGCGTGAAGAGGCACGAGACGGCCGCCTCCATGGCACCCGTACCGGATGCCGTGAGGAACGCCACCTTGTGATCGTCACTCGCATCGAGGAGTCTCTTCAGTATCCTCTCCGAATCCAACATTATCCTCGAGAAATCATCCGTCCTGAAATATGGAAGCTGCTTGCCTGATTGCTCCAGCGTATCAGGGTACATCATCACGGGTCCAACTGTGAACAGTCTCATAATATGCGTCTATCGTATCAACACGAATGTAAGATATATAAACTGCTCACAATGTGTAGCGTCATACTGGCCCGTGCCACGACCGATGATCGGTGCCATAGGATATGATGCGATGAATGACGCACAGACTACCTTACTGGCGATGTACGAGGACATCAAGAGGATATTGGATTCCAACGGTATCACATTCTACATACACTTCGGTACCGCGATAGGTGCGGTCAGACATGACGGGTTCATCCCCTGGGATGATGATATCGACCTTGCCGTTTGGGAGGAGGATATCGATATGGTCAACAAGGTACTGTCCGAACAGTTGGACAAAGAACGTTACTACTATCACATACCATCCGCCGATACGCACCCTCATGTCATCGCAAGATCGGATGATTTCGAAAGGGATCTGAAGGAGAAGAGACTCCCGTTCATCGACATATTCCCGATATCGAGATACCCTTCGAAGAGGATGAGACAACTGTTCTGTGATGCGTTCATCTGGGGGGATGTCTGCTCCATATGGGCGATAGATCACATCGATCCCATCCGCATCCACAGGATGCTCTCGTGGATCCCTGGCATATTCAAACGTCTGGCCGACCTCACCGTGGACAAGGATTCCGACCTCACCGTCATCTATGCGACGGAGTTCAAGGATTACATATTCAGGAGGGAGGTCTACGGGAAGCCCGTAGACCACAGGTTCGAGACCACCGATGCCCCGCTACCGGAAAGGTATGATGAATTGCTCACATCGATATTCGGCGATTACATGACACCGCCACCCGAGGAGGATCGCAAGGGTGCAGGCGGATTCCCATGCGGAGCATACAAGGATTACATCATAGAGAAGAAGGGGCGGAGATGACGTACGACCAAGAGGAGATGGATAGGCTACATGATATCCTCTTGGAGATGATGTCGGACATCCATCAGGCATTCGTGGCCGAGTCCGTCGATTATTACGTGGTCGGAGGGGCCGCCATAGGTCTGCTCAGGAACGGTGACCTGATCCCATGGGATGATGACATCGATATCGTCTTCTTCAGGAAGGATAGGGACAGGGTGCAGAATGCCCTGTTGAAACATCTCTCCGAGAAATACATCATCGAGACTCCGAATTCGCATGAGAATCACAAGGGGTACCTACGTGTCGTCAAGAGGGATACGTGTCTGATACGCAGTTTCAAGGACAGGAACTATAGAGGCATCTGCATCGAACTCTTCGAGATGATCGATGTCCCTCTCAATGGTATACCCAGATTGTTGATAGATACGATATCCCGCAACAATATCCTATTCAACATGGCCGGGGACTATGTCCCGAAACCCCTCATACCCATCTGTATCGGTATGAAGAGAATCGGCATGTCGATAGCGGACAGGATCACGTCAAGACACCCGTATGATTGCGTAGCGCCTATGAACAAATGCTTCTTCAACGAGATCGTTCCCAAAGAGGTATTCGGAACCCCCAAGGAGATGTCCATCAGAGGACATAAGATGATGTTCCCCGAAAGACTCGACGAATATCTGAGGATCGTCTATGGAGATTATATGACGCTTCCGCCGGAAGAGTGCCGTAAGCCGTCATACCTCATACTGGATACGGAACATAGTTGGAAGGAATATTCGAAAGATCATCCGAAGTCATAACTTCTTCGTGCTGGCGACCGGTTCCCATGCGTTCAGGTCGCAATTGCCATCCTTCACATACTTCTTGGCCCTGATACGGCAATACACTTCCATCATCACGGACGCGAACATCTTGAACGGATGGAATCCCAGATCGCGTATGGTGTCGAAGATCGCCTCGACCAACATCTTCGGATCCCTCGACGGATTGTAGAAATTGCTCTTCTCGACCATTATCGATTGCCCGATGTTCACACGCAGCCTCTGTTTCACGAAATCGGATACCGTCTCCGGACCCCTGTTGTACACGGTTGCCCCGGGAGCATATACGGACACGTATCCGGCGGATTCGACGGCGACCCTGATGAAATCCTCGTCCGATTGATATTGTGTAGGCAGTTCTATACCAACATCGCGGTATGCGATGAGCTCGCCTATCTTCGGACATCTCATCGCGATATTGTGATGCAACGACCACACCATGTTCGATGCGAACCCTGCCAACGTCTTCTTTGTGTTGAGGGGTATCGGATGGCCTCCGACCAATCCCACCTTCTCGTCCTTGAACGGTTCCAACAGTCTCTGAAGACTGTCCTTCGATGCGAATGCATTATCGGCGTTCAGCATCACGATCAATTCCGTGTCCTTGGCCTTCAGGTAGCAGTTCACGGCGGAATTCTTACCCTCTCTCTTCTCCTGTCTGATCAATACGACCTTCGGATACTCCTTGGATAACGATGTGACGATATCATCCGTGCCATCGGTACTGGCGCTCGATACGACTATCGCCTTGTCCAACGTGAAACCGGATAGCTCCTGTTCGAATATGGATCTGATGGATCTCTCTATCGCTCCCGCTTCGTTGTATGCGCAGATACCGATCGTGAATGCCAGATCCTCAACCATGATGAGGTCGATGTCATAGACTTATTTAGGCACTTTCGTCGACGTGTGGCCCATCCGCACCATCGGCGACCACACATCCCGCGGGTTCGATGCCGATCGGCCCTTTCAGGAACGAACGATGGATGTAGATATAGTACAGTATCAACAGGATACCGACATACTGTATCGCATTCCCGACCATCGCGAAGATCTCCATGTATGTCAATGGGAGATTACCGCACAACGCCTCGGTCGCCGCCATGACCGCATCCACGGATATGATGCCCGTGAAGACCGCCAATGGCAGTAACATCGTCGCCAACGCACTCGTCGACTGCATGAAACCGCCTACGGAGATCAATGTCCAGGACCTCAACAGTCCCTTCGGCAATATCACGATGCAATAGACAAGGAACGGGAAGAGTGACATCAGATACTGCGGGTTCGGAGGGTAGATGAACATCACCGTCAAAGATACCAGCGAATACCACATGAACCTGTTTATCTCGTCATCACCCGAACGATCCTTCGCCAACCTCATGCTCAGGATCAATGAAACAACTATCGATACAAGGGTGACGATGACCGCACTGTAACTGATCAGATGGTCCAATATCCCCGCTTCGGAGGATACTTCTGCACGATCCGTCAGGAAACTGAATGCAGACATTATGTTACCGTCGAGCATATGCGGCAGCATGATGATGATTGTCATGAGGAGTGCTCCGGCGAATGCCTTCGCCACATTCGTGATACCCTCCCTCTTATCAGCGCCTCTGGAGAACGCATAGCCCATGATCGGGAAGAGGACCAATGCCGGGAAGAATTTGTTTAGCACCGCGATCGCGAAACATGCTCCGGCGAATGCGGGATGATCCCTGCGAAGCAGGACTATCGCCAACATCAGCATCGTTGCGGAGACCACGTCGGGCATACCCAACACGGTGTACGATGCGAATATGGTCGGACAGAGGAATGTCAGCATGAATGCGAGACAGGCCTTGCGTTCATCCTTCGTGACATCCTTGACCAACCAATACACCAGGTACGCCAGCACAATATCGAATATCATGATGACCAGCTTGTACGACATCATGAACCCGATGGACGTCACGTTCGCACTGAAATCCATGTACTTCCCGTTCTCGTAACCGAGGAGTTCCATCAGTCTGACGCCCATCTCTCCGATATCGAAGAAGAACGAATCGAACATGGACACGAATCCCAGGATGTATCCCCAGACCGGGGTGTAGTAGTATCCTCTGAGACCGTAGAGCCCTTCACCCATCTGGATGTTCTTCACGACGACGGCCCAATAGTTCGTATCGTACAGGAATGCCAATGTCATCATGGAGATGTTGATGATGACCCCGATAACGACCATCACGACGATGGGGTGTTCGAGTACCATATCCTTCAGCCTTGACGGCTCAGACATCGAATGCACCTCCGTGGACCGTGTATATGCCGCCTATGTACAGATACACGGTATCCCCGATACCGTCGAACGTCCCTTTCACCGTCCCTCTGCACACGTTACCCGTGATATGCTCCATGATCTTCGTGTCGGAACGGATGCCTGAGGCTATGATCTGCCCTATGTCGGCCATCTGTTCTATGGATGACTCACCTGCGATGACGCAGATATCTCCGAGACCGTATCCCACGAATGCCGCCGATGCATAACCATCCTGCTCATACCCGATGGCAAGATCCGATGACGATACCTTCAGACCGTATGTGACACGACTGTTCTGTAACGACATGGCCTCCCTGAAACCGTTCTGGATCTCGTGTTCCGCGACGAAGGTGTCACCGATGTTGATGTTGCCATCGGATCCGAATAACAGCATCTGATTGTTCGATACGGTCACGAGACCATCATCCGAGTGGTAGTATCTCCCAATCTCGGAACCTATCCAATACAGACGCCCACCAGCGGATATCCACTTCAGTAGGATGTCATCCGCATCGCCTGTGTATACCGAGGACGGTAACGCATATGACGACACCAGGATCGCGTGTCCGCTCGGTGCATCCATCGTACCCATGATGTAATCATACAGGCCCTTGGAATCCGAGGATGTTGTGCTGACACATCTCGCCTTCAATTGCTTGGAGTATTGATCCGCCACGTACGACTGATTGTAGATATAGTGCGGACCCCTGTCCTCGATGTCCCCGTGGTGTTCGTCATATCTCTCGTCGACGAATATGAACACGTCCTTGACAAGACCCGAACCGGAGAACAGGATCGCATCGAACCTGGACGAACCCGATGATCTGACGGAATAATGCACGCCGTCACCGTCCGATGTGGCATCCACGTCGAAATCGTATATGTCGACGGCGTAGATACTGCACTCTCCGATGATGACGATCGAACATAGGATGACCCCTATCACCAAGAACACGTCCACGCGTCTCGACATCGGTACGCCATCAGTATACTGATATTTTAACTGTGGAGGGCGGTAGATAATATAAACCCGCAGACGGATGACGTTCTGATGAGGGACATATCCAAGATAGCATTGGCACTGACCGTGGTCGTATTGATCGCGGCCCCGTTATTCTGTGAATCGTCATCGGGCGATAGCCAGTCCGCATCGATAGAAGGATATGTCAAGATCAACGGTGTCCTCACCAACAACGATTCGATAAAGATCGTCATCCACTATCCCATAGCCACCTCATCGGAATATGCTACCAAGAGTACCGTGGGATTGGATTCCTTCGGTCACTTCAAGATCGACGGGATACCGAGCGGGACCGTGGCATCATCCTGTCTGATATCGTTCATACTGAACGGATATTCCGTCAGCAACCTCCCGTCGCAGATACAGAGCACGACCGAGGTCATGGGAGGTCAGTTGTGTTACTACCTGTCACCATCCATCGGCACACTGGTGGCGAACACCACGTACACGCTCGGGGACAACAATCTGTACTCCATCGCCATGACCAGCTCATATGGGTCCGTGACCGGCAGGGTCGTGACGGATACGACGGTACCCGTCGGGCTGAACAGCGCATCGATAATCATCGAGACACAGAGCGGCAGTACCGTAGCGACGACCACCACATCGAACGGTGGATACTTCGATATCGAGAGATGCTCCACAGGAACGTATGTGGTCACCGTCAAGATGAACGGTTACGAGACATACACCGGCGAGATCACGATAGAACAGGGAAGCACCACGGCTCTCGGTGAGATCCGTATGACCGGCAACAACGGTCTGTTCGGGATGGATCTCGGACATGTGCTGATGATCCTTGCGGCCGTCATAACCGCATCGATCATCCTCGTCACGACATACCACATAATCCGTTCCAGAAGGAAATGATACGGTTCATCTCTTCAGCGACTTCCTCACATCCTCGTAAAGGCTGTTCCCGTTACAATCCATCGCGACCACCAACGGACCGAGATGGTAGGAATCGAATTTCCATACGGCCTCCGCCATACCGAGATCCTCCCATTCTACGCCCTCGACCCTTGACAGCCCCTCGGCCAATGTCACCGCGGCACCGCCCGTAGCGGCGAGATATACGCAACCGCATTCCTTCATGGCCTCGGCGACCTCGGATGACATACCGCCCTTACCGATTATGGCACGGACACCGAATTCCCTGATGAATCTCGGTTCCAACGAATTCATCCTCGCACTCGTGGTGGGTCCGGCCGCGATCAGCTCGTATCCATCCTCGTTCTCGACTATTATCGGGCCACAGTGATACAGTGTGCAACCGAACAGACAATCGGGTACATCCTTCCCCTCGTCCAGATACTCCATGGCACGGATGTGCGCCTCATCTCTGGCGGTTATGACCTTACCGGTGATGTTGACGACCTCACCGACCTTCAGCGAACGTGCGGTGGATTCGTCCAGAGGACTTTGGATCGACCTCATCATTCTCCCTCCTGTATGTATTCCACGGTACCGTTGGGCATGATCCTCGCGGTGGCCCTTCTGGTGGCCCAACAGCCTATGTTGACCGCTACGGGCAGACTTGCGGTGTGACAGTATGCCTTCTTGATCCTGACGGCGAGGACGGTGGAGTTCCCTCCGAGACCCATGGGTCCGAGTCCGCTCTCGTTGAGCCTCATGAACAACTCCTCCTCCAATTCGTCCAACATCGGATCGGGATTCTTCTTATCGATGGGCATCAGCAATGCCTCCTTCGCCATCTCGACGCATGTGTCCGACATACCTCCGATACCTACACCCACGATGGATGGGGGACAAGGACGTCCGCCAGCATTGAGGACGGTGTCGATGACGAATTTCTTCACACCCTCCACGCCCTCGGACGGGTTCAGCATGGCCAACTTGGTCATGTTCTCCGAACCGGCACCCTTCGGCAATACGGTGATCTGCATGAAATCGTCATCCGTCGGGAGATAGTGGATCATGGGCATCCCCTCGCCGAGGTTGTCCCCATTACCCTCTCTCGTCAGAGGGTCCACCGCATTCGGCCTGAGGGGGACCTCCTTCGTTGCCCTCCTCACACCATTGGCGATCTCGTCACGCACGGACGAATCGAATCTTCCGGAGACATAGAATACAGGTATGCCGGTATCCTGACACATCGGTTTCCCCAGGAACTCCGCCTTCTTCACATTGTCCATTATGCAACCCAATTGGGAATAGGCGATCTCATTCGTCTCCCATCCCGCTGCCGCCTCGAGGGCCCATCCGATATCATGTGACAATCTGGTATTCGAAAGGCGGAGGAGCTTGACGACCACCTCCTCTACTGTCTCTGGCAATATTATCATGATGTGGGCATCATGCAGATACACGGATAAAACCGTGTCCATCCATCATGCACATCCGTGAGTTCAGAGATCGTATCTCTGGGCATATGCGCAATGGTACTTGCCGACGGAGATGTACAATGACAGATCATGCTCACCGGATATCGAGAAACTGTCCGACATGCTCCTGTTGAATTCCGACTCGTGATAATCCAAGATTGTCGTCTTGTATGTGAGCCCGGATGCTATGGTGATCGCTATATCATGTATCTGTCTCGAGGCGAACTCCCCTCCGAACACCGCAATCTGTCCCTTACCGCACTCGACGAGTGTGACCGAATTGTAACTTCCATCACAGTATCCGACACCGAGGCACGCCCTGTCAGTGATCGTATCCACATTCGGGGAATACAGGCCGATCATCGACTCGAATGAGAACTCCTCGCGCAACTTCGAGCTGGATGTAGCGGTCTCCGATGATGACGAGAGGTCCGTCGTACCGATCATGACCTTGGTCATATCCACCTTCGTGATGCCGTCCGGTGATGACGAATATGCGCCTATCACGTTCCCGGCCCAGTAAAGGTATCCTCCGCTCTCGATCCATGTCATCAAGATATCGCCCTCGATGAGGACGTCGGGTATCGCCCCGGAGATCATGACGAGTCCCTTACCGGCCGCCGTTCCCGACGATATGTCCTGTGCGAGCGAATCCCTCAATTGGGTCGTGTCAACAACGGATACGTCCGTCACACCTCTGAAACTCAGATTCTTCGTCAGTTGATCGATATAGTACGATTGTGTGAGGAACTGCGAACCCACAGCGGTTATGTTCCTCTCGTTGACGTTGGAGGCGTATGATGTGTCGTAGTATATGCGGAGACTCTCCACGCCTGCCATGCCTCCGTTGTCCATCAGTATCGCCTGATGCACATAGGCACCCTTGGCACTGACCGAATAATCCACGGAATCCCCGGATACCGTCGCATCGGATGAGAATCCGCGGTCCGACGGGAGATATGCATAGGCCTCCCCTGCTATGACGATTGCCAGGATGAGGGCCACGGCGATGACGGAAATGGATATCTTCCTCATTCCGAGCCTCCTTTGAATATGCGCAATCTCTCCACCATCGATGCGAATCTCGGATACCTATCTCCGAGCAGATCCGCCACCGCATACAGGACGAACAGCCACAGCATTATGGCCCAGATGACGGCTGTGATCACCCCTATCGGCATGGAACCGGAATGTCCTATGGTCGTCAGGAATGTGACACTGATATCACTGAGCCAAACGGGATCCACGAGTCCGTAGTACACGGATGCCATGGCCAACAACGACGGACCTACGGAGAAGAATGCATCCACTATCAGAAGTATGGACATCCAGGAGAACATCCTGCCGTACGACCTCCTGTCATCGGATATCATGGCGAACAGGATTATGGGCGCCATGAACGACGGTGCGTACTGATACCCTCTGCTGATTATGGTCGCTGCCGCCAGTAGGACACCACCGTACAGATAGAGGTATCTGTCCAGATCCTCCCTCCTCCTGCCCATGCCGATGCACGACCATACCATCAGGACGACCGTCAGTAACAACATCAGGATCAATCTCACCGAGACCAATGTGTTGTACCATTCGTATTCCGTGGCCGTATCCATCCTTCCCGTGAAGAATCCGAATGCGAGATCCAACTCCCCGTTGAGGAACTGGGGCATCAATATGATGGCCGTGACGATCAATGCACCCACAGCCGCCATGACCGTCCTCTTGATCCCTCCGTCCCTGCCGTATCTCGCGAAGAGATATGCCACGAACAGGAGGAGACATACGCTCGGGAACAGTTTCAGCCACACCGCCAGACCGAATGCCGCACCTGCGACGAATGTCCTGTCCTCACGCAACAGCTGTACCGTGAGCAGGAATAACAACGTGGAGACGGTATCGAACTGTCCCTGGACGGCCGACATGTAGATGATGATAGGGCAGAAACACCACATGGCCGCTGCGGCGAGCCCTTTGTTCTCGTCCTTGGTGAAATCGGTGACCACTTTGAACAGGACGTAACCCACGATCAGATCGCAGACGATCATTGGCATCTTCGTGGCGAGAGCGATGGCGGGAGTCACGATCCATGCCGTCATGGCCGTGGTCTCCAACGGTAGCAACGATTCGAAGACATCCCCGAACATCGGGATCGCACCCAAGGTCTCCACGATCATATCAACGAACGATAGCAGATAGCCCCAGATCGGTGTGTAATAGTTGCCGTCCAGACCGTATATCCCGTTCCCGGAATTGATCGTCTGCATGATCCTCGGCCAATACTCGGGATCGCCGAGATGCGATAGGAACAGCACTGCCAACATATGTATCGCGAAAGATGCCACTATGATGGTCATCAATTTCCCCTTGGTGGTCATCTGCCGGAACATCATACCTGCATTACGATGGTCCGATAAAAAGGATGATGCATGATCCCACGGTCCGTGATCGATACACGAATCGGGATGAAAACGTGTATAAAACCTACGCAAATGATGGTTTCTTAACCCTAACTTATATAATACTAAACCAGAATAGGCATTGGCTATCGGGAAAAGGTCCTATCGATTGATGGAACTCTTCTCAATCGCAGAGTGAGGTTATAGATTGACCGAGTACATCAGAGCTAGGGCTCCTCTGAGAATTGGTATCGCCGGGGGCGGTACGGATGTGGATCCGTACGCATCTACCAACGGCGGATGTGTATTCAACACCACGATCAACAAGTATGCATACTGTACCCTGGTACCGCGTGACGACGACATAATGAAGGTCAAATCACGCTATTTCGGCAGATACAAGGCCCGCCTGAATCACGTACCGTTGAAATTCGATGGGAATATGGACCTGGCGAAGGCTGTCGCCAACCATTTCGAGTTGGATCAGGGTTTCACGATAGACATACACTCCGATGTCCCGTCCGGTTCCGGATTGGGAGGCTCGTCCACCATGATCGTCGCGATCATCGCCGCCGTCGCGGAATGGAAGGGCGTGAACATGACGAACTATGAGATGGCCGACCTCGCATACAGATTGGAGAGGGAGGACATAGGTCTCAAGGGCGGTAAGCAGGATCAGTACGCCGCGGTATTCGGAGGATTCAACCTGATAGATTTCAAAGAGGATGTCAAGGTCAACCCCGTGGAGATCGACGAACGCATCATAGATGAGCTCCAATGCCGTTCGGTCATGTGCTTCACAGGCATGTCCAGGGAATCCGCGAAGATCATAGACTCACAGGTCAAGGCGTTCAAGAACAATCAGAACACGGATGCCTTGGACCAGTCCAAGAGATTGGCGAAGGATATCTGCCAATCCATACGGAAAGGGAGACTCGATGAGGCCGGCGTACTGCTCGACGAATCCTGGCAGTACAAGAAACAATTCTCCAACAATGTCACCAACCGTAACATAAACTCCCTCTACAACATAGCCAAGTCTCAGGGCGCCATCGGAGGCAAGGTCTCCGGTGCGGGCGGGGGAGGCTTCATGTATTTCATCTGCGAATACGATAAGAAAGCGATAGTGGCTCAGGAAC
This sequence comes from Eggerthellaceae bacterium, assembly GCA_963651945.1. GTDB lineage: Archaea > Thermoplasmatota > Thermoplasmata > Methanomassiliicoccales > Methanomethylophilaceae > Methanarcanum. The sequence goes on along the minus strand of CAVJRF010000002.1, from coordinate 23,130 downwards.
TCAAGAAACATGGCGCAGAGGTCACGGATTTCATGTTCGAGCCCAATGGTGTGAAGACGTGGAGGTTCAAGAATGAATGATTATATCGAGAATGAACTGAAGAAGAGCTCCGAGACCATCTCCAGGATCGATCCGGCAGAGATAAGGAAGGCAGCGGACATCATCATAGAGTCACTGAGGAACGGTGGACAGGTGATCTTCATGGGCAACGGCGGATCGTCCGCGGATGCACAGCACATAGCTGCGGAATTCTCGGGGAAATATCTCTTCGACAGACCTGCCATGGCAGGCGTATGCCTCTCCAACATAGCACCGGTCACCGCGATCGGTAACGATTACTCATACGACCTCGTATTCAAAAGACAGGTCGAAGCCATCTGCAGGAAGGGAGATGTGGTCGTAGGACTGAGTACCTCCGGTAACTCCAAGAACGTCATCCTCGCAATGGAAGCGGCCAAAGAAAGGGGTGCCAAGACGTTGTCGTTCACGGGCGATGGCGGTAAGATGAGGGAGATCGCGGATCATGCGGTGATCATACCGTCCAAGGAGACCCCGCACATCCAAGAAGGATACCTCGTCGCATGCCACACCATGTGCGGTATAGTCGAGAAAGAGATGTTCGATCTCTGAGGGTTCAGACCTTTCCGTCCCCTCCGCACATGAGCTTATCATATACCCTTGCGCAGAGTTTACCGAGTCTTCCCATCTGATGGAATGTAGTGACGACCACCTTAGGACTTATGTGCGACTCGCCGGCCGCCCTCTTCCCGAAATCGTATTTGATGGTGGCTATCTTGAGGTCGCTGGGGCCGTATTTCAGAAGGTCCATCAGCACCTTCCACCCTTTCCTCTCGACATCGTTCCAATGTTCCTTGATTACAGGTACGAACACGTCGCATCTTCCTGCGTAGAGTCCGGACATCACATCGGTCGTGATGCTCTTCCTCAATCTGAAGAGATACAGGTCGGCCATGATATTGAACGCCCAGGATCCGGCCCAGCGCTTGAGACCGAGTGCGAACCTGTCGTTCCTGGTACCCACACATAGATCGTAACCCTCCTCCATCTTCGCGTACATATCGCCGAGTGCCGACGGCGGATGCTGGAAGTCACAGTCTATGGTCATGAAATAATCGGTACCGCATTCCACGATACCCTGGAAGCAGCTTATGGCAAGACCCCTATCATTCGGATCCCTGGTGACCAGTTTGGTCTTGGGGTCGCCGAGTTCCTCTATGAGCTCCTTGGACCTGTCGGTCGAGTTGTCATCCATGAAGAAGATGTAGAAATCGGGATAGAGCTCCCTGATGGCCTTCGCCATATTCACTATGTTCTTCTCTTCGTTATAGGTCGGAATGATAACTGAGCACGTCCCTGCCATCTGCTTACCTTCGGTCATCCTATGATGATGCACTATTATAAGGTTGAGCCATGGATGGGTTCATCCTTTCCTGAACACGACGTACTTACTGAGCACCCAATTCAGCACGATCTCGATGGCACTCGTGACGATCTTCGCCAGGAAACCGTCCGTTCCGAAGAGACTCTGATCCAACCCCAGATTGTACAGGATAGGGAACAGGATTATCGCGATCACACCTGTGAGTATCCTGGCGCCCACGAAGGACCCGAACTCCTTGATGACCTTGCTCCCGTCCAACGATCTCGATTCGAACACATACCATTTATTCACTACGAACGCGAAGGACACACCGACGATCCATGACAGGATGTTCGCGACATTTATGTCGAGGCCGATCCACACGAATGCGGCGTAGGCCAACCAGTTCACTACCGTGGTTAATACGCCGAACACTAGGTAGAGGACTATCTCCTTGTATTGCCTGTACAGTCTGATGCATTGTTCCGTCGGATGCACACGACCGTATCATCCCTACCGTATTTAACAGACATGACATGCATCGATGCCGTATCCAAGATAAGAAAGCGTTAATAATGGAGAACAACATGGACGGGGTACGTGTGTCAGGTCATCTCTGACACAAAGGAGAAATTAAAGATGACTGGACTTGAATTCCTAACGATCATGATCCTGGCATTCGCCATAGTCATGGTCCTAGCAGGTCTCTTCACCACCGGATTCGGAAACGGAAGGAGCAGGATAGCTGGAGTCATCATGCTCATCCTCGGTATCGTCGTCGGTGGTGTCTGGGTGCTACTTTGTGGCAACGGCAATATTATCGAGCCCGTCTTCGATGTCGATGTCTGGGACGTATTCTGGAATGGACTCGTCAACCTGGTCGGTATCCTGATCGGTGCACTCGTCGCTGTAGGTATCTTCCTCGTAGCGATATTGAAGAGTTAAACAAGGCCCTACGGGCCTTATCTTTCTTATTATGTAGAATTATGGTAAAGGAGATTGGGTGGGATTGACCCCGACCCGATCAGTTCACGTAGTCGAGCCAAGCCTCGTACTTGGGATCCTTTCCGCGGGCGATGTCCGCGAACTTCTCACGGATCTTCCTTGCAACGGGTCCGATCTCACCGTTTCCGATCTGCCTCTCGTCGACGGATGTGACGGGTGCGACCTCTGCAGCGGTTCCGGTCATCCATACCTCGTCGGATGTGATGAGTTCGATCCTGCTGATGTTCGTCTCCTCCACGTTGTAGCCGAGATCCCTGGCGACCTCGATGATCGAGTTCCTCGTGATACCCTGAAGGATACTGTTGGATGGATCGGGGGTCTGGATCTTTCCCTGCCTGTAGATGAAGATGTTCTCACCGGTACACTCTGCGACATATCCGTTGGAGTTGAGCATAACAGCTTCCGATGCTCCGTGTGCGAGTGCCTCCTTCTTAGCGAGACATGATGTGATGTATGCTCCGTTGACCTTCGCACCTGCGGGTGAACAGAAGTTATCTGGCCTCTGCCATGAGGATGTGACGATCTTCGCACCCTTGTCCGCACCCTTTCCGAGGTAGTTGCCCATGTGGACGGCTGTGATGGCCATCGATACGGGAACGCCCGTGGGGTTGATACCGACCTCCTCTCCGGAGAGGAAGATACAGGGTTTGACGTAATCCACATTCTTGTTCTCCCTGACGGTCTGCTTGATGGCCTCCATGATGTCATCGAATCCGTATTCCTTGCCGTCGAAGACGAGTTCGATACCGACGACCTTGCATCCGTCCATGAGTCTCTTGACGTGATCCTTGAGCCTGAAGATGGCGGGACCCTTCGGTGTATCGTATACACGGATTCCCTCGAACACACCTGTACCGTAGTTGAGTGCATGCGCAAGGACATGAACCTTCGCGTCCGCCCAATTGACCATCTTTCCGTTAAGCCAAATCTTGTCCGTCTTGTCCATTTTTCACCATCTTCCGTTCAGCACGTTGATGCCTATGGAATACGGATTTTGATAGTTGTATATATGTTCTATCCGTCAACACGTCTGCAATCATCTATGATATCCCTGACCGCATCGACAAATGTATAGTCGCCACCCACCTTCACCGGTGTGACGCCGATGTTCCTTCCGAACTCGATGTCCTTATCGGAATCCCCGATCATGAATGAATATGCGGGATCGATGTTGTACTTCTCTATGGCCTTCAGTCCCAACGATGGTTTGGGTTTGCGACAATCGCACCCCGCATCCGGGAGATGTGGACAATAGTATATGTCATCGATGACACCGCCCCCGGTGGATAGGAGGTCGGAACGCATCTTGTCATGGATGGCCTCCAATCCCTTCTCGTCGACCATGCCCCTGCCGATCACGGATTGGTTGGTCACCATTATCACCAGATATCCTGCCCTGTTCAACCGTGCGATGGCATCCGAGACCCCGGGGAACAGCTTTATGTCCTCGGGTCTGGAACAGTGACCCACATCATCGTTGATCGTATCGTCCCTGTCCAGGAACACCGCCTTCCTCTTGTATGCACTGCGATCTATCGCTCCCTCGATCCTCATCCCTGCGGGGATGATCGCACCATCACCTATGACCGTGTCCTTCAATACCGCGCCCTCTCCCACGATGCAACCTTTGCCGAGGATGGTCCCTTCCAGCTTTGCACCATGCACCGAACAGTAGGACATGATCAATGAATCGGAGACGATCGATCCATCGATCGAACAGTTCCCTTGGACGACGGAATCCCTGACCGTACAATCCGATACCTTGGACCCGGAACCCGCGTAGAACGTACCGGATATGTCGCACGACATCACCTTCGAATCCGCCGGGCTCGTCTTCCTCATCGCAGTCTCGAGATTGGCATGGAACAGATCGTATGGTCTTCCGACATCCCTCCAATGACCGTCTATCCTGTGCCCCTGTAGCCTGTAATCCTTCTCCAGAAGTATCGGGAACAGCTCTTTCGATATGTCGAACGGCTGTCCCTCGGGTATGAATTGCAATACATCCTTGTTGATGATGTAGACGCCGGCGTTGATCAGGTTGGAGAACGCCTCCTCCTTCTTCGGCTTCTCCTTGAACCTCGTCACCCTGCCGTCGTCATCCAATCCCACTATACCGAACTGTGTCGGATCCTCCACCGTCGTCAATGCTATCGTGACCGATGCATCATGTTCGAAATGGTCCTTTATCTCCTTCCCGACGTCTATATCGATGAAGACATCACCGTTGACGGCTATGAAGACGTCATCCAACCTATCTTCCAGGAGCTTGACGGCACCGGCCGTGCCCATCGGTTGATCCTCATATGAATACGTGATCCTTATGCCCTGCTTGCTCCCGTCGCCTATGGCCGATGCCATGTACTCGGACTTGTATCCGCATGCGAGTATGACATCCGTTATGCCCTCCTTGGCTATGGAGTCGATGAAATACTCCAGACACGGTCTATCGAGCACCGGGAGTATGGGTTTGGGGCAGTTGTCCGTGAGAGGTCTCAGCCTCGTCCCTTTGCCTCCGACCATTATCACTGCCTGACGTACCTTCGGTGTCATTCCGTCACCCTCACCACATTGATATTCTCGGGTACGCCCAAGGATCTCGCCACCGGGCCACATTTCGTCCTTAGGATGAAGACCTTCGGCATCCCCGCATCCTGATCGGATAACGATTCGTAGTTGGCCATACCCTTGCAGATCATCATGTCCGCCCTGTCGAGCTCTTCTTTGAGATCATCCTTGGCCTTGGAGAGAACGGCACCTATCGCGAACGTGCCTGTGGACACGACACGGTCCAACACCTCATCGAGACCTATGCGTTCCGCATCCTCCATGGTCACATCGTTCAGGATCCTCTCTCCCCTCACGACACCGACCACACGGACGCCCATCCTCTGTATCTCCCTTATCAGGAGCTTGTCGAACTGCGATTCGCCGCAATTGTCGAAGAAGTACAGGATCGACTTCGACCTCGAGAGCAATTCCCTCATCCTCTCCGTGTCGTCCGAGCCTATACCCTGTTCCAGGAGTCCCCTGAATACGGTACGGAACTCCTCCGGGGATGTCAGGGAGACACCGAAATCCATTATGTTACCGACGACCGCCACCCTGACGGCCGCGGACAACCTGTCATCGGAGGATTCCACGTACTCCGTCACCTGATCGAGATACTCGCCTGCGATACGGTCCGCGTCCAACTTTATCTTGACATATGGGTCGGCACCCATGACCTCATAGGCGGACCTGTGAACCTCCGTGGCCACCTCGGCGGAGTTCCTTCCTTCCACGTATTCCTTGGCATATGTCCTCAGGGCCGCACCGACAGCCTCCGATTCACAACCGTTATCCAACAATCTGGCCTGGAAGAGCACCCTCTTCATCAAACATGGCACGCAGTCAGGTGTGACCTTCATAGGATTCCGTATGACAGCACCGATAATAAGACTCACGATGATGGGAACAATAATATTGGGACAGGGCCTTGACTGGAACACATGTCTGCGGTGCCTAACACAACGGATGACGGAGCATTTGTGGCATCCGAACGTTTCATAAGGACTTTGGAGAACCTCCTGTCGATGGACTATCCCCGCTTCACGGATGTGAAGAGGATATGCATCGTGGACCCTGACGTGACCTCGTCCGCCGCCATGATCCTGAGCGAATTCGCGAACGATTGCGGCAGGATGCCTGTGCCCCTGATCAAGGGTTCCAACATACCCGCATGGGTAGATGACCATACATGTGCGATAGTCGCATCATACTACGATGATGCACAGACGGTGAGATGCATAGAGGAACTGATCAAGAGAGGCTCCAGGATCGTCTGCATAGCCAGAAGGGGTGAGGCATCCATGTTGTGCGACGAGGAGGACATACATTTCATAGAACTCCAGGAGGGCCTCACATTCCAGGAGGCGGTGGGAAGCATCGTGACCATCATATCGCACATACTCCAAGGTTCGGGCGTATGCGAATCCGAGGGAGCGATGGTTGGATCCATCAGATTCCTGAAGGAACATCTGCCTCTGCCAAGAAGGACGAGGAACGAACTGTCGTCGATCGTCAGGAACATCGAAGGCAACAACGTCCTCCTGATAAGCCTCTCCGATCTGAGAGGGTCATCAGCGGTATGGAAGACGTACCTGAGCGCGATCCTCGGCGAACCCGTGTTCAATACGGAACTCCCGGAGTTCGACCATAACGAGATCGTGGGATGGTGCAACGAGAACGTCAATGCCGAGAACATGTTGGCCGTCGTCATCTACAACTACAGCATCCATCTGCTAGATGTGATCGTGGAATCCGCGACGGATGTCATCGCGGACAGCGGCAGGAACATCCTGACCATACGCGTGGACGGTTCCAACGCAATCGAGAGGAACCTCTACGGCATCATGATGAGCTACCACATCGCACAGCGTCTGGAGGGACACATATGAAGGAGCTGACGGCATTCGAACAGCTGCACGGTTTCCTGGATGATCTTGAGTCGTCATTGGACATCCCCCTTCCCGACTTCGACTGCGACAACATAGTCCTCTGTGGGATGGGCGGATCCGCGATAAGCGGAAGTGTCACCGCGGATATATTCAACGCCCACTCGAAGATATACATACACACGCTCAGGAACCCTATCATCCCCGATTGGATGAACGAACGTACACTGGCGGTGATCTCATCGTATTCCGGCAATACCCTGGAGACCATACGCATGTACGAACGTGCCAGGACCCAGGGTTGTAAGGTGATAGTGATCACCGCAGGCGGGAAGCTCAAGGAGATGGCCGAGAGGGATGATGAACTCCTGATGACCATCAAGAGCGGGATGGACCCGAGACATTCCATCGGATTCATGATCGGTTATCTCGCATGCATAATGAAGCACACGGGAACGGACCTCATCGACGAATTCAAGAAGGCGATACCCGAACTGAGGAGGTATCGCGACGAATTGGAGAAGGAGGACAGCCGTGCCTTGGAACTGTCGTCGTCACTGAAGGATAAGGTGACGATGCTCCTCTTCGACGGAGGGATGAAATCCGTTGCTCTCAGATGGAAATCCGAGCTCACCGAGAACGGGAAGTACATTGCGATGACGAAACCGCTGTCGGACCTCTCCGAGTTGAATGATTGTAACGATTTCGCACACAACGGGTTGCATGCGGTGATATTCGCAAGAGATGCCGCAGAGGGATCGTTCGCGGATAAGGCGATAGGGCTGTTGGACTCCAAGGCCATAGGATACGATGTCCTGGTGGCACCGTCGGATTCCACGATCTACAACATACTGTCGATGATGATGCTCGGTGACTACACATCGGTCAGGATGGCCAACGACAGAGGCGCCGATCCAAGGGACGTGTGGCCCATAATGAAGTTGAAGAAACTCCTCGGCGAGAGGATGAACGATAGGTGATCGTATGAGGATGTTCGGTACGAACGGTATACGCGGTGTCGCCAATGAGGATATGAACCCAGAACTTGCGACACAGGTCGGTAAGGCGATAGGTTCCGTGCTCGGAAAGGGCACCATAGCGATAGCGACGGATCCAAGGATATCATCACAGATGATCAAATGCGCCGTATGCTCCGGACTGATGGCGACCGGGATGGATATCGTCGATCTCGGGATCATACCGACGCCCGCACTGCAATATCACGTGAAGATCCATGCGGACATCATAGGCGGCGTCATGATCACGGCATCCCACAACCCACCACAGTACAACGGGATCAAATGCATAGCTGGCGATGGGACGGAGTTCACCAAGGAACAGGAATCCATGGTCGAGGATGCATACGACAGGAAGATACAATGCGCCCCATGGAACGGGATCGGAGGCATGAGATCCGTCAGCGGTGCCGGCGAGGCGTACATCGATGCGGTGATATCCCATGTCGATACGGATGCGATAAGGAAAGCGAAGCTCAAGGTCGCCCTGGATTGCTCGAACGGTGCGGCATGCGAGACCACACCCATGATGATGAGGAAACTCGGTGTGGAGGTCATCCCGCTCAACTGTGTGATGGACGGGACGTTCCCCGGACATGAGAGCGAACCCGTGGAATCGAATCTGACCGAACTCATAGAGGTGACCGGCAGGACGGATGCCGTCGTAGGGATGGCCCATGACGGAGATGCCGACCGCTGCGTATTCGTGTCCGGATCTGGGAGATATCTTCCGGGAGATCTGAGTCTGGCTCTTATCGCACAACATAAGGTGTCATCCAACGGAGGCGGCAAGGTATACGCACCCGTCAGCACATCATCGGCCGTCAAGGACGTCGTCGAATCGTCCGGCGGAGAGTTCCACTACACAGCTGTGGGATCGCCGATAGTGGCAAGGGCCATGATGGAGAACGGCGGGATATTCGGAGGGGAGGACAACGGAGGACTGATCTTCCCCGAACATCAATACTGCCGCGACGGTGCCATGGGGATGGCATCCATATTGGAGATCATCGCCAAGGAAGGCGACCTCGATGACCTGATATCGAAGATACCCAAGTACCACTCGCTCAAGATCACCGTGGCATGTCCTGATTCGAAGAAGGCCATGGTCGCGGAGAGGGTCGCACAGGTCGCCGAAGGTGATGTGACGACCACCGATGGGATCAGGATCGACTATGACGACGGGTGGGTGCTCGTAAGGGCATCTGGTACAGAGCCAAAGTTCAGGATCTACTCGGAATCGTCCGATGAAAGGCTCATGAAGGGACGTTCCGAACACTACCGCGCGCTGATAGAGGGATTCATCAACGGATGATGTCCCTCCGCATCCGAACGAACAATGGCAACGCCTTTTTATATAGGTGGAATATAATCGCACACTTATGGCAGACAAAGTTTGTTCCTCTTGCGGCATCAGGCTTCAGGGTACAGGCAACACCTTCTTCAAATGCCCCAACTGCGGCGAAGAAGAGATTGGAAGGTGCGCCAAGTGCCGTGACCAGGGTGTAAAATACGAATGTAAAAAGTGCGGATTCGTCGGACCGTGAATGGTGATACCATGGGACAGATCGCATCAACATACGACCTCATGCCCGAGAGCACGGAGGTTGACCTCAACGGTGTCATCGAGACACTCGGCAAGGTCATCCCTGCAGGTGTCGAGATCAAGGAGACCAGCATCAAGCCCGTCGCATTCGGACTCGAGAAGGTCGTCGTTTTCCTTGTCATCGATGATACTGATGAAGAGATCGGCGGAAAGCTCGAAGAGGCACTCCAGTCGATCCCCGGAATCGGCGAAGTCAGCAACGTCGACTCCACAGTTCTCTGAAACCATTGATCGGGTCGGTGTCGGACCTCTGTGAAGGTCCGACCTCCGCCCAACATATCCAATCGGGATACACTTCTACACCATCCTCACTCGGATGACATTCTCGCCCATCGATATCTTAATCAACACTAACTGATTCTTCGAGGTATTAATGGGGTGCATCATGAACCTACCAAATCGTTTGACGATGATGAGGATAATCCTCGTTCCATTCATGGTGTTGTTCATGCTCGTTCATGACATACCATATGCATACGTCTGGGCGCTCATCATATTCGTCGTTGCCTCGTTGACAGATATGCTCGACGGGAAGATAGCACGCGCAAGGAATCTGATCACGGATTTCGGTAAATTCCTGGATCCGATAGCGGATAAGATCCTCGTCATAAGCGCGATGATCTGTCTGATCCCTGACGGATACTGTCACCCGCTCATCGTGATCGTGGTCATATTCCGTGAGTTCATCGTGAGTTCGCTGCGTCTGATCGCCGCATCGCAGAACGTGGTCATAGCCGCAGGTAAATCCGGAAAGCTCAAGACCCTCAGTCAGATGCTGTCGATAACCGTCATATTGTTCCTGCTCAGTCTGGAATACTTCGTCGATGCGGACCTCAACGTCACGCTCGTCTCGAATGTGTTGCTCTGGATCACAGCGGCGATAGCGATGATCAGTTGCTTCGATTACATCTATCACAACCGTGATATGATCAAAGAGAAGTGAGAAACGATCCTCAACGGATCACATTAAAGGACAGAATAGGGGGTTCGACCCCCTTCTGTGTTTATTCTACGTAGGGTCTGATGAAACCGTCATCCATCATCTTGGCCGTGAGAGCCCTGGATCTCTTGATCATGAACTCTGCCTTGTCGTGAAGTTCCTGCCTGTTGAGCTTGAGCCTTGCGACTCCCTGCTCGATGGCCTTCGAACCTACGACGACAGCCTCGGAGATGAATGCCTCCGTCTCGGACATCGTCGGGACGATGTACTCGGGTGTGATTCCGCCCTCGTGCTCTTCCTCTGCGTACCTTGCGAGTTCCCTTGCCGCTGCGATGCACATCTCGTCCGTGATCGTCTTGGCCCTCACATCGAGGACACCACGGAAGATCGCAGGGAATCCCATCGAGTTGTTGACCTGGTTGGGGAAGTCCGAACGGCCTGTCGCGAAGACCTTACAGCCATGCTCCTTAGCCTCCCAGGGCCAGATCTCCGGCACGGGGTTCGCTGTCGCGAAGATAATCGGATCGTCTGCCATCAGATCGACATATTCTGCAGGAATCGTTCCGGGTCCGGGCTTCGATGCCGCGATGACGATATCCGAACCGACCATCGCCTCTTTCAGACCGCCCCTCTTACCTGCACCGTCCGTCTTCTTACAGATCTCCCATTTCTGCCTGAAGTTGTTCTCTCCGACATCCGTCCTCTCTCCGTTGAGGATACCTTTCGAGTCACATACGCACATGTTCTTCGCTTTGAATCCTGTGGCAAGAAGGAGTCTCGAGATCGCGATGGATGCCGCTCCGGCACCGACGACTGTGATCTGTGCATCCTCGAGTTTCTTTCCGACGAGCTTCATGGCGTTGATCGCACCGGCGACCTCGATCGTGGCCGTACCCTGCTGATCGTCATGCCATACCGGGATCTTACAATCCTTTCTGAGCTCGTCGAGGATATCGAAGCACTTGGGGTTCGATATGTCCTCGAGGTTGATACCTCCGAATGAAGGTGCGATAAGTCTCACTGTCTCGATGATCTTCTCCGGGTCCTTCGTATCGAGGCATATCGGGACACAGTCCACTCCTCCCAGATATTTGAAGAGCATCGATTTACCCTCCATGACAGGCATCGCGGCTTCCGGTCCGATGTCCCCCAGTCCAAGGACACGTGTTCCGTCCGAGACGACGGCGACCGTGTTCCATTTCCATGTGTGTTCGTAGACCATATCCGGGTTCTTCGCGATGTCCCTGCAGGGCTCTGCGACTCCAGGCGAGTACCAGATGGCGAAATCATCGAATGACCTCACACATGCCTTCGGCACGACTTCCACTTTACCGCCGTAGAAAGGATGCATCTTCATGGCATCTTTACCGGGCTTCTGGGCCTTAGCAAGGCGCTCCTCCTCTGTCATATCTTTGTAATCAACCATTGTTCTGACCTCCAAATGAGGACCATATCAAGATGGCCCCCGTTAGATATCGGGGTCGTAATATGTATGGCAGATATTAAAAAGTGAGCGCATGGCTTTTATCATGGAAGGCGATTGGGCACCGTTACCATGCCCAGTAAAGACGATGCAAATGTCCAAGAGAAATACGAGAACTATTTCCTAAGATCGTTCTGTACATTCATCATAATGTGCATAACGTTCGTCCACTTCGAACCGTCGTGGATGATCGGAGATATCAGATTCTACCACCTGATCGAGAGTGTGGGAAGATTCGCCATACCCGCATTCTTCATGATATCGGGTTATTTCCTGTTCTCGAAGGACGGGCATTCCGAGAGAAGACTCGGCAGGAAACTGTTGCATATCGTCATCCTTGTCATCTTCATAAAGGTCCTCTATTTCATAATAGATCTGATCTGGCTTGGTTGCGGCATAGAGCATTGGCATGACGGTGTCGTTGATTGGGCATATGTATTGAATGATACCATCACTGCGGAATGGAACACGATGCCCGTGTGGTTCGCATACTGTCTGGCACTGGTATATGCATTCCACTGGATCCTTTACAAGAAGAATATCAGTTTCAAGTACGGGATGTACATCGGAATGGTCTTCGTGGCCATCGACCTCATGTTCTGCGAGGTACTCCCCTTCTTCAACATCACGACCTTCCTCGGCGTGAGCACCGTGCAGATCGGTGAGATAGCATACCCATTCATCGGGATGCTGTTCTTCTCCATGGGTTACTACATACACAAGTACAAGGACGAATTGGATTCTAAGTTCAGTAACGAATCCCTCATCCTGCTATTCTTGGCGGGATTCCTGCTCTCGATCTTCGAGTTCGCATATCTCTACCCGTACTACAAAGGCGGTGTCGGAAGTGCGAACCTCACGTTCGGATCGTTCTTCCTCGCATTCCCGCTGTTCCTCGGATCCTTCAGATTCGGGAAGGATAGGCTCAGGAACAGACCGATGGAGTTCATGGGCAGGGAACTGCTACCATGGATGTATGGGTTCTACATGGCCGCGATCCTCATCACGAGGACGTTCATAATGCCCGCGATACCCATCGACGATCAGGCGATACTGGACTTCATCGGTGTCGTATGTTCGATGGTGTTGGACATAGGCTTCGCCTACCTCTGGTGGTCGTTCCTGAACTGGATAGTGGGATCGAAGAAGAAGGTTGCGACGCAGTGATCCGATGGGCATAAAGGTCGTACTCATCGACGGATACATCGACGACCCGGCCGCGTTGGGCGTCCCTCCGTACATATCGCCGATCGCAAGAGCGGTGGCAGGTGCTGCCATCGATGCGGGCGGAGATGTCGAGTACATCACGATAGATATGATCCGCAAGGGGAGACACATCCCCGATGCCAAGGTCACGGTGCTGATCTCGGGGAACACCGTCCCCGGGAAATACATCCGCTCCATGCCGATGTCCCTCAAGGAGATCGAAAGGATATTGCCGTCACTCAAAGGGTGGAGGCTGATCGGCGGATCGGCGGCATCGAGCGATATCGCAAAAAGGTTCGATTTCGCAATAGAGAAGGATCTTGCGGCATCGTTGTATGACGGCATGACGGGCAAGGAGGTCGGAGAGAGATACCGTGACCTCGACGAATGGAACAGATGGATGTTATTGGGCGCCGATATCGTGGAACAACACCAGGACTTCCCTTATCCACTGGTTGCAGAGATAGAATCGTACAGAGGGTGCCACAGATACGCCTCCGGGGGATGTTCCTATTGCATCGAACCGTTGAAGGGAAAGCCGTTGATGCGCTCCCCGAAGGATATACTCGAGGAAGCGAGGAGACTCAGAGAGTTGGGTGTGAGGAACATCCGCATAGGCGGACAGACCTGCATCATATCGTACGGCTCGGAAGATGATTCCGGTATACCGAGACCGAATCCGGATGCCGTTTCGGAACTGTTCCATGGTCTGAAGAAAATGGGATTCGACACCATACACGTGGACAATGCCAACCCCGCGGTCATATCCGAGTACCCCGAGGAATCCGAGGAGATACTCAGAACGCTCGTCGAATGCTGCACACCCGGCAACGTACTGGCACTGGGGATGGAATCCGCGGATATCAACGTCATAAACAGGAACAATCTGAACAGTACACCCAAACAGGTACTCGATGCGATCAGGATGATCAACCGTATAGGCGGACACCGTGGGGACAATGGCATGCCGTGCCTGCTGCCGGGACTGAACATCATAGCCGGTCTCGACGGAGAGACCGACGATACATACGACACCAACAGAGAATTCCTCCAAAAGCTGATCGATGAAGGACTCATGGTCAGGAGGATCAACATAAGGCAGGTCCTTCCGGTCAGAAGGGCGTTCGATGTCAGGGTGGATCCGAATAGGTTCAAGAGATACAAGCAGGACATCAGACAATCCGTCGATCACATCATGTTACAACGCATGGTGCCCAAGGGCACCGTCCTCAAGGATGTGTTCATGGAGATACATGATGGGAACATAACATTCGGGAGACAGATCGGATCGTATCCCTTGCTCATAGGCATACCATACAAACTCGAATGCGGAAGAGCATACGATATCATCATAACCGACTGGGGCTACAGATCCGTCACCGGTCTGACGTACCCCTTCGACATAAACCACGAGTCCATGGGTGCGATCGCATCGTTACCATCCATCGGTAAGAAGAGATCGGCGACCATCGTGAGATACAGACCATACACATCGTACGAGGATCTGTCGAGAGCGATAGACGATAAGACGGTGATCGAAGGACTCAGAGGACTGCTGTCCTTCGAATAAGATAGTTATTTTAGATGAATAGGCGGTATGGAGATACATGGATCCGATACAGGCCTCCAGATATCCATTCCTCAAGGGTGCGTCCGATTTCGCATCGGAACATAAAGTGGATATCGACACGCTGATCTCCAATGATCTGTTCGAGAGAGCGAGGGAGAGGGGCGTGGAGAGACTGGAAGGCGCACTCGAGAACTCCGAGGTCAGGTATGTCCCGACGACCAATGAATTCGAGAGATTGTTGGAGGTCATGTCGTACCCGTACGCCAGGATGATCGTATCGGCCATCGATGACCGCTTCCTGACCAAGAGATACGCACTGGCAGAAGCCGTGAGGATGAACAAGCTGTTGGGAGAGGAATCCCAAAGCACCGTACTGGAGATCGCTAAGGCCCTCGGTGTGAACTCCACACTCGACGACGACAAACTGAAGATGCATTTCTCGGATTATCTCAGATTCTCTACCAGGATCAAGAGTCCGGATTGGAAGCTGGTGAATCATGAGACGTACAAGGGGTATGTGCTCCTTCCCCACGAGAAGTTCGACCGTGTCCTGCAGAACGCATTGCAGGACAAGATAGAATCCGAGCTCCCGCTCCCATTGACCGATGAGATACTGTCCGCCATATCCAAGGACGTCACCAAGGTGAAGAGGTCCATGGAAGCGATAAAGAACAAATTCGAGCCCAAGTTCTCGGGCGAACTCGTGAACGAACAGTTGCCGCCGTGCATTAGGACGCTGTTGGCCAACGCATTGCATGCAGTGAACCTTCCGCACAGCGGGAGGTTCGCATTGGTGTCGTTCCTGCACACCATAGGCATGAACTCGGAACAGATACTGACCCTATTCTCCCAATCGCCGGATTTCGATGAGTCGAAGTCCATCTATCAGATCAAGCACATAACCGGGGAACTCAACGGAACGGATGGTTACACCCCGCCGGAGTGTCATACCATGAAATCGAACGGATTGTGCTACGATCCCGACAATCTATGCAACAGCGGAAAGATGAATCATCCGCTCACATATTACAGGATAAAGACGAAGGCTCCCATGCCAGAACACAAGGAAGGACAATAATGGACATCTTGGAACGTTTCATCAGCATCACGAAGGTACCGAGGCCGTCGGGACATCTCGACAGGATACAGGATTTTCTGATCGATTTCGCCAAAGGACATGATATCGGATACGACGTGGATGACCATGGCAACATACTCATGAGACGTCCCGGGAACACGGGATGTGTGGCATTGCAGGGGCATCAGGACATGGTCGCATCCAAGCTCCCGAACAGGACGTTCGATTTCACCGAACAACCGATAGATGTGCTGATCGAGGGTAACAGGATCACCGCGGACGGCACCACATTGGGTGCCGACAACGGTGTCGGTATCGCGATGATGCTCAACGCCTTGGAATCCGATGACCTGAAGGACGTATCATTGGAGTGTCTGTTCACGACCGATGAGGAGATAGGTCTGTTGGGTGCCAAGGGTCTGAAGGAGGATGTGTTGTCCTCGAAGTATCTGATAAACCTCGACATGGAGAACGAGAACAAGATCACGATCGGATGTGCAGGTGCGGCCAACATCGTCGCGAGATTCCCCAACGACGGCACCGTATCGGACGGTCCATGGTGGGAACTGAAGATCTCCGGTCTGCTCTCGGGCCACTCATCGATTGCTGGTTTCGGAAGGGCGAATGCGATCAAATTGGCATCCGGGTATCTGAGTGGGCTGAGCAACGTGAGATTATCATCCATCGACGGGGGGACGTTCAACAACGTCATCCCGATGGAATGCAGGGCCGTGTTCTCAACGACGGACACATTCCAATTCAGCAAGTTCGAGATGTACAAAGAGGAGATCGCCGAGAGATACCGCGATACGGATCCCGGGATCACCATAGAACTCATCCCTGTGGAAGGATCGAGGCATGCACTCGGTACTGTGTTGACGAATGATATCATCTCGTCGTTGAACGGATGTCCGAACGACCTCTTCGAAAAGGGAGATGCGGGGACGATGGCCTCCTCCAACCTCGGCATCATCAGCACGGGCGACCGCATAGAGGTCACATCCATGATGAGAGGCGCCACCGACGTACTGATCGACAGATACTCCGAGAGCATCGCATCCGCATTCAGGAAGAACGGTGCGGACGTCACCATCGATCGCATGTTCCCTCCGTGGCATGAGCCGGAGGGTTCGGACCTTCAGAGGATATCGACCGAAACGTACAGAGATGTATTCGGTCGCATGCCCGTGATCGAGATAACGCACGGGGGATTGGAATGTGGCATCATAAGGAACAAATGCCCCGATATCCAAGCCATAGCCGTAGGTCCCGATATGGTCGGCATGCACACTCCGGATGAAAGCTTGGACATAGATTCACTGAGAAGGGTCGAGAGATTCGTCTTCGAGCTCGTGAAGAGATTGTCGGGATGATCAGAACCATTCGTCCATCTCGTCGCTCCAGTTCACCGAACCGGGCTCCGAACCTGCGGTATCGCCGTTCACGATGGATATCATCCTCGATGCTACATCCTGCGGGGTCATGTGCGTACAATCGATCTCATATGTGGGTATGCCCGATTCGACCGATTCGTAGAGGATGACATCCAACACCTCGGTCTGGACGTTCTCCGAGATCTTCCTGTCATCATATCCTCTTGCCTTGAGCCTATCATGTATGACCTTGGGATCGCACCTCAGGACGATTATCATATCCACGTCTATGAAATGGGACAGATGTCCGTCGATGAATGTCATATCCGTGATACCCTCGGACATGATGGAATCGTTGAGCCTCTCCACATCGACATCGTATGAACCGGCCTCGTCATCGAATTCCTCGAAGAGACCATGCTCCTCCGCATAGGAATGGATGTCTATCACACGATATTCATCCCTCAATATGGATGATACCGTACTCTTACCCACACCCGGCGTACCCGTTATCGCTACGAGCATATTCACAACCTCGAGAGATACCTGTCGGCACGTTCCATGACCTGGTCCCATGTCGGTGTGTTGGTGAGCGCGCCCACCTTCTCGACTATGAACGACGATACCGTCGCGGCCACTATGACCGACTCCTCTATCGACATCCCGCGATACTGTCCCGCATAGAATCCTGCTCTGAACGAATCCCCTGCACCCGTAGCATCCACAACCTTATCGGCCTCGACTATCGGGAAATGCAATGTGCTCCCATCGAGATACAGGTCACAACCATCGACGCCCTTCGTGCACAATATGAACGGATAGTTCACATCCTCGAAGGAATCGGTCCCGAGATACCTCTTGACAGATTCGGCCTCGAACCTGTTACAGAACATCATATCCGATACGGACATGGCATCCCTGAGCAGTCTCCCGTCCCACAGTCTGTGGATCTCCTGTGCCGGATCGATCGCGACGATACGGCCACCCGATCTGAGCTCCCTCATCAGACGTATGTGATACTCCGGTTCGCCGGTACAGAAGTGGATGAACTTCGATTGCTTCCCGTTCTTCAGCAGATCGATGCCCAACTTCGATGCGTATCCGTGCGGACCCTGGAAGAACAATACCTTCTGATCCAGGTCATGATCGTTCACGACGATCGCAGTGGATGTGTCATAACCATCGACCTTCACGACCTCGTCCATGATCAGACCGCTTGATGCCATCTGATCCTCGTACATCTTCGGGAAATCGTTACCGACGAATGCACATATCGCCGTAGGCACGCCCAATCTCGCCGCCGTGACGGCAACATTGGCCGCCGTTCCGCCCAGACTCGTCTGTTTGGTCACCACATCGACCGATGTGTTGGCACGCGGGAACTCGTCGACCGAGAGTATCTGATCGAGCGATATGTGACCATATACCGTCAGGAATGGACTCATGTGCCTTCCTGCCACCCTGTGATGTAGCTCCTCTGCTCGTCCGAGAGGGAATCTATGGTCACACCCATGGCCTGAAGCTTATGCTCCGCGATCCTGACATCGATCTCCGACGGCACCGTGTGCACGCCGTTATCCATCCTGTCATGGTTCTTCACAAGATACTCCAACGAGAGCGCCTGCACGGCGAAGCTCATATCCATGATCTCCGCCGGATGTCCCTGACCTGCTGCGAGGTTCATGAGACGACCCTCTCCGATCAGGAACAGCTTCTTCTCGTCGATGTCGTACTCATCGACGAACTCACGCACCCTGGTGACGCTCTTGGCCATGGACTCGAGATCCTTCTTATTGATCTCGTTGTCGAAGTGGCCGACGTTACCCATGATACAACCGTCCTTCATGACCTTGAAATGCTTACCCGTGACGATGTCCTTGCATCCGGTCACGGTCATGATGATGTCCGCCACCTTCACGGCCTCGATCATCGGCATGACCTCGAAACCGTCCATCTTGGCCTCTATCGCCCTCACGGGATCGACCTCCGTGACGATGACCGATGCCCCGAGGCCCTTGGCCCTCATGGCCACGCCCTTACCGCACCAACCGTATCCCGCTACGACGAGACGCTTGCCGGATACCATCAGATTGGTCGCATTCATCCATCCGTCGAATGCGGACTGCCCCGTACCGTATCTGTTGTCAAAGAGGAACTTCATCTTGGCATCGTTGACAGCCATCACCGGGAACTTCAACTCCCCGTCGTTCGCCATCGCTCTGAGACGCACGATCCCTGTTGTGGTCTCCTCGTTGGCACCCTTTATGTTGGGCAACAGCTCCTTCCTCGTGGTGTGCACCATTGCGATGAGGTCCGCACCGTCATCGATGATGTAATCCGGCCCCATATCGAGCACGGCATTCAGGTGCTCGTAGTACTCCTCCTGCGACTCACCCTTCTTAGCGTAGACCTCCAGCCCATACTTCTCGCGGAGTGCCAATGCGACGGAATCATCGGTCGACAGGGGGTTACAGCTTGCGAGACGTACGTGTGCACCGGCCTCGGCCAATGTTATGGCCAATATCCCTGTCTTGGCCTCGGTATGGAGGGCCATGGATACCTTGAGACCTTTCAGTGGCTGTTCTCTTCTGAAACGTTCCCTTATCTGCTGGAGCACGGGTGTATGCATCTCGGCCCAGTGGAGCCTGAGTATGCCCTTCTCGAGAAGTTCGTTGTCGATCATGATATCCATCATGAACGACTGCAGATAGTTAATTGTTCTCAGCAACTGTTCTCGAGATATGACGAGATCTCCTTCAGGAGCTCCTTCCTGTTCCTGTTGCTGTCATATGATGATATGATCCTCTCGATCTCATCCTCGTCACCTCTGAGTTCGTCGACATAGCGGATGATGTTCTCGAGAGCACGCGTGAGCTCATCGGATATCGGTACCGTAGCGGTCTTGGATGTCCTAGAAATGGGATTGATGTCTATGGATATCACGATCTTACCCATCTTCACCAATGCCTCGGCCCGGTCCCCGTCCTCTATCGGGACGATGATGGTATCACAATCGAACAGTGTCTTGGAACATAACGCACGATCATGGTTCAACCCGGGGATCCTCTCCTCGGGGATTCTTCCCAACACCTCTCTGCATCCCTGTGATTCCATGTAACTGATCAACAGTTCCATACGCTCCTCGCTGCGGTGGAATATATTGATCTCCAACGGGGCAGGTATGGTCTCCGATAATCTTATCAGATTCTTGGCATCCAAAGCAGCGGCATTGCCGTTCACACATACCAACGGCCTCTTGGCCCTGAGCAGATATGCTGCGGCGACCTTCTCCGCCTCCAACGACGGTGGCAATGTCCTCTCGCCCATGAGGTAATCGAAGGCCTCCCCTCTGCCGTGGGATATCAGGCCCGTAGGATTGACCAAGCCCTTCTCCACGGCCTCGGCCAATTGCTCTCTCACCATCAACGATTTGTATCTTGGATGATCCTTTGGAACGCTCACAATCCGTGTAATCATGAACTGTCCTAAATCACTATCCATCGTACATCCGCGAATGTTATGGCTTGACATCATAGTATGATGGTTTTCCGACCGGAGCAATCGACGGGAATATATCCAAGCTGTAACTATCGACGGATGATGACGGACGTTCGCATAATCCTCGTTGCACCGAAATTCGAAGGGAACATTGGGGCCATAGCAAGGTCAATGGCCAATTTCGACATCAGTGAACTGTATCTGGTCCACCCCTGCCCCATCGGTGACGATGCCTATAGGAGAGCCAAGCACGGTGCAGACATCCTCGATAATGCGAAGATCGTCGACAGCATCGAAGAGGCCCTCGAGGGATGTTTCCTCGTTGCCGGAACTTCCGGTGTGGCGTCCAAAGGGGAGAACAACTACGTCAGGATCCCTGTATCGGCCCATGATTTCGCCGAGAAGGTGAGGGATTATCCCGAGAAGATCGCGTTGATCTTCGGAAGGGAGGACATCGGATTGTTACAGGACGAGCTTGCGAGATGCGACATACTGGTACACGTACCTACGAGCGACATATACCCGATACTGAACCTCTCGCATGCCGCGACCATCGTCATGTACGAGCTCTTCGGGAAGACGATCGATGCCCCCGAGCCTGCGGATCACATCGAGAAGGAGAGATTGTTCTCGTTCTTCGATGACCTACTCGACAACATAGACTACCCCGAACAGAGGAAGGAGTACACCTCCGCCATGTTCAGAAGGATGATCGGACGTGCCGTGCTCACCAAATATGAGTACAATACGCTGATGGGCGTGTTCGGGGATTCATCCAGACTCATAACCGGGAAACTCAGCTATCCCAGTCAGAAAAAAGAGTGAATCTGACGATACCATTATCTATCGTAATGCCAGATATGTCACCAATGGATTTGAAGAGATATGGGGTGTGTCCATACATTGCGATCTCCCTCATAGGCATATTGTGCTTCCTGATCGGCATTATCGTAGCCGGATACAACGCTGGAGGTTGGGATCCGTGGATCAATAACCTGTCCGATCTCGGTGTAAGCGATAATTCGCTGACATCATCCGCGTTCAACGTGTCATGTTACATCGCAGGGACATGTGTCTTCATATTCGGACTCGGACTCCTTGCTCTAGGCAAGGATTCGTTGGAGAGGATTGGTGGCGCATCCATCACGCTGGGAGGATGCGGATTGTTCCTCGTAGGCGTCATGACCGTGGAGAACGTCACGTTGCACAACATCGCATCCGGGTTGTTCTGCATCCCGTTGATCATCGGTATCGTCCTGGTGACACTGCACTACTTCACCGAACGTAACCATTTCATCATGAAGAGCAATATCGCCGTACTGATCGTCGCATTGATCCAGTGGCCGTTGTTCTCGGGTGCGTTGAGCGAGATCTCTGGCATATTGTGTGCGGTCGGTTGGTGGGTCACTCAGGCCATCGACAGGCTCAGATACATGAGCATCATGCCTGTCGATGAATAGGCGGAAATAATCCCCATCACCTTACCTATTCGATGATTCTGACCTCCTACATCGACGACAGGGAACTGAGATTCAGTGACCACCCGGACAAACGTCACTGTGTGGTGACATTCTATGCGGATTTTGATATCGATTCCATCGATGGACTGCTCTCCGACATCGATTGCCCTTCGGTCGCATTGACCTAAAACTTCGGAATCGTGTAGGTTACAAAATCTGAGGATTTCTTGATTTATATACTGTACTTAAATGATTTATAAATGACAACCTTTATATTTGTAACCATACATATAGGTTACATGGGAAGCATATATTATATCGAGAGAAACGGTCAGAAGTACGCATACGAGAGTGTATCCAGACGGATCTCGGGAAGGAAGAATCCCGTCACGCAGAAGACGTATCTCGGGAAGGTCGATCCGTCGACCGGTAAGATAATTCCCAAAGAATCTAAAACACTCCCGTCCGAAGAACACGTTCGTAAATACGGATGTGTGACCGTATTGGACAAGGTCCAAGGCGATCTGGGGATCATGGACGACCTCACAGAATGCTTCCCGGATATCGCAGAGAACATCCTCGCCACGGCCATGGCCGTGGCCATAGATCCGACGCCGTTCAATGATACCCATTTCACGGTCGACGAGAACGGGATAAAGGACAGATTGAGATTGAGGGGTAACCTTTCCCCGCCCGTCCTGTCGGAGATGACGAAGGATCTCGGTCAGAGACTGTCCGCGATGGATTCCTTCTTCATCCGTCGTGCAGCCAGGATGGCTGCCGACGGAACGTATGCCGTCGACATAACGTCCAATTCCACATACTCGGATATGGGAGGGTATGCGGAATGGGGCTACAACCGTGATGGCGAGGAACTCCCGCAGACCGAGATCCTCCTCGTGACCGACGGTGACGGGATACCGTTGGCATTCCAGATGCTTCCGGGTTCGATAGCCGACGTATCCACGTTAGGATCCACGGTGGAATGGATGGATAGTCTGGGTATCAAAGGGAGATTGGTGGCCGATCGTGGATTCGAGAATGCCTGTAACATCGCATCCCTCCTCGACAGGGGGAT
>CAVJRF010000001.1:0-154800 GCA_963651945.1 Eggerthellaceae bacterium | reverse complement strand
AGTAATGTATATAGCACTACATATACCTGTCGTTCCCGGCTTTTCCGCACCGGATTTTGGCACAAAAACAGGAAATTTGATGACTTAACGCCGTTTCTTCAGACGAAGATAGGTCGAACGCGCCACAGAATCGGTGTAGTGCTAATCATGCGTTCGACGTAGGATTACCTTGTTCTGCTGCCAATCTGAACCATTTCGCAGCTTCTTCATAGGACTGTTCGACACCTATCTTTTTCACATACATCCAGCCGAGATTGTACTGTGCATCCGCATCACCCTGCTCAGCAGCCTTCATGTACCACTTGACGGCCTCTTCATAGGATTGTTCTACGCCATCTCCGTTGTAGTACGCCTCACCTTTCTCAAATAATTCCTTAGCACTGTATTGTTCCTTCTCGGACATCCATCACACCACACGACGATATCGGTCGGATTAAGATTGGGATGTGACTATAAAGCGGTACCTGTGCGATAGATGTCTGGTGACAAATGTCGGTCGTGACATCCGCATATGGGAGAAAGGTCTCCGATGGGCCGACGGGTGATCCCGTCGGCCGATCGCCCCTCATTCTTTTATCAAGTGTTCGAGGCTGATCTGCGCTTCGAGCATCCCTTGTTCTGCTGCCTCCTTGTACCACATGATAGCCTTCTCACGCGATTTCTCGACACCTTCTCCCGTCCCGTACATCCAACCGAGGATGCATTGTGCATCGGCATTTCCCTGGACCGCGGCCATCTTGAACCATTTGGCGGTCTCGATGTATGATCCTTCCGTATCCTTCACATATTCATACATACCAAGGTCATACTGTGCACGTGCATATCCGTATTCGGCCGCCAGGCTGGTCCACCAGACGGATTTCTCATAGGATTGTTCCACACCTCTACCATACTTGTACATCTTAGCGAGATTGTATTGAGTGTGTGGTATGAGTTGGAGGCATTCATCCTGGGCAATGGATATCTGGAACGCTTACAGGCGATGAACCAGGGATGCGAAGGGGCATTCTGCGGTTACGGCGTGGCCGTGAAAGATCTTCACCATCCGATCATCGATTTCGACCGTAACGATACATACATCCAAAGCGAAGGGATCAATCAGGACTTCGGCGTGTACTACAGTCCCGACGATCTGCTGAAGGAGCATCATCAGGAGATGTCATCGATCAAAGCGTTCGTCTACCGTAACATCGGACGGCATCTGATGAATGCCAACGTGAGAAGGATCAGAGGCCGCCGATAGGCAATCCGTTCCTATCGAAACCGTCACGTTCGCGTATCATATCGGTGATGAATGCGGCAGCGAACAGCGGATAGTGTTCGATGCCTTCCTCATCGACAAAGATGTTACCCTTCTCCAGGACGATGCGTCTGTCGATCCTGAATACATCCGATACCTTCCTGAGGGATGGGAAGTCCCTGTCCTTTCCGGACTTGACCTCGATCGCACACAGGTCCAGTCCCAATTCGATGACGAAATCCAATTCCATCCTGTTCTTCCCGTTGGTCTTGCGATAGCATCTCGGTTGTATGCCCGATTTCATCAGACATTCTGCCACTATATTCTCCGCCACCGCACCCTGATTGTAACGATAGTCATCCGTTAGCGTGGCCATCCTCGCCGACGGACCATAGATGTGCGTCAGCATACCCGTATCGAAGAGATATATCCTGTATTGGTCCACGATCTCATAGGCCTTCAGAGGAAGGACAGGTTCGGTAAGCAGGTAACAGAAGTTCCCGTAACCCGCCGCACCGAGCCACTCCGCATTGCGATCGTATTTCTGCTTGGTGGGATTCTTCAGCCGTTCATCGTTCTCGTCCTTCATCCGGGAGAATGTGAACTTCTTGTTGGTATCTCTGAGCTGTATGGGGATGTTATCGAAGCATCTCTTCGTCTTGGCGACATCCACTCCTATGTTGTATCTGTCGATATCCTCCAGAGTATCCGTGAGTATCCTATCCATCGCCCTTATCGCTCTGTCCGGATGTCCCGATACGATGTGCTGTACGACCTCCGGCATGCCACCGGTCAGCATGAATGTCCTAAAATCGCCCATTATGACATCATACGTCACTTCATCCAATGCGACGCGGTTCCTGATGCTGTCCTTGATCTCATCTATGGTGTCCTTCGACACCTTCCTTGCCCAAAGGAATTCCTCGAAATCCAAGGCGTACATGGTGATCGTCTTTTCGTATCCGACACCTACGATGGAGGGTTCGCCTCTCTTGTATATTCCTAATCTCGAATCGGAAACACCTAACATCGAACCGGTCGCGATAACATCATAACGTCCATCATCGGCGAATATCTTGAGAGTCCTCCTGGCCCTGGGGCATTCCTGTATCTCATCGAGGAATATCAGACATCCTAGTCTGATATCATCGTCATGGAGCGTCAACGAGATCTTTCTCACGAGATCATCAACACTCAGACTTTCATCGAACAGTCTCATCAATGTTGGATCGGTCAGAAAATTCAATTCGACATAATGCTCATAGTTTTCCTTAGCGAATTCTCTCACGATGAATGTCTTTCCGACCTGACGCGCACCCTTTATCACCAGTGCCTTGTGGTCGGCATCATCCTTCCATGCGACCAATTCATCGTAGATCTTCCTTCTGAGCACAATATATCTACCAGAGGGTGTATATTTAAACATCACGATTTACCCGACGGTAAACAGTGAAAAATCACGATTTACCCGAAATCGGAGAGGAACGACCGAACCCAATGTACCAAGGCCCTCCGTCAAGGTTTTATCAATAGCCATTGTTACGGAGGTTATGCCTTTCCAGGAGAATGAGTACGTATACCTTGTCGATCAGGAGAACAGGAAACATTGGCTCAAGGTAGCCTACACCATGCTGAAGATATCGTCCTTGGGGACCATCGACGGTAACAGGTTCAGGGACATGGATGACGGCTCATCATTCGAGATCGCCAAGAAGAGGTTCACCGTCTTCAGACCTGGTACGTACGAGCTCATGGAATCCCTGGATCGCGGTGCGCAGATCATCACTCCCAAGGATGCCGCTTCCATCCTCTACTATTGCGATGTGAGGGCAGGCAGTACAGTCTTGGAGGTAGGGGCAGGTTCCGGAGGACTCACCACGGCATTGACAAGAGCGGTCGCTCCCGGCGGAAGGGTCCACACGGTGGAGTTCAAGGAGGAGAACGCAGAGCGTGCCCTCAAGAACCTCAAACGTACCGGCCTCGATGCATATTGGTCGTATCAGATAGGCGATGCGCGTGACGCGAAGGTGGACATCCTCGCCGATGCGCTGATCATGGATATGCCGGACCCGGAGAATGCGTTGGACAATCTCTCCCCATGCCTGAGGGCAGGAGGAAGGATATGCGCATACATCCCGAACACGAATCAGTTGGAATTGGTAGTGAATGCACTCCGCGAGAGGGATTTCTGCGATGTCTTCGCCATCGAGATCATGCAGCGCGAGATGGAAGTGCACAAGGGCGGTGTGAGACCGTCATACGAGATGTTGGGTCACACAGGCTACATCGTGTATGGAAGGAAGAGGGCATAAGCATTCCAAAGGACCAAGAATGGATCTGGATGGGAGGGATCCCACCTTTTCACGTTCTTCGATGCAAGTGACGGCCATCGGAAATCCTACCATTAACACCCTTAAACTATATATCTCCGTTTTTTATCCACTGTATCATGAAGATACCGTGTGAATTGGTCGTCTGGTACGTGCTCCCGACCATAAGGAGGGAGGTCGCCAAGGAATTGGTGAAGACCTATGGGATGACACAGGCCCAGGTAGCCAAGAAATTCGGTGTCACGGATGCTGCGATATCCCAATATCTCAAGAAGAAGAGGGGAGAGAACCAATTCATAGAGGATTCCGCCCAGTACGAGATGTTCAAGGAGGAGATCAAGCTATCCGCCGAGCGTATAGCCAACAACACCTCCGAGTTCGTCGACGAGATCTGCAGGATATGTACGATCGTCAAGAGCTCCGGACTATTGGCAAGGATCTACGAGGTACAGATGGGTTGCAAGCCCCCGGCCTGTGCCTGCGACAAGGTCATCATCAAGGATCAATGAAGTCACTGTGATACAGCAGTTCCTGTGCGTATCCGGCATATCTTCCGAATCTCTTTCTCGCATATTCAGATACCGATCTGTAACTGCCCTTCTGTCCGTATCTCTCTTCCATGACCCTCTCGATACGTGCATCGATCGGGAACGCTTCCAGATGATCCATGGAGAACAATGCTATGCAGTCGGCCACCTTCGGTCCGACACCCTTGATTGTCAGGAGCGAATCCACGCACCCCTGATAATCCATCTTCCTGAGTGCGTACGGATCTATCTCTCCGTCATCTACGCGATGCGCCAACTCCACGAAATGCTGTTCGCGGTATCCCAATCTGCAGTTGGATATGCGTGATTCCCCGTCGATTATCTCCCTCGGTGTGGGGAAGGAGAATCTTCCTCCGAGGTCCCTCCCGAATTCCCTGCAGACGTTCTCCACCATGCAGCCTATGCGTTTCACATTGGCATTCGTCGCAAGGAGATATGTCGCCATGCATTCCCACGGGTCCTGTCTCAGAAGTCTCAGTCCCGGACATCTCTCGGCCAGGGATGCGACATACGGATCCGATCTCGAGCATTCGTCGTATATCGTGCACAGATCGTCATCCGCACGGAAGTAGTCGAGGATCATCCTCTCGTCATCGGTACCGGAGCATTCGAACCCGTCATCCCTCTGCTCCAACGTTATTATCTCATCTCCGAGGACACCTTCCCAAGCATCCCCCTTCCTGATCCATCTGTGCGCCTGCCCGCAACCCAACGTCGGATCCAATGAGACATCCAATACGATCCTCATATCACTCCGTAAGGAGGAAGAACATCAAATATCCTACCTCGCATATCCTGCTCTCATGTTGAGATTCGGTCCCGCAGGATATCCGCAGGGTTCAAAGGACCCGAAGGATGGTTTGGATAGGACGAAGGCCCTCGGATTGGATGCTTTGGAGGTCGAGTTCGTGAGAGGGGCCAGGATATCCGAGGAGAAGGCACGTAACGTAGGTCAGATGGCCAGGGACAGGGGCATAAGACTGAGTTGTCACGCTCCGTATTTCATATCGTTCAACTCCGAGACACAGGAGACCAGGGACAAGAGCATAGGTTGGGTCATGGATACCGTCCGTGCAGCGCACAATCTCGGCGCATATCTGATAGTGATACATGCGGCCTCGTACGGGAAGCATCCCGAGACAGCAACACAATCCGTGATCGAGGGCCTCTCCAAATGCAAGGATGTCATGGACGACGAGGGGATCAGGGATGTGATCCTCGGTATCGAGACCATGGGCAAGAAGGGTCAGTGGGGAACGCTGAAGGAGATCGGAGAGGTCATGGATTCCGTGGATGGTGCGCATCCCGTGTTGGATGTGGCCCATGTTCACGCACGCGACATGGGTTGGCTCAGGACGGAGGATGACATGAGATCGTTAACGGACGATTTCTTCAAATTATCCGGGGATATCGCACATTTCCACATCAGTTGCATAAAGTACGGTGACAAAGGCGAGATATCACACCTACCATTGGAAGCGAAGGACCCCGACCTCCAACTGTTGGCGAACGTGCTCAGGGATACGAAGCAGGAATGCACGTTCATCTGCGAGTCTCCGTTACAGGAGAAGGATGCGGTCGTGTTCAGGGATATGTTCTGATACGCATATTCCGCATGTTATGGTGGTGTATGAAGCCAACTTCAACGTGCGGATACCGTCCTATCGCCATCATCTTTAAATGTTCGACTTCATTGTACTCTCAGAAGCCGCTGTGGCTAAGCCCGGTACAGCGTCTGATTCGTAATCAGAAGTGTCGCGAGTTCAAATCTCGTCAGCGGCTCCAATCTGTTCTAACGATATCTATTACAATTCCCCGTTCACGCGTGCGATGTCACATATGATCTGGGAAGGAATACTATGATTACCGTCCCGGACATCATATCCGGAACGGTGACCGTATCGTTCAACGGATTTCGGGTATGTGTACGGTCTCCCTCAGTCCTTTAAATAGAAGTAATCCCGTCTTAACACCATGACGAAGTACAGATGCAGCGTATGCGGAGAGATATACGACGAGGAGAAGGAAGGCGTCAGATTCGAGGACCTTCCCGACGATTGGGTCTGCCCTCTCTGCCGTCAACCGAAGTCGAAATACTATCCGATCGACGAATGCGCACCGACGACCGATACTCCGTGCAAGACCATCGAACCGGAGAAGAAGAGCGACGACATCGATATCGCGCTCGATCCGAAACTCGTCAGATGCGACGGCGGGATACTCGACGAGATCAGGGAGATGGCACTCACCGGGAAGAACCCCTCGGAACCGATGGACACGCTCCTCCCAGTCCCTAAGTTCTCGGACATACTGTTCTTAGGCGCCCAATTGGCAAAGAAGCCGTTGGAGGAGAGCGATGATGTGTCCTTACGTACGGTCATCGGGAAGAATGCATCCAAACCCATGGAACTCGAGATGCCCGTGTACGTATCGCACATGAGCTTCGGAGCCTTATCCGGGAATGCGAAGATCGCCCTCGCGAGAGGGAGTGCCATGGCGAAGACCGCTATGTGCTCCGGAGAGGGAGGTGTGCTGAGCGACGAGATGTGCTCCTCATACAGATACATCTACGAATACATCCCCAACAGGTACAGCGAGAACGATGCGACGTTCTCGGGATGCGATGCGGTGGAGATCAAGATAGGTCAGGGCACCAAACCGGGGATGGGTGGACACCTCCCCGGTGAGAAGGTGACCGACGTTATCGCGGCGATGAGAGGGAGAAGGGCGGGAGAGGATATCCAAAGTCCCGCCTCATTCCCGGAGATAAAGAGTCCCAAGGATCTCAAGGCGATGGTGGACAGGTTGCGTGAGAGGACCAATGGGAAACCCATAGGCGTGAAGATCGCGGCCGGACATATAGAGGAGGATCTGGAGTTCATATCGCATTCCGGATGCGATTTCATCACCATAGACGGACGCGGAGGTGCCACAGGCTCCTCTCCCAAGTTCCTGAAGGACGTCGGAAGCGTCCCCACGGTGTACGCCCTCGCAAGAGCCAGGAAGTACATGGACGATCACAAGATGAAACAGGACCTCGTGATCACCGGAGGATTCCGTACGGGTGGGGACATCATGAAGGCATTGGCGATGGGTGCCGATGCGGTCGCGATAGCATCTGCGGCATTGATCGCCCTCGGTTGTCAGAGATACAGGATATGCGATTCCGGTAATTGTCCCATGGGCATCGCGACACAGGATCCCGAGTTGGAATCACGTCTCGATAAGGAAGCGGGAGCAAGGCGTGTAACCAATTATTTCAACGCCATATCGGACCAATTACGTACGTTCGCGAGGACGTCGGGACATTCGGACATCCACGACCTGACCATCGACGATCTCTGTACGGCGGATTCGGAGATATCCGAGGCCACGGGCATAAGGCACGCTTGAAGAACCTGGGTAAGTCGTGAGTTCAGTGTCTATATGGGTTTACGGTAACGTTGAACTTACGGCGACCCCCTGGACAAGTATATATGCAGGGTATTGGGATAGTCGTAGCATCTATTGTTGATGGCCTATGAGTGAAGTCATATCAGAAATGAATGAAAAGATCCTTAGCAATCTGGATTCGCATGATAAGATCATACTCTATGGAGCGAATGCTTTAGATAAAGATCTCAAAACCGAGGTCAAAATGCAAAAACTACTTTTTTTGACCATGAACGCAATTTCTGACGAGGCATTCAAAGAGATGGACTTCATCCCACATAAGAAAGGACCATACAGTCAACTGGTGGAACAGAAGATGGAGGAATTGTCAGACTATGGGCTGATTTCATTGCCTGACTGTCATGTTTCGGAGTTGGGAAAGGAGATATCCAAGATGGCTTCACCGAAGGAACCACTCAAAGATATCGTTGATGACTTCAAAAGGTTCGTCTGCTCACTTAAGGAGGACGAGTTGCTAGCTTTCATCTATACAACCTTCCCTGAATACAAATATGATTCCGAAGTATGGGAAAGAATCAGAAAGAGCATGCCGTCGATAGCATCATCTATGCTGAAGAAGGGTGCCATATCCTACTCTAAGGCACTTGATATGTCTGGTATGGATGAATATGAATTCTCAGACTATCTAAAAAAGCAAGGCGTAAGATGGAGAGTTGTATAAGCTCGTAGACTCGAACTTAGTCTTTCTACTTGTACCGAGTCTTACAACCTTTCTTGACACAGACAAATCCTCATCCGGTTTTATTTCAGAAACATCAAATTTGATCTACGTCACCACAAGGCAATAAAAAGTACTAACTTAAATTTCTTGTGAATTGCCAGACCATGCGGTCATTCATAAGCCACGGATGCTATGAATGTCCAGAATATCAAATTTCAAGGAGGATATCTGGACGGGGAATCTCGATAGTTTGAATACACATGCGGTGATTAACCGTCATGGCAGAATCATTGGAGAGATTCCTAGAGGATACTGAATGTGTGGATTGGACCGATATGCTCGTCACCAGGGAGACGGCACAGACGATCTCCGGATGCAAGACGGATGAGGAGAAGGTCAAGGCGATCTTCGAATTCGTACGTGACAACATCACCAATGCCATGAACATAGATTCGGTCTCGCTCCCATACACCGCATCGACCACGATCAGGGCGATGATCGGTACGGATGATGCCAAAGCTATGGTGTTGGCCGCGATGGTACGTGCATTGAGGATCCCGGCAGGATTCTGTTATCAACGTCTCACAGTCGTGGATGACGACAGCGAGGGATACTATCTGCACTGTTACAATGCGGTATATCTCGATGGCAATTGGGTCAAGTTGGATGCCAGCGGACGCATAGGCGGCAGGGATGTCAGGTTCTGTAAGGTCGAACCCGATCTCGCATTCATCCCGCGCGATGTGTATGGGGAATGCAACATACCCGGCATATTCGCCGAACCCTATGCCCCATCCGTGGATGTCATAAGGAATGCGGAGAGCATATCCGACATCATATTCGGGCTCCCCGATTCCATAGAAGCGGAACCTGATATCAAGGAATGAATCACTTCAGATATTGGTTCACTATCTTGATGGCGCAGACATCGCCGCACATGGAACAGCCGTCCTCCTTCTTGGTACAGCCGCGTTCCCTGTATGCCCTGGCCTTCACCGGGTCGATGCATACATCGAACATGGTGTCCCAATCGAGGTTCTTCCTCGCGATGGCCATCTTGGTATCGGCCTCATGCCCTTTACCGCGCATCATGTCGCCGACATGAGCCGCGATCTTGGATGCGATCAATCCTTCCTTGACATCATCGACATCCGGTAATGACAGGTGTTCCGCAGGCGTGAGGTAGCAGAGGAAATCCGCACCTGCCTTCGCGGCGATCGTCCCTCCGATGGCACCGACTATGTGATCGTATCCGGGGGCGATATCCGTCACCAAGGGGCCGAGGACGTAGAACGGTGCGTTGTGGCACAACTGTTTCTCGAGCATCATGTTGCCCTCGATCTGATCCAACGGCATGTGTCCTGGGCCCTCCACCATGGCCTGCACGCCCGCCTCACGGGATCTCTTGACAAGATGTCCCAACGTCCTGAGCTCGGATATCTGTGCGGCATCCGACGCATCGTCGATGCATCCGGGTCTGAATCCGTCGCCCAACGACAATGCGAATTCGTATTTCTTCGCCAATTCCAGAAGATAGTCGAAGTTCTTGTAGAGGGGATTCTCCTCTTCATTATGCAATATCCATGCCGTGAGGAACGAACCTCCGCGCGAGACGACATCCATCTTCCTTCCGGACCTCTTGAGCCATTTGACGTTCTCCATGGTGATGCCGCAGTGGATGGTCATGAAGTCCATACCGTCCTTGGCATGTTTCTCTATGCCGTTGAACATGTCATCCTCGGTCATCTCTACCACGGCGTTCTTCCTGGCGGCCGTCAATCCGATCTGATAGATCGGAACGGAACCCGTCATGACAGGGCATTCCTTCAGGATGGTCGCACGTATCGCATCGATGTCCCCTCCGGTGCTGAGATCCATCACGGCATCCGCACCGTAATCCAATGCGACCTTCAGTTTCTTCAGTTCGTCATCCAGACATACCATGTCCCTGGAGGTCCCCAGATTGACGTTGACCTTGATGCTCATGCCCTCACCGATCGCCGCAGGCAGCGGATCGTGCTTGGGGTTGCAAGGGGCAACGATACGCCCCGATGCGATACCATCCATCAGGAATCTCTCCGTCACGCCCTCGTTCTTGGCTATGGTCTTGAACTGTTCTGTGATTACTCCGTTCGCAGCATCCTGCATTATGGTGGACATCGGTATACGCAATCCTGTGGTACATTTATTAGATTTTCTTAAAGTCTGGAAAAGAAAAGTGGCCGTGTACGGGAACGAACCCGTACAGGCCTGTTCAAAGTGGTTTATCCTCCGAGGATCACTCTTTGTGATCCTTGGATTCCATCATCTTCAGCAGGGACTGGTTGCAACCGTTGCATCCGCCTCCGCAGTTGCAACAGGTCTTACCCTTCTTCTTGCCGCTGATGAGTACATACATCGCCGCGATGACGGCGATGGATACACCGAGTATGACGATGATGTCTCCTACACTCATGCTGTCACATCTTCTGAATATGGTTCTTTCTTGAGGAGCAATGCCACTATGGCGATGACCGATATGATCGCCACGACCCATCCTGATACCACTGCCGTCTCGCCGTAGCAGAGCGACGCGATGATGTAGATGATCGATGCGACCGCATATGCGAACACACACTGGTAGAGCACTGCCAATCCCGTCGCCTTCCATGTACCGAGCTCTCTGTGCATCGCACCGATTGCTGCGAAACAGGGGGCGCAGAGCATGTTGAACATCAGGAACGACAATCCTGCCGCGGGTGTCGTGATCGATGCCAATATCTCATACAGGGCCTCTCCTTCCTCATCCACCGAGAACAGTGTCGCGAGTGTCGAGACCAGGTTCTCCTTTGCCATGAGTCCGGTGATCGAACCGACGGTGAACTGCCAGTTGTCCTCCCATCCGAGCGGCTGGAAGATGATACATACGGCACGTCCGAAGGATTCGAGTATGGATCCTGTGGTTCCGCTGTCACCGACGTACTGGAACGATGTGTTGTAACTTGCGAGGAACCAGATGAGCACCGATGCGAGAAGGATCAGTGTACCTGCCTTCTTCACGAATGCCATTCCCCTGTCGAATGTTCCCTTGAGGACGTTGATCCAGCTGGGCACGTGGTAGGGAGGTAGTTCCATGACGAACGGTGCGGGCTTTCCGGAGAGTCCCTTGAACTTCTTCAGGATGATTCCCGAGATCAGTACGCACACGATACCCATGACGTAGACGAACAATGCGATGAGACCGTTGTTGTGGAACAACGCACCTGCGATCATTGCGATGACAGGCAGTTTCGCACCACAGGGTACGAATGTGACCGTCATTGCCGTGATCCTTCTGTCCCTCTCGTTCTCGATGGTCCTCGATGCCATGATGCCGGGGACACCGCAGCCCATTCCGACGAGGAGCGGGATGAATGATTTTCCGGAGAGTCCGAAGTATCTGAACACACGGTCCATCATGAATGCTGCCCTTGCCATGTATCCGATATCCTCAAGGATACAGAGTGCAAGGAATAATATGAGCATCTGGGGCAGGAAACCGATGACGGCACCCACTCCACCTATGACTCCGCTGACGAGCAACGATGTGAGCTCTTCGCTTACATTCATGCTTGCACACCAGTCCGCAACAGCAGGCTGAAGGGTCTCCTCGATCCAACCGTTGAGAAGATCCGTGAAATATGTACCGATACCAGGGTAATCACCGTAACCGATGATACCCATGAACAGGACACCAACGATCGCGATGAAGATCGGAAGTCCGAGGATCCTGTGGGTCAGGACCTTATCTACGCGGTCCGAGAACGTCTCCGCATTCTCTTTGATGCCCTTCTTGACGCATTTCACGACGATGTTCTCGATGATCTTGTATCTTGCATCCGTGATGATGGATGCTGTGTCATCTGCATTCTCGGCCTCGAGCTTGCCTATCTCATCGGATAGCTTGTTCCTCGAGTCCTTGAGTTCGGTCGAGACGATCTCATCGTTCTCGATGAGTTTGATAGCGAACCATCTGGCACTCTTCTCGGGGACCTTGTCGCTGATCTCATTCTCAGCGACATCGATCAAGGATTCGATCCTATCGTTCATTTTGATCGGTTTCGATGCGATCTTCGATGAACCTGTGTCCACGACGGCCTTGGTCAGCTCGTTGAGGCCCGATCCCTTCAATGCGGAGATCGGGATGACCTTGCATCCTAGGATGTCGCTCAATGCATCGACATCGATCCTGTCGCCGTTCCTCTCGACGGCGTCCATCATGTTCAATGCGACGACCATCGGGATGTTGAGGTCGAGGAGCTGCAATGTGAGGTACAGGTTCCTCTCGATGTTGGACGCATCCACGATGTTCAGGATGACATCCGGTGACTCGCCCACGAGGTAGTTCCTTGTGACGTTCTCCTCCGGTGTGTAAGGCGAGAGCGAATAGATACCGGGCATGTCGACCAATTCCGCATCGGTCTTGTGTATGGTACCTGTCTTCTTCTCGATGGTGACACCGGGCCAGTTACCGACATGCTGTTTGGCGCCTGTGAGTTTGTTGAAAAGTGTGGTCTTACCACTGTTAGGGTTACCCGCCAACGCTACTCTTATTCCCATTCTGACACCTCCAACTGTCAGACGACCTCGATCATCTCGGCTTCTGCCTTCCTCAGGCTTAGCTCGTATCCCCTGATGGAGATCTGCATAGGATCGCCGAGAGGGGCCACCTTCCTGACGAAGACGGTACATCCCTTTGTGATGCCCATGTCCATTATATGTCTTCTAACCGGACCACTACCATTCAGTTTTGCGACGTGAACGGTCTCGCCGGCTCTGATATCTTTGAGAGTGGTTGCGCCACTCCCGGAATTCGAATGAATACCTGTTATCATAATTCTTAGTCATGACTAAATAGTATATAAATTAGGTGCTACTAAATATATTTCGTTAGACCTAAATCACATATGATTCCTGTATGCACGTCGCACACGCGCACACACGCGCGATTATATATTATTATAAGTATACAGGAGCAGTTAGAGATGCCAAGGGCATCAGGTGTGATCAAATGGATGGGAATAACAACGGTTCCGCATACGGTGCGGACAGTATAGTGGTTCTCGAAGGTCTCGAAGCGGTCAGGAAGAGACCCGGTATGTACATCGGAAGTACGGATACCAGGGGTCTGCATCACCTGGTCTACGAGGTCGTGGACAACAGTATAGATGAGGCCATGGCAGGTTATGCCGACCAGATCTACGTATGGATCAACGAGGACGGCTCATGCACGGTACAGGATGACGGTCGCGGTATACCCACAGGTATGCACGAGAAAGGGAAATCCGCATTGGAATTGGCATTGACCGAACTCCACGCCGGCGGTAAGTTCAACAAGAACAGCTACAAGGTATCGGGAGGACTGCACGGAGTCGGTGTCTCCGTCGTCAACGGTCTGTCCGTTTGGATGGTCGCGACGGTCGAGAGGGAAGGGAAGAAATTCCGCCAATCATATCACAGGGGTGTACCCGACGGTCCCGTCGAGATCATAGGCGATTCGGACAGGACGGGTACGACGATCTCGTTCCTACCCGATCCGGAGATCTTCGAGACCGTGGAGTTCGATTACAACACGCTCCAGAACAGGTTCCGCAACCAGGCGTTCCTGAACAAGGAGGTATCCATCAACTTCGAGGACAAGAGGTCGGGCAATAAGGAGACGTTCCACTACGACGGAGGTGTCTCGGAGTTCGTACAGTACATCAACAAGACGAAGACGCCCATCCACCCGAATCCCATCTATCTCCATGGGAAATACGATTACACGGACGCATCCGGTGCGAATCAGATCGATATCGACATCGCGATGCAGTGGACCAGCGATTACTCCGAGAGCATAGTGTCGTTCGTCAACACCATAAGCACCCCCGAGGGCGGTACGCATCTCGCAGGGTTCAGAACGGCACTGACGAAATGTTTCAACGATTTCGCCAAGGACAAGGCATTCGCCAAGGGCATATCCTTCGAGGGATCGGATATCCGCGAGGGACTCACAGCCGTCGTCAGCATCAAGATCCCCGAACCGCAGTTCGAGGGACAGACCAAATCCAAATTGGGGAACAGCATCGCACAGACCGCCGTCGCAAGCTTCATGACGGCGAGACTGTCCGAATTCCTCCTGGAGAACCCCAAGGTAGGGGACATAATCGTCAGGAGGAGCGTCGAGGCGTACACGGCGAGGGAGGCCGCACGTAAGGCCAAGGAGACGGCGAGGAGGAAGAGCGTCTTCGATTCCAACGCACTCCCCGGAAAGCTCGCGGATTGTTCGGATAAGGATCCCACCAAATGCGAACTCTACATCGTCGAGGGAGATTCGGCAGGAGGATCGGCGAAACAGGGCCGCGACAGGACGTTCCAGGCCATCCTGCCCATCAGAGGTAAGATCCTGAACGTCGAGAAGGTCAGACCCGACAGGATATTGGAATCCGCGGAGATCAAGAACCTGGTCACCGCCATAGGCGGCGGTGTCGGTAACGATTTCGATGTCACCAAGATAAGGTACCACAGGGTCATCATCATGACCGATGCCGATGTCGACGGTGCGCACATCGCCACATTGCTCCTGACATTGTTCTACAGACAGATGAAGCCGTTGATCGAGGCAGGCCATGTCTTCCTCGCCATGCCCCCGCTCTACAGGGTCGCCAAAGGGAAGAAGGAGATCTACTGCTACAACGACGCAGAGCTCACCGCCGCCTCGCAGGAACTGGGACAGGGATGCAACGTCAGCAGGTACAAGGGTCTGGGAGAGATGAACCCGCATCAGCTGTGGGAGACCACCATGGATCCCTCCAGGAGGCTCATGAAGAAGGTGGAGATTACCGATGCACAGTTGGCGGACCACCTGTTCTCGATACTCATGGGCGATGCCGTGGAACCGAGAAGGGAATACATAATCGAACATGCCCACGAAGTGGTCAACCTGGATGTGTGATACCATGGCAGAGGAATACGAGAACGATACACCCGTCAGGGATCAGATCATCACACAGCCAATCGAGAGGGAGATGTCCCGCTCGTATGTCGATTATTCGATGAGTGTCATCGTCGGACGTGCGCTGCCCGACGTAAGGGATGGACTCAAGCCCGTCCACAGAAGGATCCTCTATGCCATGAACGACCTCGGCATACCGTACAACAGACCGCACAAGAAGTCGGCGAGGATCGTCGGAGAGGTGTTGGGTAAGTACCACCCCCACGGTGATTCGGCGGTATACGATGCGATGGTGAGGATGGCACAGCCCTTCTCGCTCAGGTACCCGTTGGTGGACGGTCAGGGTAACTTCGGTTCGGTCGACGGCGATTCGGCGGCCGCGATGCGTTACACCGAGGCCCGTCTGACCAAGATGTCCGCTGACATGTTGGCGGATATAGACAAGGATACAATCGATTTCTCCGACAACTTCGACGGTTCGTTGAAGGAACCGACGGTACTGCCATCGAAGGTCCCGAACCTCCTGGTGAACGGTTCCGCGGGTATCGCTGTCGGAATGGCGACCAACATGCCCCCTCACAACCTGAGCGAGGTCGTGGATGCGATCGAGTTCGCCATCGACAATCCCGATGCGGATGTGCCGGAGCTCATGCAGTTCATCAAAGGTCCCGATTTCCCCACCGGAGGTATAATCTACGGTCTCGGAGGCATAGTCTCGGCCTATAGGACCGGACGCGGGAAGATCAGGGTAAGGTCCAAGACCCATTTCGAGGAGAAGTCCAACGGTAAAGTGATGATAATCGTCGACGAGATCCCGTATCAGGTCAACAAGGAGAGGCTCATCGAACAGATCGCGGATGCGGTCAGGAACAAGGACATCGAGGGCATCACCAACGTGAACGACGAATCGGACAAGGACGGCATGCGTATCGTCATCGAGCTCCACAAGGATGCCATGGAGACGGTCGTGCTGGAGAACCTGTTCAAACATACCCAGATGGAGGTCACGTTCGGTGTCATCAACCTCGCGTTGGTGAACAACAAGCCCATGCTGCTGACGCTCAAGGAGCTCATAAACCAGTACATCGGACACAGGAAGGAGGTCGTCACGAGAAGGACGGCATTCGATCTCGAGGTGGCAAGGAAGAGATACCACATCCTCGAAGGATTGATGGCCGCCATCAACCGCATGGACGAGGTCATCGAACTCATCCGTGCATCCAAGAACGCGGACGAGGCATCGGAGGGTCTTCAGAATCTGCTCTCCATAGATGCGGAGCAGGCCAAGGCAATCCTTGATATGAAGCTGCAGAAGCTCACGGGATTGGAGATCGACGGCGTCATCGGCGAATACAACGACATCAAGAAGCTGATGATCGATCTCGAGGACATCCTGGCACACGAGGGAAGGGTGCTTCAGATAATCAAGGACGAGCTCACGGAGATGAAGGAGGGTTACGGCGACGAGCGCCGTACGGAGATCGATCCCAACGTCATCGACAGCGACGAGGAGGACCTCATCCCCAAGGAGGATGTGGTCATCACCATCACCAAGGACAACTACATCAAGCGCATCCCGCTGAGGACATACAAGCAGCAGGGACGCGGAGGCGTCGGACTCATCGGTATGCAGACCAAGGATGAGGACGATGTGGCGAATATGTTCGTCGCATGCACTCACGACTATCTCCTGTTCATAACCGACAGGGGACGTCTCCATTGGCTCAAGGGATATAGGATCCCGGAGGGAAGCAGACAGTCCAAGGGTAAGCCGATCGTCAACATGATCCCCGACCTCGAGGAAGGGGAGAAGGTGGTCAACACCATCAGCGTATCGGAGTTCACCGATGACAGGTCATTGGTGTTCTGCACCAAGATGGGTGTGATCAAGAAGACGACCCTCAGTGCATACGGCAACATCAGGGCCAAGGGTATCAAGGCAATCAAACTCGACGATGGCGATGAGCTGATAGGTACGGGCATAACGGACGAGACGCACGAGATCGTGATCGCCACCAAGGACGGACAGGCAGCGAGATTCGACGAATCCGAGGTACGTGCCACGGGCAGGGATACCATGGGTGTGAGAGGTATAACGCTCACCGGTGGCGACGAGGTCGTGGGTATGACCATC
Organism: Eggerthellaceae bacterium; assembly: GCA_963651945.1. Taxonomy (GTDB): domain Archaea; phylum Thermoplasmatota; class Thermoplasmata; order Methanomassiliicoccales; family Methanomethylophilaceae; genus Methanarcanum. The sequence continues at coordinate 137,482 of CAVJRF010000001.1, read as the reverse complement.
GTGAGGCCGGACGACATGATCCTCTCCGTATCCGAGAACGGATTCGGTAAGATCTCCATCGTCGACGAGTACCGTAAGACGCACCGCGGTTCCAAAGGTGTCATCACGATGAAGACCACCGAGAGGAACGGTTCCGTCGTGGCGGTCCTCAAGGTATCGCTCGATGACGAGCTTATGGTCACCAGCAAACAGGGCAAGATGATACGCATAAAGGTCTCTGACATCCGTGTGACCGGTCGTAACGCTGCAGGAGTCAAGATAATGGATATGCGCAACGACGACAAGATCATCGCGCTCCAGGCCATATCATCCGTGAGTGATGACGATGACGAGGAACGCAGTGATTAAGCTCCTGTTCGCGATCGAATGGATCGCCGTCCTGGCGATCCTCATCCTCCTCATCATGTCCGAGGGAGATACCTTCAGGACGACGCTGATCGGATGTTCGGTGGCATTGCTGGTGCTGACGACATTGTCCGCGTATTTCATGACCAGGCCGCAGAAGGTCATCGATTATGAGCACGTGGAGTATGTTCCAGGCAGTTCCGAGGCGGATGAAGGCTCCAAAGGCCGTTGAAACGGGTGGTTTTCACCCACCCTCTTCCATCAACTTTTAATATAGATTCTTCATTGGGAGGTTTACGCCGCGGTAACTCAGCAGGTACGAGTGCATGACTGAAGATCATGAAGTCGCTGGTTCGATCCCGGCTCGCGGCACCAATCCCTTTTTACCATTCTAGAGCATTCATACAGGTTGATAACATGGACACGGTCCTGATGGATGTGAGCGACCCTAATCTGACACTATCGCAGATAATGTCGATGATGGAGAGGTATCGCGAACAGCATCCGGACATGGAGATCTATGTCGATGGTGACGCTAGGGCCATCATGGCTAGACCGTACGAGGATTGAGTATCATGGGAAGAGGAAGGATCACCATCGGTTTGTACAATTCATACGATTCACAGAAGTTCCGCGAACCCCACAGGAGGGTCATCGCGAGGGTCGGAGGATTGGCCATGGCATTCAATATGAATCTGGCACTCTTCGGATTCCCGTTCCCTGAGGATATCAAGCAACCCAAGGAGCTGGCCGAATGGGTCGCCGGTACCACGAGCATCGGATCCCACGGCGACTATTTCATGGACCTTGCTGAGTTGGGCAGGTTCCTGAGCTTCCCGTACCCCGAGAGGGGATTCCCGCCCCAGTTGGGCGAGCCCATACTGACCACCAGCAAACCCGATGGAAAGAAATCCATAACGCTGCGTCAGACGGCCGATATGGTATCCAACGGTCAGAGCATCCTCCTCGTATTCGGTCTCGGACCGCACGGCGTACCGAAGGGTCCTGCTTCCATACCCAAGTACAATCTCGACATCACCGACGGTAAGTATTCACTGGAGACATGTACCGCATTGGGTGCGGTCACCGGTGCGTTGCACGCGATGTTGGATCAGTAATGCTCGTAGAGTATGTTCTCGGGTTCGAAGAGGACTCCCTTACCCTCTTCGACACGACCTACGACGAATGCATTGTCATATTCATTCGCGATCGATTCCGCATCATCCGCAGGTGCGATTATGTCGAATCCCATGCTCATGTTGAGCGTCTGATAGATCTCCTCGGTCGTTATGTTACCGAGTTCCTGTATCTTCTTGAAGATGGGTGCGGGTTCTATCGGATCATCTATGATGTATCTGCATGATTGGTTCATACGGAGTATATTCCTCAATCCTCCGCCGGTTATGTCCACCAATCCGTGGACCTCGAACTTCCTGATGATGTCGAGGACCTCCTTCACATAGATCTCCGTGGGTGTGAGCAATTCCTCCCCAACGGTCCCGCTGAGACCGGACACCTTATCCTTCATGCCGTATCCCGAGTTCTCGAACACCTTCCTCGCAAGGGTGAGACCGTTGGAGTGTATGCCCGATGATCTCAGCGATACGATCACATCGCCCTTCTTACAGGCCTGTCCCGTGATCATCTTGTCCTTCGGTACGAAACCGAGACACGTACCCGAGAGGTCGACACCGTTCACCATCTCCGGCAATACCGCGATCTCCCCGCCCACGATCTCCATGTTGGAGAGTTCTGCACCCTTTTGGAGGCCTCTTCCGATGGCCTCGGTTATCGCATCATCGGGTCTGTCGATCGCTATGTAGTCGACGAACGACATGGGTTCGGCTCCCACGCATATGGTATCGTTCACGTTCATGGCGATACAATCGATACCGACGGTATCCCACACCCCCAATTCCTCTGCCACGAGGAGCTTGGTACCGACACCATCGGTTGCCATCGTGAGGTAGTTGTCGCCGAAGTCGATCAGACTCGCGAAGAGATTCTTCATGCGGACCATCTGTCCTATGCCTTCCCTCTTGAACTTGAGTTCCTTGACAAGTGATTCGATGGCACTCGATTTCGCATCTATGTTGACGCCTGCTTTGGCATAGGTCCAATTCTCCGGCATGGTATCTCCGTCATAAGGATAGGGCCAATGACTTTATAGATTATGTTAGCGGTTGTGATTCGTTAAGGAGGCATCCCGTTATGATAGTGTACTTCTCTGCTACCGGCAACTCCAAACATGTGGCGCACAGGATCGCGACAGGGATCGATGATTGGGCACGTTCCGTAGAGGAACTCAGGCTGGAGAAGCATATCGAGGCCCGTTCGGGAGGCGTATTCGGTATCGTCTGCCCCACATACTTCTACGGCATACCGACCATAATGGACGAGTTCCTCAGGACCGTCAAGCTGTATTTCGACGAGGATTGCTATTTCTTCTTCGTATCGACATACGGTGACAACTCGGGCATGTCGGCGGATATGATGGAGGACATCCTCGAACAGCGTAATCTGAGATTGGATGCAAAGTTCGGCGTAAGGATGCCCGATTCGTGGGCACCCGTGGTGGACCTCAAGGACAAGGGTAAGATACAGTCCATCAACACCGAGGCCGACAAGGAGATAGACGGGATCATCGAGAGGATAAGGAACAGGGACAAAGGTAACTTCATCAGGAAGAAGAAACCGAGATTCCTGGCGAAGTTCAACTATCGCGTCTATGACAGGGCGAGGGAGACCAAGAATCTCATCGTGACCGATGCATGCATCGGTTGTATGCTGTGCGCCAAGAGATGTCCGATAAAGGTCATCGATATGGTGAACGGCAGACCGGTATGGACCACGGATAAGTGCGTGATGTGCCTCGGATGCTATCATCGCTGTCCCGTGAACGCCATAGAGTACGGCAGCAACACCAAAGGTCACGGACAGTATCTGCATCCCGACGAGATGAAAGAACAGCGATCGTGAGATCCGATCCATCAGGTGTGATGGGGGCAAACCATATACACACGGATGGTGGATGGCACGACGATAGGTGAGATGGGATGATCATCGCATATTTCTCCGCAACAGGCAACTCGAAATACGTGGCCACCAGGATCGTCAAGGATGGTGATGAACTTCTATCCATTCCGGATCTGATCGGAGAGGGCCGTTTCGAATTGGAGGATGATGTGATCGGGATAGTGGCCCCGACATATTCATGGGGACTTCCGTCCATAGTCGTCGATTTTCTTAGTAGATCGAAGATAGAGGCGGATTATGTGTTCTATATCTCGACATACGGCACCACTCCGGGATCGTCCATGGCGATGGCGAAGAAACTTCAGCCGTGCATCGAAGCATTCTACAGCGTACGGATGGTGGATACATGGACGGTCATATTCGATCTCTCGAAGAAGGAGAAGGTGGACAGGTGGACCAAGGACACCGAGAGGCAGATCGATGATATCGTCCGGATGATAGACGAGAGGAAGGTCGGTGGTTTCATGCAGAGGGGGATGCCGGCACCCATCGGCAGGTTCGTGTATGCGAACTATGAGAAGATGAGGAGGACCTCGCATCTTCATGTGGAGGATACATGCATCGGCTGCGGACTGTGTGTCAAGAGGTGTCCGGTCGGTGCGATCGAGATGAAGGACAAGAGGCCCGTATGGACCACGGACAAGTGCGTCATGTGCCTGGGCTGTCTGCATCGTTGCCCCAGATTCGCCATACAGTACGATGACAGGACGAAGGGACACGGACAGTATCGCAATCCCAATGTCGAGGTCTGATCCGTCACCGGGCATGGTGACGGTATCGAATGTCACGCATATCACCGACGATCGGACGAAACCGATAAAGCGTAGGTCGGGGTAAGGAGTGGTATGTCGTTGCATGAGAGGTGGCTCGACGAGAGGCACCACGAGCATTATTACAAACTCGCGAAGAAGCTCGATTACCGTTCGAGGGCTTCCTTCAAGATAATGCAGATAGACGACCGTTTCAACATTTTCAAGGAAGGGGACTCCGTCGTCGACCTGGGAGCGGCACCCGGAGGGTGGTTACAGGTCGCCAGGGAGCGTGTCGGCGAATCCGGTAAGGTCATCGGCGTGGATCTCAGACCGATAAAACCCATGGAAGGTGTCACGACCATCCTCGGCGATATAACCGACGACAACACGATGCTGAAGCTGTTGGAGAGTTTCGGCGGGAAGGCGGATGTCGTATTGTCCGATATGGCACCCAACATAGCCGGAGCATACGCCACCGATCACGCAAGATCGATCCATCTGTGCATGTTCGCTGTGAACGTATGCGACAGGATCCTCAAGAAGGACGGCAAGATGGTCATGAAGGTCTTCATGGGAGATATGTTCCCCCAGCTCAAGAGGGAGTTGGAGAAGCGTTTCCAGAGCGTGAAGGTACATTCGCCCGATGCATCTAGACCAACATCCTCGGAGGTCTATGTCATATCCAAGGGATTCCTGGCGAAGACCGTGGTGGATCTGAAACCTATCGAACCACCGGAGAAGAAGAAGGAGTTCACCAAGAAGGGCGACCTCCTCTGAATCAATCCCAGAATCTCTTATTCTTTGCGTAAAGCACCTCTGCACCGAGGATATCCCTCAAGAAATCGTCCTCGTCCACATGCATCGTACGCAATATCCTGGATGCGGCATCCGGACCGACACCTCTGCCGGCCAGTGCCATGCATGCCCTCCTCCCGTTCTCGTTGACGAGGTTGGCGATCCTGGCGACACGTGCGGTGTCCTTCTTCTCCTCATCAGTCAATTCATCCTTGGCGAAGAGTTTGATCTTGTCCCTGTCGTATTCCTTCAGGACGGCGACCATGTTGCCGCCGCATTTCGGGCATATGAAGCGTTTGGGAGCATCCTTCACCCTCACCCTCCACTGTGTCCTGCATCTGAGGCACGAGGCATACATCAATTCATCCTCCAACCTCTTCTTCAACGCCATCAGGATGGAATGGTCCGCACGCAACGGCTGCATCAGTTCCTTGGATCTCGTGATGCCTTCCATCCCCATCGGGGACATCCTGGAGACCTCTATCCCGATCTCACCGTTCGCGATCATACCGACCACCTTCTCGGTGTTCTCTATATCAAGGTCCTCCCACAGCACCTTGTTCAACGCTTCTGTGTATGCGGGTGTATCCTGATGCATCTCGAACAGTCTGTTGAAGTTCATGAACCGATGGTCGGCATCCTTCTCGATTATGCCGAACTTCTTCGCGACGTACACGAACCTCCACTTCAGGAACGTGGAGTTGTTGATCGTCAATCTGATCAACCCTTCCACCGTACCAGGTTTCACGGCCGTCACCGAGTTCACGAGCGTGTTCTTATCGATGTTCCTCGGTAGTTCTATCATTATGCGGTACGGATCCGTCGATACACCGACGCTCTCTCCGAGACGTGCGGTGAGCAATGCGGCATATATCTTACCGAGGGTCTCGTTCACGCGTGTCCCGAAGCATGCGTTCACTATGGCGAGACGGTCGCCGATCTCTATCGTGATCAGCTTATCCGTGGGTATGGGGTAACCCTCTTGTTCGGCGATGAACTCGCGTACGCGTTGTTTCGCATCATCATCTCCGGGATAATCATCCAGATTCAGCAGCCTCCTCAACCTGCCTACTTCCATTGCAACATCGAACGGTACGGGGATATCCGAACCCGCCCAGGAGGGTACCGAACCTATCTCTCCGGTCTCCTCCACCAGTATCTCGTCCTCCCTCATCTCCACGATACGCCACGTCCTTCCCTTCGCGATGAACATCGCATAGGGCTCGGCGAATGTGGCCACGAAACTCTCGTCCAGGGTACCGACGATGGCTCTGGTGCTGATGTCCCTGATCATGTAGTTCCTTTCGTCGGGGATCATCGATATGTTGCTGTAGAAGTAGTTCATCCCCTTCTTGGAACGTTTGAAACCATCATCATCTTCGAATATCATCTTGATCGATTTCAGTTGTTCGAGGACGGCATCCATCTCCTCCCTCTTCAGGTCCCTGAATATGTACGATCTCTTGAAGAACGCGAACGCCTCGTCCCTGGTCACGCGACCGCTCATGGTCATCGCGATCAATTGATTGGCGACCACGGTGAGGGGACACGGCCTTCCGACCTTGTTCTCCAGTTCTTTCGTATCGGTCTTCCTTGCGACGACCAACGATTCGCATACCTCGTCCGGGGATGTGGCGATGATCTTCGCACGTATCTTCTCCCCGACACGGTGTCCGGCACGTCCGGCACGCTGTATCATCCTGGAGATCTGTCTCGGCGAGTTGTACTGTATCACGAGATCCGTACTTCCGACATCGATACCCAGTTCCAGGGATGAGGTGCAGACCAATGCTTTGATGTCACCCCTCTTGAACCTGTCCTCCATGTCCATCCTGTTCTCCTTGGAGAGCGAACCGTGGTGGACATCTATTGACATGTTCTCATCCCAGATGTGGTATCTCGCAGCCATCCATTCTGCAGTCTCCCTCGTATTGACGAAGAACAGCGTCGATCTGCCGTTCTCTATCAGCTCCTTGGCCCTCTGCATGACGGCCAGCATATCGGGGTCGCATTGCAGCTTATCCAACAATACGGGATCCTCGCAGGGCTTGGGGCATTCCACATCTATCTCATAGCTTCTGAAGGTGTCGTGTTTGCATATCTTGACATCCCTCTTGATCCCGGATAGGAATCTTGCCACCGCATTCACGTTACCGACGGTGGCGGAAAGTCCGATCCTTTGATATTCACCGGCCAATGCGGTGAGCCTCTCCATGGCGACGCTCATCTGTGCCCCTCTCTCGGTGGTGGCCAGTTCGTGAATCTCATCGACGATGAACCACTCCACGTTCTTCAGATGGTTGATCAATCTCTTCCCGGTGAACATCACCTGGAGCGTCTCGGGCGTGGTTATGAGGATCTCCGGGGGGTGTAGGGATTGTCTGTTACGCTCGGCGGCCGGTGTGTCGCCGTGCCTCACGCCAACGGTGATGTCCAATGATTTGCCGTAATCCTCCATCCTCTTCAGCATATCGCGGTTCAATGCCCTCAGTGGCGTGACGTAGATGCATCTGATCCCGGATTTCCCTTTGCTGTTGTATATCTCATGGAGGACCGGCAGTATGGCGGCCTCGGTCTTACCGATACCCGTGGGGGCTACGAGAAGTATGTTCTCCCCTCTGAGGATCCTCGGTATGGCATCCTTCTGGGGTTCTGTGGGTTCGGTTATGCCATGTCCCTTCAGGACGTCGACGATCGCAGGTGACAGATTATCGAATGGCATAGAAAAGAATGGTCGGGCTTACGCCCGACATTAAAGTTTCATTTCTTCTTCTTGGTCTTCTTCTTCTTGAGGGCACGGAGGTTCTCTTTGACGGTGTTCTTGATGAGTGCCGCCTCTTCAGCTCCATCCGTGATCTTCTCCTCGTCGAAGTGGAGTACGGCCCAGCCTTCCTCCTCGAGCTTGGCCTTGTCGAGATCCCCTTCGGGACCGACGATGACGGCTACCTTGCTCTTGACGAACGCTACGGGTATGTTGTAGGGACCGTAGTTCCTTCTGCATCTGAGGCCCTTGTTCCATGCGGCCCTTCTGACGATATCCTCAGGGGTGACTGCGAAATCGAAGTCGTAGTCCTCGCCGTCGTCCTCTTCCTCGGTCTCATCGACCGTCTCTTCGACGACCTCTTCCTCTTTGGGTTCCTCTACGGGCTCTTCCTTGGGCTCCTCCTCTACAGGAGGGACCTCATTTTTTGTATCAGCGACCGGCTCCTCTTTCTTCTCTTCGACTGCGGGAGCGACAGGTGCCACTGCTTTGGGTTCCTCTTTCACTTCGGGTTCCGGCTCAACGGCCTTCGGGGGTTCACCTACGGGGTAGATGACCTTGGGACCTTCGGGATCCGTCACCTGAAGGAGGATCTCCGTGATATCCATGACCTTGATCTTGGAGTTGATCTTCTTCGCTCCGGCCCTGAGGTTGAGCACACAGAACGGACATGCGGTGGCGATGATGTCGGCACCGACCTTCTCTGCATCTCTGATCCTCTCGGCAGCGATGTTGACCGCGAAGTCGTTGAACGCTGACTTGTATCCTCCACCTGCACCGCAGCACCTAGAGTTCTCTCTGTTCCTGTCCATCTCGACGAAGTCGATTCCTTTGATCTTCTTCAGGATGTTACGGGGCTCCTCGAATACCTTCGAGTGCCTTCCGAGGTGACAGGGGTCGTGGTATGTGACCTTGGCCTTGAATTCGTTGGGGAGTGCGAGCTTCCTCTGTGCGATGAGCTTGTCGACGTACTGTGTGATGTGGTAGACGTTCTGTCCGGGCTTTCCGTAGTACTCCACGAAGTTGCTCGAGACCGTCTTGTAACATCCGGAGCATGACATGATCATATCCTTCGCACCGATTCCGTCAGCCTTGGTGACGGTCTCCTTGGCTGCTTCCAATGTCTGGAGGTCGATACCTGTCCTGAGAAGGGGTGATGTACAGCAGACCTCGTTCTCACCGAGGCAGTTCAACGATACGCCTGCCCTGTCGAGGACCTTGACCGCTGCCTTGGGGATGCCCTGCATCCTGTATGAACCGGTACATCCTGCGAAGAATACCGCATCCGGGGGTGTGACCCTCTTGACCTCTTCGGGCCACCATGCGTCCCTCTTGGATTTGGGCTCGCCGTAGGGGTTACCGTTCTTTGCGATGCTCGCTTCGAGCTTCTTGTGGACGGGGAGGGGTGCGACACCGTATCTTGCCATCCATGTCCTGATCTTCTCCCAGAGTGCTACGAGTTCGATCTTCGCATGGCACACTTCCTCACAGTTGCCGCATCCAGTACATTTGTACATGGCATCGACGAACTCGGGGCTGAGTGTTACCTTCCTTCCGAGCAGCTTATCCATCTTACCTGTTCCGGCCTTATCGAGCTGGTTGAGGTAGTAGATCTTTCCTCTTGCGGTGACTGACTCCCAGGGTGTCTGCCTGTGTGCTTCGCATACGTCGATACAGTATCCGCACATCTGACATTGGGCAAGCTCCTTCTGGATACGAGGCATCTTGACGAGTGTGGGTCCATCGTTGCTCATATGAATCTTTCCTTCGAATTTTTAGGACTACCTTATATTCATAGGGTCGTCCGTGTGTTGAGGTTCGGATAATTTGAGAGTATAAGTAGTTTCGTAGAAAGAGGACATAGCCACACGATTTGACTACGATTTTCGTAATATTTCTACGTTTATTTTTTGGGCCCTTTGGCATTGTTTTATGAGCTATCATGGCAATCTGGCCGACATGACCTCTCGTAGAGTCTACTTCGACAACAGCGCCACGACGAGGATCGCACCGGAGGTCCTTGACGCGATGATGCCCTTCCTCAAAGAGGAGTACGGGAATCCGAGCAGCATACATTATCTCGGCGATCAGGCCGCCAAGGCCGTACGTACAGCGAGGAAGCAGGTCGCCGATTCGTTGGGATGTTATCCTTCGGAGATAACGTTCACGTCCGGAGGTACGGAGTCCGATAACCTCGCCCTACTGGGTGTGATGGGCGCATGCAAGGAGAAGGACAGCGGGAGGGATAGGATAATCACCACCGCGATAGAGCATGAGGCGGTGTTGGAGGCATGCGAAGAGTTGAAGAGGAGAGGTTTCAAGCTCACGGTCCTCGGAGTGGACCATGACGGATATCTCGACCCGTCGGTGTTGGATGATGCCATGGGCGATGATGTGTGCATGGTGTCGGTCATGTCCGCCAACAATGTGGTGGGGACGATCGAGGACGTCAGGGAATTGGCCAAGGTGGCCCACGAGCACGGTTCGTTCTTCCATACCGATGCTGTGCAGGGATACACTAAGATGCTGTTGGATGTCAGGAAGGACGGTATCGATCTCTTATCACTGTCAGGTCACAAGATCCACGCACCCAAGGGGATAGGTGCCCTGTTCGTCGGCAAGGATGTGCCGATAATACCGATCAACTTCGGCGGAGGTCAGGAGAGGGGATTGAGATCCTCCACCGAGAACGTCCCGGGCATAGTGGGGCTCGGTAAAGCATCCGAGTTGGCCATGTCCACCATGGATGAGGACATCAGGATGATGACGAAGCTCAGGGATCGCATAATCGATGACATGCTGTCATTGGACGGGGTGCACCTCAACGGACCCACAGGTCCCAGGAGATTGTGCAACAACGCACACTTCAGGTTCGATAACGGTTCCAAGGGGATGGACATGGTCATCAAGCTGAGCAAGGAAGGCATCGCCGCATCCGCGGCATCCGCATGTTCGGCGGGTTCGTCGGAACCGTCGTACGTACTGTCCGCACTTGGATTGACCCCGAGTGAATCCCTGTCGGCACTCAGGATATCGTTGTCAAGATATAATACGGAAGACGATGTCGAATACCTCAAAGAGGTCATGTCCAGGTTGTGAGCACATGATATTCTACTTCTCGGCCACAGGCAACTCCAGATATCTGGCACAGAAACTCCATGACATCACCGGAGATGCGGTCTACGACATCGCCGCCGAGCTGAGAGGGAACTGCGGATACACGTTGAGGGATGACGAGATCGTATTCATCGTATCCCCGGTCTACTTCTACGGTATGCCGTTGAACGTGAAGGATTTCATCGATCGCATGACATTCAACAGGAGACCGCAGATCGATGTGATGATCAACTTCGGCACATTCCCGGGTGCCGCTATGGATTCGTTCGAGAAGGAGATAACATCCAAAGGATTCGAGGTCAGGAACCGTTACGGTATCCCTATGCCGGAGAACTACGTCCTGTTGTTCGAACCCCCCACACCCGAACGTGCGGAGGAGATACTCGATGATGCCGATAGGACGATGGATCACATCTCGGAGATCGTAAGATCCGGTCGCAGGGAGGATGTAGGTGTGCAGCACAGCATCCTCAAGGATATGTTCGGTCACATCGCGAGACCCATGCACGTATACGGGAGGAGGACCGGGAAGTTCCATACCACCAATTCATGTACTGGTTGCGGATTATGTGCGGACATATGTCCCGACGGTGTGATCGTCATGCATGACGATGTGCCGTCATGGGATGAGAAGAGATGTCTCCGTTGCTGCTCATGCATCAACAGATGTCCCCAGGGTGCCATAGAGTTCGGACTCCTGACGAAGGGCAGAAGGAGATATCACAACCCCAGGGTATGAGAGTGCGACCATGGCAGCGATCGAGAACAAGAACGTGGTGATCACGGGTGCGAACAGCGGTATCGGATACCAGGTGATGCTGTCGCTCCTCTGGAAGGGTAACAGGGTATTGGCCGTGGACATCAACACCGATCAGCTCCAGGGTATCCACGGCATCATACCTCTGAGATGCGATGTCTCGTCGAAGGAGGGTGTGGATACGATATTCGAGGAGGCTTCGAAGCACTTCGACAGGATCGATCTCTTCATCGCCAACGCAGGATTCCCATACTATGAGAGCATGGATTATGCGGATTGGGATAGGATCGATAGGATATTCCGCACCAACGTCCACTCGCCGATATATTCCTATCAGATGTACGTGAAGCATCTGAATGGATCGAAGGGCATATTCGCCGTGACGGACTCCGCCATGGGATTGATGGGGATGCCAGGTTTCACGTTATACACATCCACGAAGTTCGCGATCAACGGTTTCCAGGATGCGATCCGTCTGGAGAAGGATGACAATGTGCAACTGACCGTCCTGTATCCGGTGTCCACGGACACGGGTTTCTTCAGGGCCGCATCCGACACATACATCGAGAAGCCGTATCCGTTACAGACACCGCAGCATGTCGCCTCCGTACTGATCAAGGGGTTGGAGAAGGGGAAGAAGAGGGTGTTCCCGTCGAGATTGTTCCGTGTGGCCATGGTCCTCTTCAAGATATTCCCTCCGATCAAATGGATGTACATGTCCTCGGAGAAGAAGAAGTTCGAGAGATTCAAGGAGAGGCGTCGCAGAGGCGAATGATCGTCCATGTCCCGGGCGTATTATGATTCCCCGTTGGGCAGGATCGTCCTGACCGCAGATGATATCGGCCTCACCGGATTGTATTTCGATCAGGAATGCCACATTCAGGATGTGGATCCCTCATGTGATGATGTCATCGATGATGCCATGGGGTGGCTGGATGCATATTTCCGGGGCGATGTGCCTGACATACATGTGAGATTGCACCCGATCGGCACTCCGTTCCAGATGAGCGTATGGGACGAGATCGGCAGAATACCATATGGCGGCACGACGACATATGGGGCGATCGCAAGGACGATCGCCGAGAGAAGAGGCATTCCGAGGATGTCCGCCCAGGCTGTCGGTAATGCCGTCGGTAAGAATCCGATCGCGATCATCATCCCGTGTCACCGTGTCATAGGCAGTGATGGAAGTATGACGGGATATGCCGGCGGCGTGGACAGAAAGATCGCATTGTTGACGATCGAAGGCACGCTGAAAGATGATGTATGATAATTGGGTGGTGGGCCTGGCCGGATTTGAACCGACGACCATCCGGTTATGAGCCGGACGCTCCACCATACTAAGCTACAGGCCCGTAGAAAGGGGTTAAAATCACAATGAATATAAACATAGCGACTTCTGGAATCCGAACAAATGCAAGTAGGATCGAAGAACAAGTATGGCGCCGTTGCAAGGGATCGAACCTTGGACCTTGTGATTAACAGTCACACGCTCTACCTACTGAGCTACAACGGCAGTATGTCTCGCAATGGATGGGTGATATTAAAGCATTGCGCTTGATATTCTGACGGCACGACCCACGATATGTGGCCGCACATCATTCGGTACTCTCGGACAGCTTCTCCTTGAGCCTCTCCACCATCTTCATGATTATCTCCAGATTGGCGGACACCTTCTTCAGGTAATCGTCGTATTGATCGGTGACGCGTGCACCTTCCACCGACGGCGAGATCAATCCTTCCTGTTCGAGGAGTCTCAAAGAATATCTGACCTTGTGCTTGGGGATACCGAGTATCTCGGAGAGGCGGATTATCCCGATGGGCTGATTCTCCTTCGTCACCTTGAGCATCATTATGTGCCTTTCGAGGAGATCGAGTTCATCGATGAGCTTGTCGATCATGCTGTCGGACGTCATGTCGGGATACCCTCCACTGATAGATGTTGGAATCAGGTCCATTTATGGGCCTGAGAGAGAAATAGGTGTCTTGATACGGATTTACCTTCCGTACCAGTGGCCTCTTCCCCATTTGTTGTAGTTGATTGCCCAGCCCTGAATCATAGAACCGCAACAGTCGAGAGCTGCCTGCTCCGTCTTGTGGGTTTTATAGCATTTGAGGCACTGGTATCTCATCTCTGGGGCCTTTACTTTGCCAGTCATGTCACCAGAATTATCGGGGTAGTAGATAAACCTCACTAGTAAGAGGCGGTCGATATCGACTGATTTAGGGGTAGAAACCACGTATTTTGTCAGAACGGTTTAAATATTTTCTTCCCTTAGAGTTACTGGCTATGAACAAAATCAAGGTCATCAATGAACCATCGGAACTTGTCCCCATGCTAAGGTCTGTGGACACACCGGTAAAGAGAGATGTGTTGAAAGAAGTGACCTTGGAATGGAGGACCGTAGACGAGATCGAGAAGAAATATGGGCCCGAGGGAAAGGATGCTATCATATTCTTCGAGAAGATGAAGCTCGTCGAAAGTCGCTGGATTTCCACTGGCGGAAACTATCCCGAAAAGTCGTTCCACACGTCGTACACATCTTTCCATATCAATGCACAGTGGCCCGTCTACGAGATCAGCGATGTTCTCGCGGCGGCGATGATGAGCGAGGAAGAATACTCGGTCATCGAACAGAAGATTTTGGATGCGGTCGGGAAAGATGGAGTGTTCTCAGGCGATGTCGCCGAGAGTCTCGGATTGACATCCACGATGTTGAAGAGTCTCGTACGCAGATCCATCAAGATGGATTTCCGCGGTCACAGGATCGAACTTATACGCGAAGAGTAGGCGTTCTGAGATGTCCGATATTTGGATAATGAGGATAGGCCACCGTCCCGATAGGGACAAGCGCGTCACGACCCATGTGGCATTGTCCTCGAGGGCATTGGGGGCCAAAGGCATCTATATCGATACCGAGGACCCGAAGCTCGAGGAGAACATCAGAAGCGTGGTGGAACGTTTCGGTGGCGATTATACCATCAAGACGGGTGTCACCTGGAAGCAGGCCCTCAAGGATTTCAAGGGCAAGGTCGTTCATCTCACCATGTACGGCGAGAGGGTGGACGAGGCGTTGCCCCACATCCCGAAGGACGAGGACATAATGATAATCGTGGGTGCCGAGAAGGTGCCCATCGAGGTCTACGAGCGTGCGGACTTCAACATATCCGTCGGGAATCAACCGCATTCGGAGATCGCCGCGTTAGCAATATTCCTGGACCGTTTCACGGAAGGCAAGGCATTGTACAGCGACCGTGACGGCGGGGAGATAAGGGTCATACCTACGGTAAGGGGTAAGAGAGTTGTCGAACTATCCAAATGAGTCGGAATGCATCGAGATCCTCAAGGAGGCCGGTTGCACCAAGAGGGTCATAATCCACTGCTGTACTGTGAGGACCGTGGCGGAACAGATGATCAAGAGGATAGATTGCGACAAGGATCTGGTCATCGCGGGTGCGATGCTGCATGATATCGGTCGTGCGGTGGACCATTCCGTGATGCATGCCAACGTCGGCGCAGATATGGCGGCCGAGTTGGGCCTTCCCGATGAGTTGGTCAACATAATCAGGAAGCACACCGGCGCCGGTCTCGATCAGGAGGACGTGAAGGAGATGGGTCTCCCTCCGGGAGATTACATGCCGTCGACCATAGAGGAGAAGATCGTAGCGCACTCCGACAACATGGTCAGCGACAATGCGGTCGTCATGCACTCCCATTCAGTGGATAAATTATTGATGAAGGGTGCGACACGCGGTGCGGACAGGATCGAGCGTCTTCATGAGGAATTATCCGAATTGTACGGCGAGGACCTGGATTCCATAGTCCTCGATATAGGCGAATATCCCGAGATCGTGGGTCCCTGTGGTAAGATCATCAATTGACGACCTTTCCGGAACCGTCAATGTACTTCGGGAACGTCTTGAGGATCACGACATCCCCGATGGATTGCACCCATCTGTAAGGTATCTTGATCAGGACATTCTTGGCCGCTTTCACGGGACTCGGTTCCGAGACATAGATCCCGGTGATCGCCCTCGTATCGACATCGATTATCAGATCCGCGACCTTACCGATGAAGATCCCGTCCGGACCGTAGATGTCGAGTCCTTTCACATCATTGATCTCATCCAACATCCCTATCGTGTCTCCATACCTACGGGCTCGGTTAATAATGGTTGGGATGGAGCCATGTGATATCTTATTTATCCTAATAGTATAATGAAGGCCTATTATTACAAGAGGGACGAACATGGTCACCGAACTCAACGAATCGACGTTTGATAAATTCATAGAGGAGAACAAGTGCGTACTGATCGACTGCTGGGCACCCTGGTGCGGTCCGTGCAGGAGGATGGGCCCCATAATCGAGGAGCTCGCCAAGGATCTCGAAGGGAAGGTGGCCGTCGCCAAGCTGAACACCGACGACAATCCCGGGATCTCGGCAAGGTTCGAGATCAATGCCATCCCCACGCTCCTGATCTTCAAGGACAAGGTCATGATGGATCCCCTTGTCGGTCTCAGACCCAAGGAGGAGATCATCTCGATCCTCGCGGATGACGGTGTCATCGAGGGTGGCAAGAAGAAGGAGGAAGAGGTGCATTTCGCAGCGAAGGTCACTGACGAGAACTTCAACGATTTCATCAAGAGCAAGGGATTCGCATTGGTGGATTGTTGGGCACCCTGGTGCAAACCGTGCCTCAGGATGGGACCGGTCATCGAGAAGCTGGCGGAGATATCGCAGGATGATATCGCGGTCGGTAAGCTGAACGTGGATGAGAATATGGGTGTATCACTCAGCTTCAACATCCAATCCATCCCCGCATTGCTGATCTTCAAGAACGGTAAACAGGTCGGTACGATAGTCGGTTACAGCCCCGAACGTACCGCAGAGGCATTGAGAGAAGCGATCCTCAATGCGTGAGACATGAATGCGGACGTAGTGATAATCGGTGCCGGCCCTGCCGGTATCCAGGCCGCCATACATGCGGCCAGGAAGAAGGTCTCCGTGATCATGTTCGGTCGCATGGACGGCAGTGCCATGCACGGGACGCATATCGAGAACTATTTCGGCCTTCCGGGTAAGGCCGATGGGGACGAGATGCTCAGGGTCGGATCGGAACAGGCCGAGGCATTCGGTTGTATCCGCAGATCATGTAACGTCACATCTACGGAGAGGATCGAAGGAGGTTTTCGCATAACCGACGAGGAAGGGGAGACCGTCGATTGCAAGGCCGTGGTGATAGCGACAGGCATCAGCAGGGCGAAGCTCAACGTCCCCGGTGAGAAAGAGCTCTTCGGGAAAGGTGTCAGTTATTGTGCATCATGCGATTGCAACTTCTACAAGGGTCGTATCGTTGCCATCGTGGGCGACGATACCGAAGCGGCGGTATCCGCCGAACTGATGACCAGGTATGCATCCAAGACATATTGGGTGCATGGTGCATTGAAGGCATCCGACAAGCTCGTCGGTAAGGCCATCGATGCAGGTGTCGAATCGATCGAGGATTCCGTCGTGTCCATAGAGGGCGACGGGAAGGTACAGTCGGTAAGATTGTCATCCGGAAGGATCATCGAGACCGATGGGGTTTTCATCGAACTAGGTGCAAAATCGGCCGTGGATCTCGCCATGGATATCGATGTCATGCCCGAGATCGATGATACGTTGAAGGTCGATCGCGATTGCGCCACAGAGGTCAAGGGTGTGTTCGCATGCGGCGATGTCACGGGCAGACCGTGGCAGGTGGCCAAGGCCGTCGGGGAGGGTGCCGTCGCAGGCATGTCCGCCGCGGATTATGTCAAGGGGTTGTGAGCATGTCCGTCAACGATCTGATAACAGGTATGCTGAAGGAGGAGGGCGGTTTCCAGAAGGCTTTCAGGGACATGTTGGACAACGAGTTGGATATGACCGTCAACGAGTTCTGCCAGGAGGCAGGGATATCGCAGAGTACCATGTACAAGATGCTCGAGGACAGGAGGGAGCCCAATCTCCGTACCATACGTGCGATAGTCAAGGCCGCCAAGAACCTCTTGGAACCGGATGCGGATGACTACATCGCGGTCATCGCATCCCATGTCGTATTGCAGAATCTGGAGAAGAAGGTGGATGTCGATGGTCACAGCGTATCGCTGAGGGAATATCCCGTCGCTACCATCGAGGATGCCATCGTCGCTGCCGTCAGAGCGGAACGCGACGGTGCGTTGGCCATAGTCTGTGCACCGATAGTGACACCCACGGTGGAGAAGATCGTATCCATCCCGGTCACCGCGGTCATCCCGTCGACCAGTATAATGCGTGCGGTGGAGAAGGTCAAGAACGACCTCTACGGGTGACGACGATCCTGGACCCAAGATAAATTAAATAATCACCTTTACTTATCAAGCACATAGATAGAGGGTACGAGATGTTCGAACTTCAAGTTGTAAGCAATACCCCGCTGAGTTCCGTGGGTGATATCGACGTCGTCGCCGAGACCTTCCTGATACAGATCGGTTACATACCGAAGGGTTATGATCCGAAGACATCAGCGACCGAGATAAAGGACAGTGTACCCTATCGTCTTTTCATGGATTACTTCATGGGCGACATGAACAAGGCATGGACCGTCGAGGAGTTGGCGGCATTGCTATCCACGACCAAGCCCACGATCTACAGGCATATCAACAAACTGAAGTCGCTGGACATCCTCGAGAGCATGGATGTGGTGTTCGACGGACAGACCCGCAAGGGATACCGTATCAGATTCGGTGACCTGGCAAAGGCATGGAACTTCACCGAGGCCAATGTGAACATGGCCATGGAGAACTATCGCAAGACCGTGACGCATTTCCAAGAGATGGTCGACGCAGCGAGGAGATCCCAATGACCAACAGCGAGATGACACTGAACATCGGCGGAAGGTACAGCATCAAGGTAGCGGATGTCGATGACACCATAGGCATCTTCAGGGGATATTGTGCATTGGGCGTGGATTCCGCCCTCGTCATCGAGATGGATGGCGGGAAGATGAGATTCATACCGATCCCGCAGATCGTCCTCATCGATGTGCTGGATTCCGGAGCACCATCGGAAGACGACAGGAAGACCGATGTGAACTACGGATGACCCAGATGGAGGAGTTCAGCAGATATCTCATCGGGATGATCCTGGACGGGACCATCACCGACCGGGACAAGTTCCAGAACCAGAAGGTCTGGGCATGTAAGAAGTTCAATCTCAACACGGTACCGTCCAATTCCGAGATCCTGAAGTATGTCAGGCCGGAGGAGAGGAAGAAGGTCGTACCGTTCATCCTGAAGAAACCTATGAGGACATTGAGCGGTGTGGCCGTCGTAGCCGTGATGACATCCCCGTATCCGTGCCCCCACGGGAAATGTATGTACTGTCCCGGAGGGGTGGAGAACGATTCTCCCCAATCATACACCGGTAAGGAACCTGCCGCGAGACGTGCGGGCAGGAACGAGTACGATCCATACAGACAGGTCACCGAGAGGATAGGCCAATTGGAGGCGATCGGTCACATCACCGATAAGATCGACCTGATCATCATGGGCGGAACGTTCACCTCCCGCGAGGAGGATTATCAGACATGGTTCGTCAAGAGATGTTTCGATGCCATGAATGGTCGCGATGCACCGGATATCGAGACGGCACAGGAATGGAACGAGACGGCGGAGCACAGATGCGTGGGACTGACCGTCGAGACGAGACCCGATGTGTTCGATGATGCTCAGATCGAGCGCTCCATGTCGTTGGGTGCCACGAGGGTTGAGCTCGGTGTGCAGATATTGGATGACGACATCCTCACATCCGTGGAACGCGGTCACGGCGTGAAGGAGGTCATCGAAGGTACACAGCGCTGTAAGGACCACGGCCTGAAGATATGCTACCACATAATGCCGGGCCTCCCGGGTTCCGATCCCGAGAACGATATGAGATGTTTCAGGAGGGTCTTCGACGATCCGAGCTTCAGGCCGGATATGCTGAAGTTCTACACCACACTCGTCGTCGCAGGTACCAAACTGTATGACATGTGGAAGGACGGTAAGTACGAACCGTACGATGTGGAGACCGCCACGGAACTCCTGGCGGATATGAAATCTACCGTTCCCGGATACGTCAGGATACAGAGGATCCAACGCGATATACCCGCACCGCAGATAGCCGCGGGGATACTGAGGAGCAACATCCGCGAACTCGTTCACGACAGGCTGCAACAGACAGGTAGGGAATGCAGGTGTATAAGATGCAGAGAGGTCGGGCACAACGATGTGTCGCTGACCGACGAGTCCAAGATAATCATGGGCGATCTGACCTACGAGGCATCCGGAGGCACGGAGCATTTCATCAATCTGTCATACGAAGACGCATTGATCGGTTACGTACGTCTGAGGGTCGATGACAACGAATGCGCCACCATCCGTGAGCTGAAGGTGTTCGGCAAGATGGCCGAGATCGGCAAGGACGGAGAGGATTGGCAACATCGTGGATTCGGACGCGAATTGGTATCCAAAGCAGAGGAGATCGCAAGATCCAACGGTAAGTCCAAGATCAGGATAACTAGCGGCGTGGGTGTCAGGGGATACTATCGCATGCTCGGCTATTCGTTGGAGAGACCGTACATGGTCAAGGATCTCTGATCATTTGGAGAATACCACATTCTTCTCCGACACCTTGAGCGAAGTGAACGGGATTATCGCACGTCCCCTATCGTCGAGGTCGTACGGGGCCTTGAGTGGGGACGTGATGCTCACAAGTAGGTACTTGATGACACCGGTCTCGGTGTCGAATATGATGTCGACTATCGGCCCTACGGTATATCCTCCCGTCGTCGTCGCTACCTTACCGATCAATTCGTTGGAGAACATCTCCATCACATCACCGTCCAGAATGGGATGCTGTCGTTGTTCGGTTTCCTTTTCATCATCTCGGTCGCCATCGCATTGTACTCGTCCATGACCTTCGGGTCCACGGACGGCTTGATGATATCGAGTGCGGTCATGAAATGCTTCTTCTCCACGTATTTCGCATTCGGGTTCTCGCGGAATGCGGCCATCCCCGCCTCCCTGCACACCGCCTGCAGATCCGCACCGACATATCCGTCGGTGAGTTGCGCTATATCGATGAGATCGACGTTGATCAACGGCATCTCCCTCGTATGTACCTCGAGTATCCTGAGACGGCTCTCCAGATCGGGCTTGCCGATGAGGATCATCTTATCGAATCTTCCGGGTCTGAGCAATGCGGGATCCATCATATCGGGTCTGTTCGTCGCCGCCATGACGGTGACGTTCTCCAATCCCTCCACGCCATCCATGGATGTCAGTATCTGATTGACCATCCTCTCGATGGATGCGTTATCCGCCCTCGAACCGCGTTTCGGCGTTATGGAATCTATCTCGTCGAAGAATATTATGCACGGGGCCATCTGTTTCGCACGTTTGAATATCTGTCTTATGGCCTTCTCGCTCTCGCCCATCCATTTGCTGGTGAGTTCGGGACCGTTCACGCATATGAAGTTGGAACCGGATTCGTTGGCGACCGCCTTGGCTATGAGCGTCTTACCCGTTCCTGGTGGGCCGTAGAGGAGTATGCCTCTCGGCGGCCTTATGCCGAGATGTTCGAACGCCTTCCTCTCCTCCGTCGGGATGAACGTCTCGCGGATCTCCTTCTTTATGCTCTCGAGACCACCCACATCGGCCCATCCGACCTTCGGTACATCGACGATCACCTCTCTCATACCGCTCGGTTCCACCTCGGACAGGGCGTTCATGAAATCGTTCATGTTCACCCTCATCGACGACAATGTGGATTGCGGGATCGGTTTGTCGAGGTCGAGGTTCACAAGATTCCTGGTGAGGCATTTCATCGCCGCCTCCCTCGCCAATGCCGCTAGATCCGCACCGACGAATCCCTGTGTGACGTTGGCCAATCTCTCCGTCGACACATCCTCGTCCAATGGCATCGACCTCAGGTGCACGGCGAGGATATCCTTCCTCCCGTCCCTTCCCGGTATCCCGATCTCTATCTCGCGATCGAACCTCCCCGGTCTCCTGAGCGCAGGATCGATGGATTCCTCTCTGTTGGTCGCGGCTATGACTATCACATCGCCTCTTCCGGACAATCCGTCCATCAATGTGAGCATCTGGGCGACGACACGTCTCTCCACCTCGCCGTTCACCTCGTTGCGGTTGGGTGCGATGGAGTCTATCTCGTCTATGAACAATATGCTGGGAGCACTCGCTTCCGCCTTCTCGAACACGTTCCTCAGGCGTTCCTCGGATTGACCGTAATAACTGCCCATGATCTCGGGACCCTGTATCGAGAAGAACGATGCCCCGGATTCCTTGGCGACCGCCTTGGCTATGAGCGTCTTACCCGTACCGGGCGGACCGTACAATAGGACACCTTTCGGAGCTGTTATGCCCAAACGGTCGAAGAGTTCGGGATGTTTGATCGGGAGTTCGATCATCTCCCTGATCCTTCTGAGTTCTTCCTCCAACCCTCCGATATCCTCGTACGAGACCTGACTTCCGAAGTTGACGGTGGCCTTGTCCGAGGCCACCTCCTTTATCGTGACCTCCGTATTCTGGTCCACGACCACTATCCCCACGGGCATCGTGGTCACGACCTTGAACTGTATCAGATTGCCCATGAGGGCTATGTTGGGTACGACGATCTCGTTGTCCCTGAGGACGGGCCTGTTCATCAGACCGTTCTTGAATATCTCGTCCACACCGTCCCTGAAGCTGATCTTCTTCCCTGCGGGTATGCCGATGGGTGAGATGGTTATCTTCTCCGCCGGCAGCGTCTCCGCCTTCCTGACACGTACGCTCTCGTCGACGGTGACGCCTGCATTGGATCTCGTTATACCATCCATGCGGATGAGGCCCTTGCCCTCATCGTCTATGGCGCCCTTCATGACCTTGGCCACCGCCGAATGTTTACCAATGATCTCGACGACATCCCCTACCTGTACGTCGAGTGCCCTGAAGGATGCGGAATCTATCCTGACCCTCCCGAACCCTGCTTCGGATTTCATCAACGCGGTCGCAACTTTCAGCTCTATCAGGTCGCCCATGTGTCCCCGTAGGGGATACGTTTATTTTATTGGTCGCAATTCACGGTACCGTAGGAAGCTAGGTCCCGCCACCGATGATGTCGGTAACGGGGGCGTATCGTTCCGTACGACCCACCATGTACGTGGAAAACGGACATGTCTGCTGATGTCCGTCCGATAAGGATTATATATGGGGAGGTATTCGGAGCGTTTACAAAGCTTAAGCTATCCAAGGGCCTGTAGCTCAGCTAGGTAGAGCATCTGACTTTTAATCAGGTGGTCAAGGGTTCGAATCCCTTCAGGCCCGCCGGTGGTCTTCATGAGCGATCAAAAGCGGATCAAGTATGAGGAAAATCGAATGAAATGTCTTTTGAATTTTCTCAGAGGTTTCCCACTGACCTGCAGTGGGGCAAAATGTAGGTGAAAACTTGGCAGCAGAGAATATCTCATTCAATGTCCTCCAGCATGACCTGGTTCCCGAACATATCCTTCTGACCGAAGAAGAGGCCAAAGTTGTCCTGTCCGAATTGGGCATAACTCGCGACCAGCTTCCCAAGATCAAGAGGAATGATGCGGCAGTCAGGGTGCTTGAGAATATCAACGGGCCTATCGAAGCAGGACGTGTGATCAAGGTCATTAGGAAGAGCAGTACGGCGGAGGAATTCGTTGCGTACAGACTTGTTACGGAGTGATTCTGATGAGGGACTTAGTAAAGTTATACTTCGAGGAACGTACCATCGTGAACCACCATATCTCATCATTCGACGATTTCCTTGCGACTGCGGACAACCCCAACAGCAGGATGCAGAGGATCGTCGACGATATGAGGGTCCCGACGGATGATGCAGCGCGCGGTATCATCAAATTGGATGCCGACCGCACCAACGGTAGGAACATCGAGATCCGTATCGGAAGGAAGAGGGATGAGGAAGGTAACATCGACCACCAGGCCAAGCCTACGATCACGATCGAGAGACCGAAGGTCATGGAGGCCAACGGTTACAGCCACGACCTCACACCCATGGAGGCAAGGCTCAGGAACCTCAACTATATGGCTCCCGTCTACGTGGATTTCACCGTCATCGAGGACGGTATCGAGAGGGAGACCGAGAGGGTGCACGTCGGAGACCTACCTATGATGGTCAAATCCGCCGGATGCAACCTCAACAGGAGGATCATCGAATCATCACAGGACCGTGAGTTCTCGGATGAGGAGTACCAGAAGTTCCTCATCGACAACAAGGAGGACACGAGGGATCCCGGAGGATACTTCATCATCGGAGGTACCGAGAGGGCACTCATCACATTGGAGGACCTCGCACCCAACAGGGTCATGGTGGAGTACAGCGAGAAGTACGGTGCCGCCGTAGAGGTGGCCAAGGTCTTCTCCCAGAGGGAGGGATACCGTGCGCTCACGCTCGTAGAGAAGAAGAAGGACGGTATGGTCATGGTCTCCGTCCCCGTCGTCTCCGGATCCATCCCGTTGGTGGCACTCATGAAGGCACTGGGTATGGAGTCGGATCAGGACATCTACGAAGCGATCGCATCCACACCCGAGATGGCCAACATCGTCTACGCCAACATCGAGAACAGTTACGATAAGAAGACCTACGCACCCAACGGATTCCACACGAAGGACGATGCGATAGCATTCCTCGAGAGGAACTTCGCCGCCGGTCAGGCCAAGGAATACAGGACCAAGAAGGTCGAGAGCATCCTCGACCGTTCACTGTTGCCTCACTTGGGTGACTCGGAGGAGGACCGTCTGAAGAAAGCGATCTTCCTCGGACGTATCGCACGCTCCGTCCTCGAGCTCTCGCTCGGAATCAGGAAGGAGGACGACAAGGATCACTACGCCAACAAGAGGCTCAAACTCTCGGGAGACCTCATGGAGGATCTCTTCAGGACCAGCTTCAGCAGCCTCATGAAGGACCTCAAGTATCAGTTGGAGAGGAACTGGGGAAGGAAGAGGGACGAGCTCAGGATCTCGTCATCGATCCGTCCCGATCTCCTCACGCACAAGCTCCTGCACGCACTTGCCACAGGTAACTGGGTCGGAGGACGTGCCGGTGTATCGCAGCTCCTCGACAGGACATCCAACATGTCCGCCATGTCGCACCTGAGGAGGATCACATCATCACTCACAAGGAGCCAGCCTCACTTCGAGGCCCGTGACCTTCACCCCACACAGTGGGGAAGACTCTGTCCTTCGGAGACACCCGAGGGTCAGAACTGCGGTCTGGTCAAGAACGCCGCACTCATCATCAACGTCTCGAAGGGATTCCCCGAGACCGATGTCAAGTGGATGCTCAGGGACCTGGGAGCCACTGCCGTCGGCCAGCAGGGAGCACGTATCTTCGTGAACGGTGACCTCGTCGGAAGCCACAGCGAGCCCGGCAGACTGGTCATGGAGATCCGCGAGAGGAGGAGATGTGGTATCCTGCCCGACGAGATCAACATCCGCTACAACGAGAGCATGGATGAGGTCTACATCAACTGCGACGAGGGACGTCTCAGAAGGCCTCTCCTCGTCATCAAGGACGGCAAGACCGTCATCACCAAGAAGCACCTCGACGGTATCAAGGATCACAAGATCAAATGGGAGGACCTCTTCAGAGAGGGCATCATCGAATGGATCGATGCCGAGGAAGAGGAGGACGCATACGTTGCCGTCGATGCTTACGAAGTACCGAGGAGATGTCCTCACTGCGACGCCGCACTTTCACCTACAGACGTCGATTGGATGAACCCCGGTAAGGAGGGTGACGTCGTACTCAAATGCTGCCACTGCAAGGAGGAGTTCGAGGTCCCCTGTACGCTCAACAAGGAACACACCCACATGGAGATCGACCCGATGGTCATCCTCGGTGTCGCCGCAGGTCTCGTCCCGTACCCCGAGCACAACTCATCACCTCGTGTGACGCTGGGTGCGGCCATGGCCAAACAGGCATTGGGTGTCCCCGCGGCCAACTACCGTATCAGACCCGATACACGCGGACATCTGCTCCACTACCCGCAGAAGCCCATGGTGCAGACACAGACCATGGAGTTCATGGGATACAACCACAGGCCGGCAGGACAGAACTTCTGTATCGCCGTCCTTTCGTACCACGGATACAACATAGAGGATGCACTCGTCATGAACAAGTCATCCGTCCAGAGAGGTCTCGGAAGGTCCACGTTCATGAGGACCTACCGTGCGGAGGAGCGTCGCTACCCCGGAGGGGAGGAGGATCACTTCGAGATCCCGTCCACCGATGTCGTGGGTGCGCGTATGGATCTCGCATACTCATTGCTCGGCGAGGATGGTCTCATCTCGCCCGAGTCCGAGATCAAGGGTTCGGATGTCCTCATCGGAAAGACATCACCTCCCAGGTTCCACGAGGAGGGTACCGATTTCCTCACACCTCAGAAGAGGAGGGAGACATCGGTCACGGTCAGACCCGGAGAGGTCGGATACGTCGATTCAGTCATGGTCACGGAGTCCGAGAACGGTTCGAGGCTCGTCCGCGTGAAGGTCAGGGACCAGAGGGTACCCGAGCTCGGTGACAAGTTCTGTTCGAGGCATGGACAGAAGGGAGTCGTCGGAAGGCTCGTCAGCCAGGAGAACATGCCGTTCACGGCCGACGGTATCACGCCCGATCTCGTCGTCAACCCCCACGGTATCCCGTCGCGTATGACCATCGCCCACGTCCTCGAGATGATCGGCGGTAAGGTCGGTGCGATGGAGGGACGTACCATCGACGGTACAGTCTTCTCCGGAGAGAGGGAGGATTCGATCCGTGACGGTCTCGTCAGGAACGGATTCAAGCGCACCGGTAAGGAGGTCATGTACGACGGAAGGACCGGACGCAAGATCCAGATGGATGTGTACACCGGTGTGATCTTCTACGAGAAGCTTCACCACATGGTCAGCGGAAAGATGCACTTCAGGTCGAGAGGACCCGTGCAGATACTCACACGTCAGCCTACCGAGGGACGTTCCAGGCAGGGAGGTCTCAGGTTCGGAGAGATGGAGCGTGACTGTCTCATCGGTCACGGTGCGGCCATGGTCATCAAGGACCGTCTCCTCGACGAATCCGACGGTACGCAGCAGTACGTCTGCGGTAACCCCAAGTGCGGTCACATCGCGATCATGGACAAGCGCGGTTCGCTCTACTGTCCCGTATGTAAAGAGAACACCAACATCTACCTCGTACAGACATCGTACGCGTTCAAGCTCCTCATGGATGAGCTGCTGTCGCTCGGTGTCGCCATGAGGCTTCAGCTGGAGGATTTAAGATGAATACGATGCACGGAATTTCAAAGAGGATCGGATCGATCAAATTCTCCTGCGTCTCACCCGATGAGATCAGAAGGATGTCCGCTACCAAGGTCCTCACGGCCGATACGTATGACGATGAGGGATTCCCCATCGAGATGGGTCTGATGGACCTCCACATGGGAGTCATCGAACCCGGACTCTCCTGTAAGACATGCGGTTGCAAGTCCAACGAGTGTCCCGGTCACTTCGGTCACATCGAGTTGGCGAGGCCCGTCATCCACGTCGGTTTCATCAAGGATATCAAACAGCTCCTCGAGTCCACATGCAGGAAGTGCGGAAGGCTCATGCTCACACCCGACCAGGTGGAGCAGACCAGGAGCAGGATGGAGCAGATGGAGGAGCTCGGAGGGGACACCACCGATATCAAGAACTTCTCCAAGGGTACCGTCAAGGACGCATCCAGGGAGATCTGTCCTTACTGCGGTGCGGAACAGCTCAAGATCAAATTGGACAAGCCTACGACATTCCGCGAGGGTCCCGAGAACCACAAGCTCACTCCCGAGGATGTACGTGAGAGGCTCGAGAGGATCCCCGATGAGGATCTCATAACCCTAGGTATGGATCCCGAGACATGCAGGCCCGAGTGGATGGTGCTCACGGCATTGGCCGTTCCGCCGGTCACAGTCAGGCCGTCGATCACGCTCGATTCCGGAGACAGATCCGAGGATGACCTGACGCACAAGCTCGTCGATGTCCTCAGGATCAACCAGAGGCTCAGAGAGAACCGTGACGCGGGTGCACCTCAGCTGATCATAGACGATCTGTGGGAACTGCTCCAGTACCATGTCACGACATACTTCGACAACCAGACATCCGGTATACCTCCCGCGAGGCACAGGTCCGGACGTCCGTTGAAGACCCTCACACAGAGGCTCAAGGGTAAGGAGGGACGTTTCAGATCCAACCTGTCGGGAAAGCGTGTGAACTTCTCGGCACGTACCGTGATCTCACCCGATCCGTTGCTCTCGATCAACGATGTCGGAGTACCGATCCCCGCAGCGAGGGAGCTCACCGTTCCCGTCCGTATCTACGGAGAGAACATGGCCGAGGTAAGGGCCATGGTCAGGAGAGGTATCGATCCCATCATGATCACCGAGAAGAACGACCTCATCAAGAAGAGAGGTATCAAATCGGTCTTCGAGCAGTGGGAGGAGAAGATTGCAGAGAAGGAGTTGGAGTTCGACTACGACAACCTCTGCAGCCGTGACGAGGAGAACAAGTACGTCTACAATCTGTCCTCATTCGAGACCAAAGCGGACAAGGAATTGTTGGACAACATCAAGTGGAAATACGTACCCGGTGTGAACTATGTGACCAGGTCCGACGGCAGGAGGCTCAGGATCACCGAGCGTAATTCGTTCGAGGTCGCAGAGAACACGGGTATCGACTACACGGCCGAGAGACAGTTGATCGACGGAGATGTCGTACTGTTCAACAGGCAGCCTTCGCTTCACAGGATGTCCATGATGGCCCACCGTGTGAAGGTCATGGAAGGACGCACGTTCAGGTTCAACCTCTGTGTCTGTCCCCCGTACAACGCCGATTTCGACGGTGATGAGATGAACCTCCATGTACTGCAGAGCGAGGAGGCACGTGCAGAGGCGCGTATCCTCATGCAGGTCCAGGAGAACATCCTGTCACCCAGGTACGGAGGACCGATCATCGGTGCGATCCACGACCATATCACGGGAGCATACTTCCTGACCAACTACAACCCCAGGTTCGACAGGCTCCAGGCCATGAACATCATCATGAAGCTGGACAACATCGAGATTCCCGAACCCTTCAAGGACGAGGACGGCAAGGAATACTGGACCGGAAGGCAGCTCTTCTCGATCGTATTGCCCAGAGACCTCAACATCCAGTACAAGGCGAAGATCTGCCGCGGATGTCCCGAGTGTAAGAAGGAGAACTGCGAGTACGATGCGTTCGTCAAGATCAGTAACGGACAGTTGGTCTGCGGTACCGTCGATGAGGCAGGTATCGGTAACAGCAAGGGAAAGATCCTCGACCGTATCGCACGTGACTACGGAGCGGACAGGGCATGTCAGTTCATCAACCAGGTCACGAGGGTCGCGCTCGGTTCGATCATGAACCACGGATTCAGTACCGGTATCGATGACGAGGATATCTCCGAGGAATCGAAGCTGGAGATCGAGAACTTCAACCAGGAGTGTATCGACGCCGTCGACGAGTATGTGCAGTCATACAGGGACGGAACGCTCCACCAGGACCCCGGACGCTCCCTCAGGGAGACACTCGAGGTCAAGGTCAAGGCGAAGCTCGAAGAGGCACGTACCGAGGCAGGACGTGTCGCAGGTACGAAGGACGGAAGCATCAACATGCAGAACCCCGCGGTCATCATGGCCAAGTCCGGAGCCCGTGGATCCATGCTCAACCTGTCGCAGATGGCAGGTTGTGTCGGTCAGCAGACCGTTCGTGGAGACAGGCTTGCAAGAGGTTACGAGGACAGGACGCTCCCGCACTTCAAGAAAGGTGATCTCGGAGCATTCGCAAGGGGATTCGTCGCCAACTCATACAAATCGGGTCTCAGACCCACGGAGTTCTTCTTCCACGCCATGGGAGGAAGGGAAGGATTGGTCGATACGGCCGTCCGTACATCCAGGTCGGGATACATGCAGAGGAGGCTCATCTCAGCGTTGGAGGATCTCAAGCTTACGACGGACGGTTCCGTCAGGAACACCATCGGTACGATCATCCAGTTCAAATACGGTGAGGATGGAACGGATCCCGCAAGGGCCGTAGGCGGAAAGGTCATCGATTACGACGATCTCTTCATCGAGGCACTCGGTGAGGAAGGTGCGAAGGACTTCCTGAAACTCGACAGGAAGGACAACGGCGAGAGCTACGGTTCACGCGAGAAGGATGAGATGGAATACGAGTCCGAGGATGAGGAGAACATCGACGAGGACTTCGGAGACAACGATTACGGCGGCGACGGTGAGTGAAATGGCTAAGAAGGATACATTAAACGCATTGTTGGCAAGGGACATCAAAGAGGAGACCGCAATGAAGCTCCTCGTGAAGTTCAACACACTGAAGGCGATCTCTGATGCAGGGGTCTCCGGACTGGTGGAACTCGGCATCGAGGAGCCGGAGGCAGCGGATGTCATCACAAGGATCGGCAGACGCACGAAGGCGGCCAGCAGGACCAAGGCATCCTCGGAGGATGTAGTGGAGGAGATCCACATGGATCCCGTCCACAAATCACGTCAGAACAGCGAACTCGAGAACAGACTCCTCGTCATGTGCGAGAAGGATGGCATCGTACTCCCGCTCAAGGTCGTCGTGGACATCGCAGCCCGTATCGAGGGCCACGAGCTCTCGGAGGAGGACATCAACAAGGTGCTCATGAAGGCGTCCGAACTCTACGAGAGGCGTCGCATGGACCCCAACGAGTCGGTCGGTATCATGGCGGCCCACTCCATAGGTGAGCCGGGTACACAGATGAACATGCGTACCTTCCACTATGCGGGAGTCGCGAACGTGAACGTCACGACCGGTCTGCCCAGGCTGATCGAGATTGTGGATGCCAGGCGCGTACCGAGTACACCGTCCATGAGGATTCCGCTCACGGGTCTCGCGGCGGAGGACGAGAACGTCGCCAAGCATGTCTCGTACAACATCGAGATCACGACGCTGAACAACGTCGCAGATATCAAGACCGATATCAACAACATGAGATTGATCATCAGCCCCGATCCACGTAAGATGGACGACCGTGGTGTCACCATCGAGGAGATCTATGACAGGCTGAACAAGATCAAGGTGCTTCGCGGATTGATCACGATCGAGGGATTCGATCTCATCATCAAATCCGACGAATCATCATACAAGAAGCTCCAGCAGATCTATGACGGTACCAAACAGGCCAAGATCAAGGGAATCGACGGCATCTCAAGGGCCATCATAGACAAGGACAAGAGCACAGGCCACTACTTCCTCGTGACCGAGGGATCGAACCTCAAAGAGGTCATGAAGGTGGAAGGCGTCGATAAGGAGAAGGTCATGACCAACAGTATCCTGGAGGTCGCGGACGTTCTTGGTATCGAGGCGGCCAGGAACTCGCTCATCAACGAGGCTCGCGATACGCTGTCGGCAGCAGGTACCGTCGATATCAGACATATCATGCTCGTCGCGGATATGATGACCAATGACGGTTGCGTCAAGGCCATCGGTAGGCACGGAATCTCCGGAAGGAAATCGAGTGTCCTGGCAAGGGCAGCGTTCGAGATCACGACGCCTCATCTGATGCGTGCGGCCATGAACGGAGAGGTCGATCACCTCGAAGGAGTGGCGGAGAACATCATCGTCGGTCAGCC
Organism: Eggerthellaceae bacterium; assembly: GCA_963651945.1. GTDB lineage: Archaea > Thermoplasmatota > Thermoplasmata > Methanomassiliicoccales > Methanomethylophilaceae > Methanarcanum. Next base: position 106,194 of record CAVJRF010000001.1, on the reverse strand, counting down.
GGTCACACTCGGTACCGGTGCCGTCAACCTCGTCTACACACCTAAGAAGAGTGAGAGACAGGACAAACCAGTTAACGATATACCCAAAATGGGGGATGAACAATGATAGACATAAGCAAAGCATTGAAAGCTGCGATCACAACAGGAGATGTTGCGTTCGGAGTAGACCAGACAGAGAAAGCAGTAAAGGCCGGAAAGGCACAGATGATCATCTTGTCCAAGAACTGCCCCAGCGAGATGCTGACGGCAGCGGACGTAGGAGTGAAGGTCCACGTCTACGAGGGTAACAACATGGAGTTGGGAGCCCTCTGTGGTAAGCCGTTCTCGGTATCCGCTCTTGCGGTCATCGACAAAGGTACTTCCAACATCTTAACGCTGTGAGAACATGTCAGCCGATATCGTACTTACCGAGGACACACTCAGATACATCTCGTTATTTGAGTCCGTGACGAAAGCGAACGTCATCGATTGTATGGAGACCGAGGACAAGCTCGTTTACGTCGTGGAGAAAGGACAGGGGAACACCGCCGTCGGAAAGAAGGGTGAGCATGTGATCAAGCTCAAGGATCTGACCGGCAAGAACATCCAGGTCGTGGAATATTCCGACGACCCCGCACAGTTCGTGAAGAACGTGTTCCACATATATGATCCCCAGAAGGTCGAGATCGAGCAGCGTGGGAACATCACGCATGCGACGGTCACAGTGGATCCCAAGCTCAAAGGCAGAGCGATCGGAAAGGCAGGAAAGAACCTCCGTATCGCAAGGGATATCGTCAACAGACACCACGAGATCCAGAGCATCAGCGTTGACTGATCGATCATCCCCACGGTCAGGGAATTCAAACCTCTTACAATCCCTTCTTATTTTTATTCAATTCAAAGGAATACGCTCGACTTCCAATCTGTCGGCGGTGGGATACTCCTCGGTTATGTAGCATTTGAAGGGCAGTTCGTCGGCGACCTCCTCGACGATCCATGATGCTATCTCGATCCTGTTCCTATCACGGTCGATGAGGATCAATTCGTCTGGCACATCATATTCCTCTTTCATGAATCCACATGCGGCATCGAGATCGTCGGCGTAGATCAGTCCCTTGAGTATGGTGCCGTCGTCGGTCACCACATCGTACTCCTTGGCGATGTGGTTCGCACGCCTTATGAGTCTGTTGCGCAATTGGACGCCGTCCTTGAATGCCGAGGAACAGAAATGGATCGGTATGTCAGGATATCTTTCGAGCATCTTCAGTGCGGTCTGCTCCGAACCGAGTATCGCTGCCGAGGTCTCGTCCTTCAGTTCGTATCCCATCTCATCCATCATATCCCAATTGCTCTCCGAGAATTCCAATTCGTTGAGATTGATGAATCCTATACCGACGGAGCCTGCATAGGCTATGAGCGATGACAGATCATCCTCATGGTCCGGTAGCGCTGGCACCTCTATTCCCACATCAATGTCCATCTTGACTATCTCGGATAACGGGGTCCTTTCCATGTGGCCCCAATCCTCGGTACGCGGGTGGAAACGTATCTCATCCAATCCCGCATCGATGAGCCTCGAGACCTTCTCGACATCCATGGTCGATGTGTAGAGGTGTATGTGATGCTCCTTCCCGAAATGTTCTTTGAGCATCCTTATGGCATTGATGGTACGGTCGATGCAGAGCAAGGGATCCCCGCCGGTGATACCCGTTCCGGTCGCATCCATGGATTCGGCCTCGGCGATTATCTCCGATCTGTCGGATATCCTCATCTCGTTGGCATAGATCACGTCCCTGCCCTTCTTCTCGAAGGATACCGGGCAGTAGAAACATCCTGTGTTGCATCTTCCCGATATGAAGAGGACCATCTTGCTCCCCTCGATGCAGTGTTCGCATCCTTTCGCCAATCCACCGTTGCATGCGGAACCGCATCCCTGACGCATCATGCCCATGCTCATCCCCATGGGTATCGGATTTTAATAACGTGTGTACGTTCCATGATACGATCGTATGAAGAAGGACAGCAGAATCGTGTTGGCTTTGGATGAGACTGACGGGAAGAAGGCACTCTCGGTGGTGGACCTCGTAGCGGATCACATCGATGCGGTGAAGATCAACTGGCCATTGGTCCTGACGGAAGGCCCGGAGATGATAACCAAGCTGTCCGAGATCACCGATGTCATATGTGACTTCAAGGTCGCCGACATACCGAACACGGTATCCCTGATAGTCAGCAATTCGGTCAAGAGGGGGGCATCGGCCATCATCGTCCATGCATTCCCCGGTGAGGATTCCCTTCAGGAGGCCGTGAAGGCCGCCGGCGATGCCGAGATATACGCCGTGACGGAGATGAGCCATCCCGGCGGGAAGACGTTCACCGCATTGCATGCGGAGGAGATGGCGAGGATGGGTGTCAGATGCAACGTGGCAGGATTCATCGCACCCGCGACACGCCCCGAACGCATAGCCGCCATAAGGGAGATCATCGGCGACAGGAAGATCCTCTCGCCCGGTGTCGGTGCACAGGGAGGCTCGGCATCCGCAGCGATAAAGGCGGGTGCGGACTACGTCATAGTGGGGCGTGCCATTTACAAGGCCGACGACCCCAAGGCCGTGGCCGAGAGCATCCATGAGGAGATAAGATCGGTCCTCTGAGGACCGTTCCGTCCTCTTCTTTCTTTATTTATTATATATTCTCGCGCACGTCGCAAACCTATTATATAAAATAGTCAATCGTCGCCCTATTCCACATAGCGGAGAATATAGAATGCTAAAAATCGGCAAAAAAACGAGTGACTCTCAGGAGACTGAGAGTGTGGCCGCACCCAAGAAAGAGGGCGGCAATTGGTTCAAGAAGAACCAGCACATCGTTGCCATCGGCGCCATACTACTGATCGCATTCCTGATCAGGTTCATCGACGCTGCAGGACTATGCATCGGAAACGACTATGCATTGTCGGGCGGAACGAGTGCTTCAGAACATCTGCACAGAATAACCAACATGCTCACCAGCGGAGCCATCTTCGGCCTCGACGGTGCTCTGTTCTATCCGTTCGGTTCGGCTGATGCGAACCCTCCGCTCATGGATCTCATCCTGGGTGCATTCGCATTCATCCTGAATGCATGTGGACTGAATGCAACCGCAGCAGCGGGCGCTTCCCTCGCATGGGGCGCAGTCATCTTCGGAACACTCGCAATCATACCTGCCTACCTCCTTGGTAAAGAGATCCTCGGAAGCAAGGTCGCAGGTTACCTCACAGCAGTGTTCGTAGCATTGTGCCCTGTAGCTATCTCACAGACAGTGTTCTCCAACGGTACCGAGATCGGTTTCGTCATGTTCTTCACCCTGTTCATGTTCTACTTCCTCTTCAAGGGGATCAAGGCCATGGATACCGGTGAGCCGACGACGAGGTACATGGTGCTCACCACTGTCTTCTCTGCAATCATCTCCTTCTCATGGATCGGTGCACGTTCGCTATACGTCATAATCATCATGATCATGGTCGTCGAACTCCTGCTCGGTCGCTTCAGAGGAAGGGAGCTCATGCCTACGGCGATCTACTATTCCGCACCCGTTCTCGTCGGTGCATTGGTCGCCACGGTGTTCTACGCGATCAACGGACTCTTCGTATCCGTATATCTCGGAACGTTCCTGATGGTCATCATCAGCGTCATCCTCTGTGTCCTCTTTGCGGCATTGAAGGAGATCCCCTGGACCATCACCATACCTGCGTTCATCGTCGGTACGATCGTAGTCTTCGCATTGTTGGCGGTATTCGCACCCAGTGCGTTCAACGGTATCGTCGGCAACATCAGCGGATACGTAGGAACATACGCATCACTCATCTCGACCTCACTTGGATTCTCCACGGTCGCGACATACTTCGGTTTCATCACGATGTGGTTCGGTCTTTGTATGGTCCTCTACAGGATCTACATCCTCCCGAAGAATGTCGAATCCCGTACATTCGTCGCCATCCTCGTTTGGATGATCACCGGTATGCTCATCGCGATCTCCTCGAGGGACAATGCCGCCGTGCTCTCGTGCACATACGGTGTCGGTTTCGCCGCAGTCCTCATTTGGCTGTGCTCGAAGATCGACTTCAAAGGCTATTGGGCAGCCATCAGGAATGCGGATTTCAAGACTGTGTGGAAGAAGATCCTCAAACCCGTACCGTTCCTCGCAGTGGTCGGTGCCGTCGTGCTCATACTCGTCCCCAACTGCATGTATGCATTGGATGCAGGTGTGGCGAACAACGACTCATCCAACCCCGCTTACCAGGGATCGGTCAACTATTTCATCAAATCAAAGGGCGATTACGCATACAACGATTTCTTCTCCTACTACAAGGAAGTGGAGAACAAGGGTGCGCTCGTCACATGGTTGGACTACTCTGCGGACGCTGCGACATTCGGTAACTTCAATGTCGTGACGGATAACAGGGGTAGCGGAACATCGGCCATGGCCAACATCCTGTTGTCCAACGGTTCCGACGGTTCGACGGTTGCCGCTATGCTATACTATCTCGTGACATACGTCGGTGTCGATGATTGCAAGACGATCCTCGGCGACAACTACAGCGAGATCAAGAAGATCATAGAGAACCCCTCGGACTACAGAGAGGATGTCGTGACGAACACCGACAAGTTCGGTATCGTATCATCCGACATCTCCGATGAGAACGTATCCTACCTCTCCGCGGTAGCATACCTCAAGGATAACAACACGACATACGAGATCTCCGAGATGTACGACGCACTCGCACAGCAGAGCGGAAAGGACATCACATATGTCATGGCATCGGGAGACCTCATCCCCATCTCGTACGGTAACGAGACGACGTTCATCGAATTGGCGATGCTCAACGGTTACGCATACAAGGTCATAACGAACACCAACTACAGCTACGTGTCCGTGCCTCAGTTCTACTCTGCAGGTTCGCTCTTCACGAGCTATGCGGTGTACGACTTCACCGACAGCCTCACCAGCACGTTCCTCTGGAGGGCATACATCGGTATGTCACCCGAAGAGGCAGGATTCACCGGTACGTTCGCTTCCATCTCATACATATCCGCACTGTCGGCTTCAGATGGAACATACAAAGCGGTGCCCGGATACGGTCTCGCGAACTTCGAGGTGGACTACAACACATACTACGTCAGCTACAACCCCAAGGATGACGGAAGTGGCGACTGGGAGAAGATGCTCTACACAGAGGCCATCGCACTCCAGGAGAAGGACGGCGGACTGATCAACTACCTCGCAGGATACCCTGTGATGCTCAAGTACGTCTCATCCAATTCCAAGACGATCAGCGGATCCGTTGCCATCTCCGGCGAGAAGGTCAGCGGTGTCCGTGTGGCGGCAATCGACTCAGAGGGTGTACAGCGTTACACCACGTTCACGGACTCCAACGGAGAGTACACCATCGTCCTCCCCACACAGATGTTCGATGAGAACAGCGGTGCGAAGATCGTCTTCGCGGTCGGTTCGAAGAACGTCACGGGCGGAACACAGATCAGGTCCGTGGAGTACACGGGTCAGACCACCATCGACATCACCGTGACCGATAAGACATCGCTCTCGGGAACGATCGTCACGGAGAACGTCAACGTCGACGGATACCTCATCGAGATGATCGGAACGGCCAGCGGTAAGGCCTATAACGCAACGGTCGGATTGAACGAGGAGGGTGAGCTGGAGGCATTCAGCTTCTCCGACATCGTCCCTGACACGTACACGATCACCATCAAGTCCGTTGACGGAAAGATAACGTACGGATCCAAATCCTACACCACGGCGATCGGAGCCAACGACGGTCTCAGCATCGATCTCGACAAGTCGAAGATCACACTCACTATCAAGGATGAGGGCGGAAACCTCGTCAAGAACGTCTCGGTCGGAATCAAGTCCGGTTCGACGGTCTTCAAGGGAACGACCAACGACAGCGGTGTCGCAACGTTCTATGCATCCGCAGGTAGCTACACGTACCAGGTGTACACCGCAGGATACACGACGGTCGACAGCACGGTGTTGGAAGTGGAGAAGAGCAAGGACAAGACAGGTTCGTTCTCCGTGGTCACGACCAGCGACATCACCGTCGAGGGTTCGGACTCCGGATTCGTATACGGAAACTCATACATCGGTTCATACACCGGCGGTGTCGCGAAGCTCCCTGTGGGACTTGCCAACGAGGCATCATACACCATCTACTCCGTCGACAAGATCGGAGAGGGTGCGAAGGTCTACTGGGCACTCACCAACGGATCCAACGTCAAGCTCACAGCCGTCGACGGATATGTCATCTCCGGAAAGGTCAAGTCTGGCGATGACGGCGTCGCGGGTACCGTGACATTCATCGCTACCGACGGAAAGACGATCATCGTCAACGCAGATGCGGACAACGGATACACAGCAGTCCTTCCCGCCGGAACGTACACCGTGTACGCCAAGAGCGATTCGAAGGTATCGATGAGCTCGATCCAGGTCACCGAATCCACGACCAACGACATCACCGTCGAGTCGGGCAAGACAGTCTCCGGATATGTCTACTGGTACTCATCAAGCTACAAGCTCCAGTACGCTACCATCAAGATCGACCTCACGATCGATGACAAGCAGAGCACGATCTACACATCCACTGATGCGAGCGGAAAGTACTCATACGTCATACCCTCGGATGCCAAGTTCACGATTACGGCGATCCTCAACGAGAGCGGTCCGTTCTACTTCCAGGATCCCGATGACAGCAGCAAGAAGGTCTATCAGAAATCCCTCGGAGCAGACGAGTCCGGTGACTTCACCACAAAGGTCAGCAAGATCACCATCGTCAACAACAATGAGTTCACCATAAAGGTGGAAGGAAAGGAGATCGCTAAGGGCGAATCACTCGAGTTCGACTATAAGTCCACGTCATTCTCCGTGGCCGTCGATTACGCAACAGGATTCTACTTCAGCGGAAACGTCTACATCCTGCCCACGACCTCATACGACATGGCGGTCAGCGCTGTCGAGTACAACGCAGTGACATTCACAGGCGTGGATTCGGACGACGTCATAACGGTCACAGCCGATGATGACGGTCAGTACCACAAGGATTCACAGGCGGATGGAAAGGCATTGTACTACTTCGAGAAGGGAGACAGCTACGTCGTGAAGATCATGGATGCCGACAAGAAGAAGGTCGCATACTATGCGGTCAACGACGAATCCGAGACCATAGCTGTGGAACTCGCAGATGCGGCCAACGTCAAGGGATATGTCGGAATCGGTGCGGACGGAACGATCAAGTTCGATTCGAACGATCTCTATGAGTTCGAAGTGGAATCCGGAAGGTACGATGTGGTCATACCTGCCGGTGAGCACACGATCGCTGTCGAGGTCACCGATGATGACGATCACGTCTACAACTGCACCGTCACCAAGACATTCGAGGCTGGGGACAACGTCTTCAACATGGCGGTCCTTGGCGGAGAGATCCTTGCCGAGAGCGCGGATGTCACCATGGCACTCGACATCATCAAGATGGATGCCATAACTGAGACGACCCAGAGGGCGAAGATTGCATTCAAGGCGACGATCACCATCGCAGAGGGTGACAACAACACGTACCTCCTCAGCGGCGGAAGCGACTGGTTCAACGTGACATTCTACGCCGATGAGGCGATGACGCAACAGATCACATCAATCAACGGAACCACCACCGTCTACGGTGAGGGAATGATCAAGGTCGACAAGGTCGCATCATGCTCCGAGAACCTCTCGGTCATACTGAAGGACCTGAACGACGAGGAGGTCTGCACAGGTGTCTTCACGGAGGAGAACTGGCAGAAGACCACGCCCGGAGACGACACCACGAAGGTCAACTACGGAAGCGACAAGGTCAACGAGGCCGAGTACATGTACTCCATAGACATCGTCAACGGTGACAACTTCAGGAAGTCATTCACGATCACACTCGCAGATACGTTCGATCTGAGCAAGTATGTGGTAACATACCTCTACGGCAACAACGTCGTCGCAGCTGTCGACGAGAACGGAAAGGGCATCGCAGTGACGATGGAGGCAGATGGTTACGCCACACTCACGGTCTACGTGAAAGTGACGCTGATCAACGGTGAATCCAGCGAGATCAAGACCATGAAGGTCAACACAGAGATCGTCTTCGATGGTGACTACAAGGTCACGACCGACGAGGAATCAGGTGTGACCGTATCCGGAACCACCGTCAAGGTCGTATCGAACCACTCCGATGCTGTCGCATCGGTCGAACTTTCCGCGGACGGAAGGGGACTCGTCAATGAGAAATCACCCATGCCTGCATACGTATGGGTATTGCTCGCAGCGATACTGGTGATGCTCATCCTCATAGTTTGGCTCGGAATCAGAAGGGGGGTGTTCACACGCAAAAACTAAGCTCATTCGCAATAATCGCGATGGTCGTCCTGGCCGGAGCGACATGCTTCTGCTTCGTCGGAGATGATTCGGCGGCGGATGCATCAGCCAACACGGTCAGTACCAGTGCCGACTTCGGAAAGGTCGGCACGACCATCACCTTCACCTTGAACGGTGAGTCCGCGTACGACTACAAGATCTACAGGATGGTCGACGGCTCGGAGACCGATAAGAAGACGGGAACGCTCAGCGGAGAAAGCTCCTACTCAGCGACGGTCGATATCACACTGCCGAGCACGGAAGGTACATACACCTACGAGATCGAGTATCTCGACTCGGACAGCAAATCCGTCTTCACGGACTCGATCGACATCAAGGCCGTGAAAGCGATCACCCTCAAGGCGACGATCACAAACGACAGTTCCAACACGATCAGTCTCTATGTCTACTTCCTCGTGAAGGAGAACGGAGAGTCCGTGAAGGTCGAGAACAGCGAGCAGATCGTTGATGTGGAAGCAGGAAAGAGCAAGGACGTCACATGCGAATACATCGTCAAGAACGTGTCGGACATCGAGTTCTGCATCACATCCAACAGTGATTCATCGAAGAGCCTGGTCTCCGGTCTCGACGAGTGGAAGACGGTGTACAGTTCGGATAACGATTACACGTTCATCACGGTCTTCCTCGCGATCGTCATCGTGATCATGATCATCGCGATCATCTGGATCTACCGCAAACCTGTGATCAACACCGGTAAACCCAAATCAAGGCGCTGAGAACGAGGGGGAGACCCCTCCTCTCGGCTTTTTTTAACAGTTTTAGAATTCAGTTCTTATCTTTGAGTCCGTTGAGGGACGACATGATCGTGGCATTGGTCATGTCCGAACGGGTCTTCTCCAGGATGCCTCTTGCGATATCCTGTTTCCTTCTGATGGGAACGATGGCATCGGGTACGTCGAAGCTCATGACCTCGTTGCCGATCTCCTCCATGATACCGAAGTAGTACGATGCCTTGGTCATATCCCCTTTCATCAGATTGGTGAGGATGATCCTCCTCAACTCACCGATGACATCCGCGAGTCCGAGCATCCATGCCTGTGGTGTGATCCTCAGGGATTCGAATGACGGGATGTCCTTCTTCCTGACGATGGCCGAGAGGATCAGAGCCTCGGAATACTCCATCATGGCATCCTCCACCACGGCGGAGTACAGGACGGAGGGTTCGTCCTTGAGCTTGGATATCATCTCCCTCACCGATGCCTTCAGTTCACCCTGTATCGACATGAACTCCTCGCCCTGATGGATGGCATGGATCATGTTCTTAGTACGTCTGATGATCGAACGTGACATCACGATCGCGGATTCACGCTTGACCTCTATCGCTGACATCTTCACGTTGATGGATTCTATGTTCTCGGTCAGCCCTTTCATGACTACGTAATCGGGTGACGGAATGATAAAGGGTTGCAATGGATCGATCACAACGACGAGAGGAATGCGCCCCTGACCATGGTGATGAACGATTCCTCGTCCAAACGTTCCTGGTATGCGTTCCTTTCGGGGAAGGTGAATGTGAGATCGTCGTAATTCACCTCCATCAATGTCAGGGCCTCCGGTCTCGCCATACCGAACTGTATGTCCTCGCCATCCAATGCCCTACGTACATCATCCAATGTGCGTTTACCTCTGGCCACGGAATCTATGGCGGCGGAGATCTTCCTAATCATATTCCACAGGAAGTATTGCGAACGGAATGTGAGTTCGAGATATCCTTCCTTCTCTGCGATATCGATGGATTCCATGGTGGTGACCGTTGGTTTATCCTCATACACTTTGCAGAATCTAATGAAGTCATGCTCTCCGACGAATAGTTTTGCGCATTCCCTCGCGAGATCGATGTCGAGACCGTCGGACGGCAGTATGTATCTGTACACCCTGCTGTTGGCGAAGCGTGGATTGAAATCCTCATCCACGTCGGTTATGCCACGGTAGAATATGCTCTTGGATACGGAGTTCAACGCCCTCAGGAATACGATGTTGTCATCGAAATCGGTGTTGACGGCGATCGCATTGTCCAATGCGTTTACACCTGCATCCGTTCTGCTGGAGGGTTTGATGTCGAACCACTCCATGTCCCTTCCGGGATGGATCATGAGGAGGTCGGAGATCACGTCCCCGACCACGGTCCTCAATCCAGGTTGATACTGGGAGCCGCAGAAACCCGCTCCCATGTAAGCTATCTTGATCGCGACTCTTCTCATAGTCCACGGAGTTGTTTCATGTGGTCCACCCTCTTCTGGACCAGAGCCTTGGTACCGATGTCATGGCGTACGAAGATGTGGTCGCACTTCACATACTTGAGAGCGTTCTCGCAGTTCGATTCCGCCTCCTCCATCGTCTTCGCCACACCGACGATACCTATGGACCTCGATGTTCCTGTGAGGAGCTTGCCATCCTTCTGGTCGACATTTGCGAAGTATACCCTCGCACCGCATCTCTCGATGTTGTCGATGTCCACGGATATCTCCTTGCCGGAGACGGATTTCACACCGTATCCTTCAGGTACGACGTATTTGCATACGGTCGCCTCCTTCGAGAATTCCACATCCTCCGTGAGGGTGCCCGTCGCCATCCTGTAGCAGATGTCAACGAAATCGCTCTTCAGGAGTGTGAGCACATTCATCGCTTCGGGGTCCCCGAATCTGGCGTTGATCTCGATGATCTTCGGACCGCTGACGGTCAGCATGAACTGACCATACATCGGGCCGCGGTAGGGACATCCCTCCTCGGCCATGGCGTCGACGATGTCCTGGATGATCTTGAGTGCTTCCTTCCTTTCGGATTCGGTGATGAACGGAAGGAGGTGGTCGGAATCCGTGTACGAACCCATGCCTCCGGTGTTCGGTCCCACGTCTCCCTCGTATGCTCTCTTGTGATCCTGTACCAACGGCATCGGTCTGATGTTCTTACCGTCACAGAAGACCATCTGTGTGAACTCTTCGCCTACGGCCCTCTCTTCGAGTATCACACCGGCACCGCCGATGTTCATGTCGAAGATCTCGTTTATGTAATCCATTATGTCCTGGAACGAGTGGAGATGTTCTCCCTGTACCTTCACACCCTTCCCGCCGGTGAGTCCGACGGGTTTCACGACGATCTCGTGATCCACATCTTTGACATATTCCTCGGCATCCTTCGCATTGTCGAACGATGCATATGCCAGGTTACCCTCGATGTGGTATCTGTCCACGAGGTCCCTCATGAACGATTTGGAGGTCTCTATCCTCGCCGCCGCTTTGGTCGGTGATGCACACAGGATCCCTTCCTTCTCCAGGGCATCCACGATGCCCGCTTCCAACGGTGCCTCGGGACCGATGAATGCTAACTTGACATCATTCTCCTTGGCGAATCCGCAGATCCTGTCGATATCCTTCTCGTCACACAGAAGGTGTCCTTTCGATCTCGCTATTATCCCGGGATTCGCGTTCTTCATCACGGAGTAGATCTCTCCTCCGGATCTGTACAATGCTTCCACGGCGGCATGTTCGCGTCCGCCTCCGCCGACAGTAAGTATCCTCATCGTATCACAGCTCCATGACTTCCAGGATCTCGTCCAATCCGAGGTCCTTCTTCACACTGGTCTTGAATATGTGCTTGTTGCCGCCGGTGAGCTTCTCGTAATCCCTGACGATCACCTCGGGATCGACACCTACGGCATCGGCGATATCGACCTTGTTCAGTATCGCGATGTCGGAGTGGATGAATATGTCCGGGTGTTTCCTCACCATATCGTCACCCTCCGTGGTGGAGATCACGACCACTCTGTAATCGGTACCCAACGGGAAGTCCGCAGGACATACAAGGTTACCGACGTTCTCGATGAACAGCACATCTATCTCGTCGAGATCCATCGTGTGCAACTTCTTGTGGATCATGTTGGCCGTGAGATGACAATCCTTGCCCGTGTTGCAGTTGACGGCCTTGATCCCGGATACCTCCATCCTGGTGAAGTCATCGGCACCTGTCACGTCACCTGCTATCGCCGCGACCCTCAATCCCTTGGCCCTGAGCTTCTCGGCCAGTTTGATTATCATGGCGGTCTTACCGGCTCCGATGGAACCCATGAAGTCGACAGAGAATATGTTGTGTTCCTTCAACAGATGATAGTTCTCATGAGCGGTCTTGCTGTTCTCCTTGAGAACGTCGAATTCCATTCCGACGTCGGTGATCATGTGCATGGTCTAGTGAATGGAGACGGCGGTTATAATATGAACGTTCTGGGTTCGGGACGGCGATCGGGGGTTGTGGGATTCGGGACAGATGACTGACTTGTTAACTGTAATATCCGGCTTTTATCGAATCCGAATGGGTAGACACAATCGCCAGGGATGAAGTCCACGCACGTGGGCTTCAGACCCATGTGCGTGGATGGACTCTCTGAGAGATCATAGAGGAGGTGAGATAATCGCCGATGCTAAGAAGAACCAGGGAGACACACTCTTACACATAGCCTCCCTGGCCCTTCGTTTAGTTCAGCTCATAGCTGAACTACTCGAATAAAACCCCTTACAGCTCCCGAGAGGGGGCTGGTTCGATGTTTCGGATGATCCATCACATGCCGAGTATTTATCGACTATGGCAAGAAGTCCACGCACGTGGGCTTCAGACCCATGTGTGTGGATGGACTCTCTGAGAGATTATAGAGGAGGTGAGATAATCGCCGATACTAAGAAAGACCAGGGAGACACACTCTTACACATTGCCTCCCTGGCCCTTCGTTTGATTCGACTCATAGTCGAATTATTCGATTGAAAACCTCTTACTGCTCCCGAGAGGGGGCAGGTTCGACGTTCCAGATCTCTCATCATCTGTGAAGTATTTATTGACTCTGCCATGGGGCCCGGTGGGATCGCAATATGTTGCTCGAACATCGATAAGGCTCAAAACTCCAGGACGAGGGTGTGCATGAGCGACACCCTCCAAATGAATGGATAGGATGGTAACGGGTCGGAGGACGGATCCTTACATCCGCCCCCTCCGACCTCTTGTTCGATCCGGCCTGTCGTCGAATCAGTTGGATAAAAACCATTACGGCCCCCCTTTGAGAGGATCGGTCAGTTTCATCATATGATGGGCGTCACGGGTATATGTTGGCTTGTACGCATATCGCATCCCGCTCGCTACACGATAGGATGTCGCGCGTAATCTTCCTTATAAATAAGGAGCAACTATGGGAGTTCCGAACAGCATGACCTATTCAGCCGAGTTGATCAACAGATTGGAATCCCTGGGCATAACCGAGGGTTATAAGATATCCGTGGAGACGGACGGTAAGACATACACTGGGGTATTGATGCCTCATCACGAATTCAGTGCACCGGATGTGCTCGTTCTGAAGATGAAGAGCGGATACAACGTCGGTGTCAGGATCACCAGTGAGACACGCATCGAGATCATCGAAGAACCGATCGTCAGGGAGAAGAAGGATGCGGAGGTCGAGGAGAAGAAAGGACTCCCCACATTGGTGCTCATAGGTACCGGCGGTACGATCGCATCCTATGTGGATTACAGGACGGGTGCCGTACATCCCGCATTGTCGACATCGGACATGGTGAATGCTGTACCGGAGATCAGGGATATCGCCAACGTTCGTGCGAAGGTATTGTTCTCCATATTCTCCGAGAACATGAACATCGAGCACTGGCAGGAATTGGCCAAGGCTGTGGCCGACGAGATCAACAACGGTGCGGACGGAGTGATAATCCCCCACGGTACGGATACCATGGGATACACCGCGGCGGCATTGTCGTTCATGCTCGGGGATGTACCGAAACCCGTCGTATTGGTCGGGGCACAGAGGTCATCCGACAGGCCGTCATCCGATGCATCCACCAACCTGATGGCATGCGCACAGTTCTGTACGAGATCCGGTAGGACAGGTGTCTACGTGGTCATGCATGACACCTCCGGTGACGATTCGTTCGCCGTTCACTTGGGTTCAAGGGTAAGGAAGATGCACACGTCGAGGCGTGACGCGTTCAAGAGCATCAACACCATACCTGCAGCGAATATCGACAGGGATTGGAAGATCACGCTGAACATGGATCTTCCGACGAAGCATGACGGGAAAGCGGTCGTCAGGGAGGCCATGTGCCCCAGGACCGTATTGTTGCAGTACTACCCCGGGATGGACCCCGCACTCTTCGAGGACGTGTTCATGAAGAGCGATGGTGTGGTCATAGCGGGTTCCGGATTGGGACATGTGAACGAGAACATGATCCCGTTGATCGACAGGGCCGTGAAGAATGGTACGGTCGTGGTGATGACATCACAGTGTATCAACGGTCAGACCAACATGAACGTCTACAACACGGGAAGGGACCTGATATCCGCAGGCGTGATATCGGTGTTCGATATGCTTCCCGAGACTGCATACGTCAAGCTCTCGTGGGCGTTGGCGAATTACGATAGATCGGAGGTCAAGGAGATCATGAGGACTCCGTTGGTCGGAGAGATGAGCGAGAGGAGGGTGTTCTGATGGCAGATCCCGAGATGATATGCGGAATAGAGATCCACCAACAGTTGGATACGAAGAAACTGTTTTGTGACTGCGAATCGCATCTCTGCGAGGAGGGACACGGATCCGTATACAGGAGACTGAGACCCACGACATCGGAGACCGGGGAGATCGACAGGGCGGCATTGGCCCAGTTCCAGAGGAACCTCGGTTACAGATATCAGTCGGTGGACGGGGCATCTTGTCTGGTGGAATTGGATGAGGAACCGCCGCACGGCATCAACGCGAATGCGATGGAGACCACACTGATCTTTTCGGAGATGATGAAGGCACGCGTCGTCGACGAGGTGCACTTCATGAGGAAGATCGTCGTCGACGGATCCAACACATCCGGATTCCAGAGGACCGCATTGGTCGCCACCGACGGTGAGATCGATGTCAACGGGAAGAAGATCTCCATCCTCTCCGTATGTCTGGAGGAGGATGCATGCCGTAAGGTCGAGACCACGGATGCCGAGATCACCTACCGTTTGGACAGATTGGGTATACCGTTGATCGAGGTCGCCACGGGACCGGACATCCGTACTCCGGAGGAGTGCATGGAGGTCGCGTTGAGGATCGGTACGCTCCTCAGGGCCACGAAGAGGGTCAAGAGAGGTATCGGTACGATCAGGGAGGACCTGAACATCTCCATCCCCGGCGGTGCGCGTATCGAGATCAAAGGTGTACAGGAACTGAGACTGCTCCCGTTGTATGTGGAGAACGAGGTCAACAGGCAGAAGATGCTGTTGAGGATCAAAGACATACTCCAGGGAAGGTCCGTCAAAGAGGTACCCTTCGAGCCCGTCGATGTCACGGATATCTTCAAGGATTGCGAGTCCAAGGTCATCCAGGGTGCATTGAAGGACAAGGGGAAGGTCATCGCGGTACGTCTTCCGGGATTCTCCGGTGTCATGAACGGTGACGGCGGTAAGCTTCGCTTGGGTGCCGAGATGGCACAGAGGGCAAGGACCAAGGGCGTCAAGGGAATATTCCACTCCGACGAACTGCCGAACTACGGGATAGAGCAGAGATATGTGGATTCACTGCGCGAGTTCCTCGGTATGGTCAACGAGAACGATGCATTCGTCATATGCGCTGCGAAGGAGAAGAAGGCGAAGGACGCATTGGAGGTCGCCGTCGAGAGGGCGAACATCGCACTCAAAGAGGTGCCCGAGGAGACCAGGGATCCGTTGCCCGATGGTACATCTAAATACTCCAGGCCGTTGCCCGGAGCGGCGAGGATGTATCCCGAGACGGATGTCCCGCCCACGGAGATAACACGCGAGAGGATGTCGCACATACGCGAGAATCTTCCGGAACTGCCGGAGGAGATCGAGAAGCGTCTCGTATCGCAGTACGGTATCAACGCCCAGCAGGCGAGACAGATCGTCCGTCAGGATAACACCGAACTGTTCGAGAGGATCTCCAATGAATATGACCTCACAGCTGTGGCGGCCACGACATTCCTGAACACCTATGGTGAATTGGAACATGATGGTGTGGACATCTCGCCCCTTACGGACGAGAAGGTGATGCAGGCCTTCGGTATGCTCAAACAGGGCCGTTTCGCCAAGGAGGCATTGCCTGCACTCCTCAGGGAGATGTGCGCGGGCACGGATGCCGAGAAGGCGATCAAGAAGCTCGGATTGGAGGCTGTCGATTCCGACGAGGCATCCAAGATAATCGCTCAGATCGTCAAGGAACGTGAGGAATTCATCAGGAGCAAGGGCGGATTGGCAGCGATCGGACCTCTGATGGGACCTGTGATGGGTGCGCTCAGAGGCAAGATCGACGGTCAGAAGGCCAACGAGCTCCTGACGATCGAGATAAAGAAGCTGATGGGCATATGATCATCTCCTCAATTCCAGGACCGAAAGCTTTTCGAAGAACAGGGGTAACTCCCCTGTCACACTTATTCTATAACGAGAGATGAGATCATCCAATCTCTTCTGATCCATCAGCGACGATACTACGATCACGATACGTCCGTCCTTCTCGAGATGTCCTTCGGCACCTTCCAACAGTCCGGGTAGCGGGCCTATCCCATCCAGACCTCCGGACCATGCTTTCTCGAGTTCCCCTTCCTCCTCCACGGGGAGATACGGCAGATTGAAGACGATCGTATCGAAGATGCTGTTCACATTCTCGTAGAGGTCCGAGTTCAGGACCGTGATGTCCGCTCCGTTCCTTTTCGAGTTGAGTGCCGTACATTCGACCGCATGGGGATTGATGTCCGCGGCGGTCACGATACATCCGTTCTTCGCACAATGTATGGAGACGACACCGGATCCCGGGCCGATCTCCAACACCCTCTCGCCTTCTCTGACCTCTAACGATTCTATCAGAAGGATGCTGTCCTCCGAAGGAGGATATACCTCGGGGAACACGGTTATGTCGATGTCCGGATCGTATTCCATCGATCGTGTGAGGTCATCATCATTGATAAGATGTGTTCTGCGCACCGATCATCCATATGAAGTACAGCGGGATCGTCGTCACGTTATCGTTCGTACAGTGATCCTTGCCGGACAGTACGATCGCTCTTTTGGGTGAATACCTGTCCATATACTCCTTCAGGCTGGCCGCACGGTATCTGTCACTGCTCTTGACCTCTATCGGGATCACACCCAGCTCGGATGTGATCAGAAAATCCACCTCTGCAGTGTTACCGGAAGCCCAGAATCCTTGCCCCGGGTGACCGTAGGCCGTAAGTTCGCACATCACATAGTTCTCGATGAAACCGCCCATGAATAGCGGGTCCAGCCTTCTTTCCATGATGTCGGATGCCGTTATCCCGGCCTTGCGCCTGAGGATACCTACATCCATCATGTAGAGCTTGAAGAGATTCTCCGATCTGTTGGATGACAGAGGTATCCCGATCCTCTCGATCCTCGGGACCTTGTAGACCATGCCCGCATCGATGAGCCATTGGAGAGCATCCTCCAGATCCTTGGATCTGGCGCCTTTCACGGCATGTCCGAAGAAGAATCTCCTGTTCTCGGTCGCCAATTGGGATGTGATCGAATCCCAGATCATATTCACCTTCTTGATGTCCTTGTTCGGTACATGTTTCAGGAAGTCCAACCTGTACGATTCGGATATCTCTTTCAGTATCCTGTCGACCTCGGCCATGTTCTTGGTCTCGATCCATTTCGATACGGCCTCTGGCATGCCTCCGACCGCCAGGTACTCCATGTTGAGGACCTTTAACATATCCTTCGACACATCATCGGGCCTCCCCTCTTTCATGATATGATCATAGAGTCTTCCATTGGATGCTCTGACGAACTCTCTGAAGCTCATGGGATAGAGGTCCAGGAATGATACGCATCCGACTGGGAACGACCCCCTCCCTTGTAATCCGAGTAATGATCCTGCACATATGATGTGATATTTCGGTGCCGTCTCCTTGAACGATTTGAGGGATGTCATCGCACGTTCACATTCCTGGATCTCATCGAATATGAGCAGTGTATCGGTATCGATATCCATGTCCAGGTGGATGGATATCGCCGTGATCAGTCTCTCCGGATCGAGATCGCCATCGAACAGCCTGCAGAGTGCCTCATTGCCTTCGAATTTTAGATATGCAACACTGCCATAGTTGTTCTCTCCGAAACGTTTCATGAGGTAGGTCTTCCCGCATTGCCTCACCCCGCGGATTATCAACGGTTTGCGGTCATCGGAATCCTTCCATTCGAGCAGTTCCCCATATAGGTCACGATCCATGGGGTATTGAAAGATTACGTGGACTAAATAGTTTATCATCTGCAAAATGTACAGGTAATTTTGCAGGATTTACAACATTTTGGATACCAAACATGATCGGACGAGAGTACCATGGATTCGGAACGAAGGATGAGGATGACGATTTCATTATCTATGTCGTAGATGATAATCACTCATGAACAACACATTGGACGTCCTTGCCATCGGCAGTCTGGTACGTGATGGGTCGGGCCATATATTGCAGGCCGATTCCACATCCACCCTCATCAAGGCCGACGGAAGATTGATCGTGGTCGATACGAGCAGCAAGGCCATGAGGCCATCGCTGAAGATGTCCCTGAAACAGATCGGGGTATTCGCCAAGGATGTCGATGTCGTCGTACTGACGCATAATCACAGCGACCATACCGCCAATAACGACATGTTCCCCAATGCGAAGATATACATCCACGACGGGGAGGATGTGAAGCCCAAGGGTGCGGAGGTCATCGATGGAGATGTCGCCATAGCCAGAGGAGTGGAGTTGGTGTACACTCCCGGTCACACGTGGGATTCCATGAGCGTGTTCGTGAACGGGATCGACAGGAAGTATGCGATAGTGGGTGATGCCATCCCGCTCCAGGATAACATAATCAAAGGCGTCCCCCCAGGCATCTGCGTATGCAAGGATGTCGCTATGAAAAGTATTAAGACGATATGCGATTACGCAGACGTGATCATACCGGGGCACGGGGCTCCGTTCAGGATTTGAGGAGAGATCATCATGTCGAGAGAGGTTCCAGAGGAGATTTACTACGAGTGTGCCAAGTGCGATGATTATACGACACATGAGGTACTCAAGGGAAGGATCGGCAAGACCTCGTTGGAAGGTACGTTCCGTTGCGAGGAATGCGGGAACGTGTTCTCCGGCACGATAAAGATGCCCAGATTGTGCAAGGTATCCGTCATAATCAGTGACGGCCCCGTATCCGAGAAGACGGAGACCGAACTCGAAGAAGGGGAGACCGTCAGATTGGATGACGAGTTCTTCCTCGAGGACGGAAGACGCCTCAGGGTATGTTCGATCGATCTCGGCGACGGTCAGAGGAAGAAGAGGGCTCAGACAGAGGATATCAAGACCATCTGGGCCCAGCAGTTCGATGTATTGAATCTGAAGGTCACCGTCAACGACAACCGTAAGAGTTATTCCAGGCGCATAGAGGCGGAACCCGATGATGAGTTCGTGATCGGTCATGTGCTCACATTGCCGGATATGGAATGTTATATCCACGCCATCAAGGCACGCGACCGTCTTCACTCGAAAGGTTCCGTAGAAGCGAGAGAGGTCGTCAGGATCTACGGTAAGATGAAGAGAAGGGTCGTCCCGATCATAGAGTTCGAGGATGACGAAGAAGAGGAAGAGTTCTGAGAATCAACAGAATCTCTCTTCCTTGAGTATGATCTCGAGCACGTCGGATATATTGTCACTCCTTACGACATGATCCGCGGCCTTCACCGTGGGTTCGTCCGAAGGATTGAAGGCAATGCTCATCCCGGTCTCCTCGAACATCCTGATATCGGTATACGAGTTACCGATGGATACGACCCTCTTGGGATCGACCTTGTATTCCTCGATGAATTCTCTCGTACGAATGCCCTTATCGCCCAATTTACATCCTTTCTCGTATCCTCCGGTCAACCTACCTTTCTCATCCGTGAGCAATCTCACTCCGGAATAACCGTCGAACCCGTATTCGTTGGCGAGCATCCTGGAGGCCAATTCCAATCCGCCACTACAGATGACGCACTTGATATCGTTGTAATGGAGACATGCGACCGTTTCCTGTATGCCTCCGATCCAGGGCATGGTCCTGAGGATGTGCATTATCCTCCTCTCGCTGATATCCGGGTCGACATCGAACCATAGGGAGAGGTCGCGTCTGATGAACTCGTCCTCATCTATCTCCCCGGAATCGAAGGCCTTCAGCGAATCCTCGTTGTTCACACCCATCTCATCATGCACGTACCCCCATGAGCTCCTGGGTACCGTGAGTGTGCCATCCATGTCGAATATCACCAGGTCGTAGTGTCTTCCCATGGTCCTGCGGATATTGTCCGTTGTAATAATCTTGACGTTATCATTTATTACCACGACACATATCACGGACCGATGATAACGATAATAGGCACGATCCATGTGGTGAACATAGCAGAGCCTATCATGTTCTTCATCAAGCATATCTGGCCGGATGCCGTCCTGGTGGAGTTGGATGTCGCACGTTTCAACGCGTTGCAGGGGAATTCCGGGACATCCGACGATAAGGTCGACAAGATGTTCGAGCATACCGCGAAGTATCAACAGAAGCTCGCCGAGAACAACAGATCGAGCGTAGGCAACGAGATGCTGACGGCCGTACAGACCGGGAGACTCGTCGGTGCGGAGATCGGCTTCATAGACGACGATGCCATGGGGACCTTACAGAGGGCATGGGACGAGATGACCTTCGGCGAGAGGTTCAGATACAGGCTTTCGATGATCCGCGATCGTTTCAAAGGGCAGAAGGATGTGCAGAGGATCATAGACGATTCCCAATATGCTGATCAGGCGATGGAGGACATGCGTCGCAGGTATCCCAACTTCGTCAGGGTGCTCGTGGACGAGCGCAACGAGAAGATGGCCTCCCAGATCAGGGACTATGCGAAAAGGTTTACAAACATAGTGGTCGTCGTGGGTGATGCGCATGTCGATGGCATCGCCGACTCATTATCCGACATGGAAGTGAGGAGGATCAGGCTCGCGGACATATTGGACAAGGACAGACTTGATAAGGTCAGAGCGTCGTTATGGAACAGGGGAGATGAGAATGAGGGTCAAGTTGTTGGCGTACACACAGAACGCTGAGGCCATCTGTGCCGCTGCGGGTAAATCATGCTATTCCGAGAAGTCATCCATGGAATTGGTCGATGCACCGAATCCGGAGAAGGTCCTGGGGAAGATCGTCGGTATGGGTCACCATTCCGTGATAGAGCATGCGGTGTTCACATTCTCCGTGGAAGGTGTGTCCAGATCACTGACGCATCAGTTGGTCAGGCACCGTGTGGCATCGTTCTCGCAACAGAGTCAGAGATATGTGTCGATGGACAAGCCAACGTATGTAGTACCCAAGACGGTGGAGGCGGATCCCGAACTCAGGGAGGAGTTCGACAGGATCATGTCGGAGATATGGGCATCATACAACAGATTGGTGGAGAGGATCCCTCCTGAGGATGCGAGATACGTCCTTCCGAACGCATGTACCACCAACATCACCATTACGATGAATGCCAGGGAATTGATCCATTTCTTCTCATTGAGATGTTGCAACCGCGCACAGTGGGAGATCAGGGAGATGGCGGACGAGATGCTCAGACAATGCAAGGAGGTCTATCCCGTCATATTCAAGGGTGCCGGACCGCCGTGTGTAAGGGGTGCATGCCCCGAGGGAAAGCTCACCTGCGGGAAGCCGAGGGTGGAGTTCAGGGACTGAACCCTCACCCGATCCCGGGTTGACGGCTTTAAGATACCTTTATATAACGAATTATCTTAATCCGCTTTACTCGGTGAAGATACATGGGAAGAATCAGACCCACATACATCAA
Source organism: Eggerthellaceae bacterium (assembly GCA_963651945.1). Taxonomy (GTDB): domain Archaea; phylum Thermoplasmatota; class Thermoplasmata; order Methanomassiliicoccales; family Methanomethylophilaceae; genus Methanarcanum. The sequence continues at coordinate 83,915 of CAVJRF010000001.1, read as the reverse complement.
GAGAGTAGCGATTGATCTCGTTAACAAATACCCGAAAGCATTCAACGATGATTTCGAGAACAACAAAGCAATGGTAGGCAGCCTTACCGATGTCTCATCCGTCACGATGAGGAACAGGATCGCGGGCTACATCACACGCTATGTTGACCACGTAGAGATCTAAACGCCTTACACCTCTTATCAAACCTCAATTCCGCATTAACGGTGAGCTCGCGTGGGGTAGCTTGGATATCCTCTGAGATTGCGGATCTTATGACCCGGGTTCGAATCCCGGCGCGAGCGCCATCCTGTATTTTAGGCATCACTCTGCAGGTTTTTCCTCAGGCCACACCTTACGAACGATCTCCGCATCTCCCGGAGGCAATATCCTTGATACCTCCTCTTCGGGGACCATCAGTTCCTTGGCCATGAGTGCGGCCGTCTTACCAGCCTTCCCCCTTCCGGGATGGATGACGAAATACTTCTCGGACAACCTTTTCATGGACTCTAACGGAGCGCACATGACCTTCCTCGTGTTCTCGTAGGTTATCTCCCCTACGGCGAGTTCCATCGGAAGGTGGTATTCGTAGTTCCTCTTACCGCGTATGATGAACGCCCCTCTGGGGACGAACTCACCGGCCTGAGGTGTCTTACTGACCTGATCTGTGTACACCCAATACGCACTTCCGTCGGTGAGTGCCGCGACCCATCCCTTCGACTGCGCCAAGGCGTAGATGCATGCCTCCCTCAGATCCTCATCGGGAGCATCCTTGCCCTTCTTTATGATCGTGGACGGCGCACCGTGGAGATCCGCATGCGCATAGAGATCGTCCTCCTTCAGGTGCTTCTTGACGATGTTGTCGTTGGTATGTGCATCCTTACCGGCGATCACGAGTCTGCCGGACGGTGCGATGAACCATTTGTATCTCTCGAACCAGAACTGTTTGGTCGGATGTACCTTGTTGGCCATGGCCGCTTTGCTCTTGGCAAGTCCCGCCTCCTTCTTGGCCAGCTCCTCGAGACTGACATCGAGCGCCTCCTTTGCCCTCTTCGCCTTCTCGTTTATGTCCTTGCTCTGTTGGTAGATGATCGATGCGTTGGAATCTATCCCTTCTGTATAGTCCAAAGGTATCCTGATGCCGTCGAACTCTGCGATGACCCTGTTCTTGGACGGTTCGATCTCGGGAACGAACGGGATCTTCAAAGCTCCTTCTTTCAGTTTGTCCCATGTGAGCTTCTTGGACTGTTCCGACAGAACGTTCAGGAGTTCGGTGATCTGCTGATAGTTGGCATAGATGGCATCCGCCTTGATCTTGAGCTCGTCCGATTCCTCCTTGTACTGTTCAACGGTCTCGGTCTGCTTGGAGATCCTCTTCTGGAGCTTCACGATCTCCGGGTCGACGTATTCCTCGGCCTCGTTCTCCTCCGTCTCGGTGATGAACGCATCTATCGCTTTGGATGTCGTGTCATACCTTTCTGCGGTATGACCGGAATAGATGGACATCTCCATCGGCGAGATGTCTATGATATCGTCACCCGATCTGTAGAGGATCGCTCCGTCCCCTTTCATCATCCTGTCGACGACGACCCTCATGGACTCGAACAATCCATTGAGATCGGCATCCGAGAGTTCCTCGACCTTCGTGTTCTTGTCGATGCCTGCGACGGCACAGGTCTCCTCGGCATACTGTCCTCCGAGGTTGATACCTGTGGCCAAGGTCCTGACGGCATCGGATGTGGATGCTCTCATGATCTCCATGAACTCCTCCAACGGGGAGGATGTGGGATCGAACCTGCGTTTGGGCATGACGTAGTCCTCGCCGGGTCTGACACTCCTGTCCCTCATCGTCTTGTGGATGAGACAGTTCATGATCTTCCCGTCCAACACGAGGAGTACGTTGCCTCCTCCGAACATCTCGAAGATGAGCTTGTAATCGCGATCGGCCTTCAGTACCTCCATGATCACGACACGGTCGAATCCTGCCTGATAGATGTCGCCGATACGTGCATTATCGAGATATTTCCTGAGGAACGTGGCGAACGATTGCGGCACCGTAGGCGTCTCGGGTTTCCTCTCCGGGAGGTACAGCCATCTCTTGTCCTTGAAGAAGACATCCTTCTTTCCCTGTCCCTGGACGTTGATACGTAACAGGACGTTGTTACCCCACTGGAATATCTTGTCCATGTGCGCATCCTTCAGCATCGCCATCTCGTTGACGACGGAACGGACATCGAAAGAACTCATCTCCTTCTTCATAGGACGGGGTTAGGTCCAGAGATTATGATAAAGATATCCCATCGGTCATCAGAAAGATTTATCAAGTGAACCCACATTGTACGCAGTCGTGCTGCTGTGGCTAAGGGGTATAGCGGCGCCTTGGTAAGGCGCAGGCCGAGGGTTCAATTCCCTCCAGTAGCTCCATTTTTCATATTACATCAAGAATAGCTGAGGCTCTCGTCGGTGGCATGATGCCTTGAGGCACCATGCCGACCGATTCAGGCCATCTTGTAGAAGACGAAACCGGACCAGATCTTCGGGAAGAAGAATGTGGTCTTCTTCGGCATCCTCTTACCGATCATGGAAAGTTTCCATATGGTGTCGAGGCTCGGGTCGTTGAGGATGACCGCAAGGTCGTATTCCTTATCGTCCATCTTCTTCTTGACGGAAGGATATTCGGCATCGTAGGATATCGTGGCCTTGTCCTCATCCGATTTGTAGATGTCCTTGAGTATTAGCTCTTGGAGGACATATGTGTCGAGACCCCACATGGGATCATCGCCACCGTTGTATCTCGCGAGGATGTACCTTCCGGAGCGGAACATGAGTCCCATCTCCCAATCCTTGAGTTCGGACATCATCTCCTCCGCCGAACCCACCTCCTTGGTCTCGAACTTCTTCTGTACCTTGGATATGACGCTCTTGTCGGAGATCTCGTCGCTCTTCACGAGCCTGTGGGTGGGCCATATGACCAATCCTCCGTCATCCGATGCGACCAATGTCGCCAATACGTAGGATTTCATCTCATCATCGGGATTCTCGAGGGAATAGTTCAATGCCGTCTCGTACCTGTGGTGACCGTCGGCTATGAGCATCCTCTGTTCAGCCAACTCCTTGGTCATCCTGTCCGTGACATCCTTGTCGGAGATCCTGAAGTATTCGTGTGTGACACCGGTCTCATCCCTGAACGAGTACAGCGGGACGGCAGAATCCGCTATCGCATCGTTCAGATCCTTGGAGAATCCCTCGAAGATACCGAATATGGACTCGAGGTGCGTCTCCATGTCCCTGAGGAGATTCAGACGATCCGCCTTCACCTTGGAGAATGTCTCCTCGTGAGGGATTATGTGTCCCTCGTCATACTTCTCGGTCTTCAGTCTTCCCACGAATCCCGTCCTGACCTTGGTGATACCATGATCATCGAATGTTTGTCTGTACAGGTAGAACGAATCATCGTCCTGTACCAACGCACCCTCCTCGATCCATGATTCCAACTGTCCTCTCGACCCCTTGTATCTCTTGTCGGGATCGGGCATGAGTGTGAGCCTCGTGACATTATGCTGTTTGCTCTGAAGTTCTTTGAGATAATCCCCGCCGATGACATCATACGGCGGCGACACACGATCCTCTATGCACTCATCGTCCTTCAACGACGGCCTGTATCCTTTGAATGGAAGGAATGTAACCATTGGTACACCTAATCATGTGTACCGTTGGCGGTTATTATAATATTCTGGTCGTCAGCAGATCCTGGGTACGGGATCCCCTGCCGGTGGTTCGAGGATCCTCTTGCCGCCGATCTCGGTCCTGAGTATGACCCTCGGTATCTCGGATTCGGTAGCATGACCGATTATGGATGCGTTCTTACCAAGAGGATGCTTCCTGAGCTCTTTGACCAGCTCATCGGCCATCTCGGGTACGCAGCCTATGACCACCTTACCTTCGTTACCTATGCTCAACGGATCGATACCGAGCATGTCGCATGCGTTGACCACACCGTCCCTGAGAGGGATGTCGGCATATTCGATCTCCATGCCTATCTTGGATTTGGAGCACCATTCGTTGAGGGTGTTCGCCAATCCTCCTCTTGTGGGATCCTTCATGGCGACAATGCCTCCGGTCTTCAATCCGACCTCTATCAATCCGTTCAACGGTGCGACGTCACTCTTGACCTCGCTGTCGAATCCGTATCCCTCACGGAACGATAACAATGCAATACCATGGTCCCCGACATAACCGGACACGATTATCGCATCGCCCGGTCTGACATTGCTGTCGGTGGCCCATCTGGAATCCACCTTCCTGTACTGTTCGGCGACCTCCAGGTTGGAGTCCATGTACTTGGATCTTTTACCGATGGCGGATGTACACATGACCATCTGGTCCACGGCACCCGCTTCCACGACCTTCGTGTCGCCTGTCGCGATGGGTACGCCGCAACCCTCTGCGGTCCTGCCCATGGATTCCAACACCCTGTCCACGACATCTATATCCAATCCCGCCTCGAGTATGAGCGAACATGACAATGCCAACGGGGTGGCACCCATGACCGAGATATCGTTCACGGTACCTGCGACGGAGATGGAGCCTATGTCCCCTCCGGGGAAGAACAACGGTTTGACGGTATGTCCGTCGGTGGTGAACACCACATCATCTATGACGGCAGAATCATCGAATGAGTCCAACGGGACCTCAGCCTTCATCTTCGGAAAATGCGACGTGATATGCTTCGCGAGGAACTCCTGCATTATCTCCCCGCCCGAACCGTGGTTCATTACGACCTTTGCCATGCCACTGCAATCAATAATCAATGCGATAAAGGTTTTCTCTCGCCACCGTCCATGCGTAGGTGCCATCGTGACTGGAACGTGTATGAAATCATTTAACTACATGATAGTGAATCGATGTGACGGGCCCATGGGGTAGCTTGGATCAATCCTGATGGTCTTCGGAACCATTGACTCGGGTTCGAATCCCGACGGGCCCATGAGATTATCACTCTTTGTCCAACCCTTCCCATTCGTAGATTAGTGTCTCGTCCTCCATCATCGCCCTCAGCAGTTCCCTGTTGCGTGTGGACTCCCTGTCCACGATCCTGACCCTGGCGTTGAAGAGTGTTTCCAACTCATCGGTGAACTCGAATATGTCCCTCATGCTCACGAGTTTGCCAGATTCCATGGACAGATCTATCCTTCCGTCATCGCCGGTCCTGTTCGACAGGTAGATGCGATCAACACCATACCTCTCGGCGATGGGTCTGATGGATTCGGACATATCCTCTGCATTCATCGGCCTTACATGGAGGCGGTCGGATAATATCCTGTCTATATGCAGAGTAGACTGGAAGCCGATCCATTGGATGTATGACCGACAGACTAGCTGTAACATACTTCTTTTCGATGAGGTCAGAGAATCGTTGACTGTGAGAAGAACCAGGGAGTTCTACTCCAAAGGTCTCCCTGGTACTTCGATCGGTCCGCCTTTTGGTCGACCTATTGATTTAAACATCTTACAGTTCCCGAGAAGGGGCTGGTCAGATGTCATGCCTGACCGATCGTCAGTACAGTATTTACTTCCCGTGCCGATCGATACCACCCTCACACGGTCGTCCAGAAACGTTTATCATGTTTGTGGGATTCAAAGCTGTCATGGACATCGCATGGATATTGCTTATAATCGCCGGTTTCCTCGAACCGTGCTGGGTCTACACGATGGAGAGATCCAACAGTTTCAGGGATGTGAAGTGGGCGGTGTTCACGATGGTCATCATGCTGACCGACCTCTATCTTCTTTCGGTCGTCATGCAGACGCTGGGTGCAGGCCTGTCATATGCGATATGGGCGGGCATCGGTGCGGTATGCACATTCCTGATGGGCGTGGTGATCTATAAAGAACCTGCCACTCTGATCAGGATCGTGTTCATATTCATGATAATCGCAGGTATCGTCGGCCTCAATCTTACATCGGAGGCATTGTGATGGACAAGCGCTGGGCCACTATCTTCATCGCAGGCCTGATGGAGGTCGTCTGGGCTGTCGCCATGGATTATTCCGAGGGTTTCACGATCTGGTATTACGACATCATAGTGATCGTATTCCTGGCCGCAAGTACCATACTCTTGGCGAAATCATTGAGTGCGGGACTGCCTGTGGGCACTGCATATGCCGTATGGACGGGCATTGGTGCCGTGGGTACGCTCGTGGTATCCGCGATCCTCGGTAACGAATCGTTATCGGCGATACGTGTGATCTTCGTGATGATGATCATCGGCGGGATAGTGGGCCTTCAGGTCACGACCAGACCCAGGGCAGAATGATATTCTTTTAGAAGGATGGGGGATCCCACACCCACCTTACGGACGGGTGTGGAAAGAAATGGCGGATCGACCTGTTTCACACAGGCCGATCCTTTCAATCCATTCACTCGATCTTGAGGATGACCATATCCTCTTTGACCGTGCTGTTGGGTTTGATGCCGAACGTATCCACCAACACGTTCAGGATGTTGGGTGTGATGAATCCGGGGAGCCTCGGGCCGAGCATGATGTCCTTGACACCGAGACTGAGCAGTACCAGGAGGACCAATACAGCTTTCTGCTCGTACCATGAGATATCGAACGAGAGCGGGAGACCGTTCACATCCGTACCGAATGCCTCTGCCAATGCGTTGGCGATGACGACGAGCGAGTAACAGTCGTTACACTGACCGGCATCGATGATCCTGGGGATGCCTCCGATGTCACCGAGGTCGAGTCCGTTGTACCTGTACTTGGCGCATCCTGCGGTGAGGATGACGGCGTTCGAGGGGAGCTTCTCTGCGAATTCCTTGTAGTACTCCCTTCCCTTCTCCCTTCCGTCACAGCCTGCCATGACCACGAACCTTCCGATTGCACCTGCCTTGACGGCATCGATGATCTTGTCTGCGAGAGCGAGGACCTGCGAGTGAGCGAATCCGATGGTCAGATCCTTTCCGCCGATCTCCTTCGGTGCGGGGCACTTCTTGGCCAACTCGATGACCTTGGAGAAGTCCTTCTTTCCGTTCACTGCATCGATGTGGCATACGCCCTTCACGCCTGCGGTGCCTGTGGTGAACAGCCTGTCCTTGTAGGAATCCCTGGGGATGAGGACACAGTTCGTCGTTGCGATTATGGGTCCGTTGAACGATTCGAAATCATCCTTCTGTGCGTACCATGCGCCGCCGTAGTTACCCTTGAGGTTGTCGTATTTCTTGAATGCGGGGTATGCGTTCGCGGGGAGCATCTCGCCGTGGGTGTACACATCCACGCCCGTGCCCTTGGTCTGTTCCAACAGCTGTTCCAGATCCTTGAGGTCGTGTCCTGTGATGAGGATACCGGGGCGGTCGCCTGCCTTGGTGCTGACGACGGTGATCTCCGGGTTCCCGTATGTCTCCGTGTTGGCCTTATCCAACAATGCGAGACATGCCGCACCGACCTTTCCGCATTCCATGTTCAATGCGACCAGTTCATCCGCACCCTTCTGCTCGGGGAGTACGGAGAGTGCCTTGATCATGAAGTCCGTCACTGCCGCATCCTTGTATCCGAGGACGTATGCATGGTGGTAGTATGCCGCCATACCCTTGAGTCCGAACAGGAGGAGTTCCTTGAGCGACCTGAGGTCGTCGTTCGCATCGAGCGAGACAATGTCCTTGCATCTGATCTCCACATCCTTTCCGATGAGGGACTTGGCGATCTCTGTCTGTTTCTTGATCACTTCGATATCGAAGTTCGTGTTCGTGAGCGTCATGAAGAGTCCGTCGACGATGACCTCGGCGACCTTCTCGTCCTTCTTTCCCTGTGAGGCGAGCTCGATGAGCGTGCCGACCAGGATGTCCTGGGCTCCTGCCAACTCCGCATCCTTGCCGCATACTCCGTTCTTCACGCATCCTGTACCTGCCAGGGTCTCTTCGCATTGTCTGCACAACAAATCAATCACCTTCGTGGTATGATTACCATACCAAGTATGGAAAAGATACTTGAATATAAATACAGGGAAGTTTCTGAATGGAAACCATGAATCACGAATGTACGGTATATCGTACCATGGAATACCTCTCCAAGAGGTGGGCGGTGCTGATCCTCCATGAACTGAGCAAAGGGGAGGATTGGAAGAGGTTCTCCGACATCAGGAAGGCAATGCCGGACATCACCCCGAAGGTCCTGACGGAACGTTTGAGAGAATTGGTGGAGGAGGGACTGATTGAGAACCGTGTGGATGCATCATCGGTACCGGTGAGGAGCGAATATCGCCTCACACCCGCATCATGGGAGCTGATGGATATAGTCCATGAGATCAAGATGTGGGCATTGAAATGGAAGATCGATAACCCCGCATGCAGGGACCAATCCTGCAGGATATGCACATTATGATGTGTGTTCCGCTGTGACCGTATGCATGGCGGCGACCACTGCCGCCCTGAGTGCGGATGCCTCATCGGAACCTTCGCCGAGTATGATCACGTCACCGTCCGAGAGATCGTTGTTCCTGATTATCTTCTCGGCGGAGTCGGGGTACATGGTATTGACATCCACATCCGGTGGCATGAACAGTTTACCGTCATCGTAGATCAATGTGGTACATCCCAATCCCCCTGCATAGATCCCGTAATCCCTCTGGGGCATACCGTTGGTGATACCATTTGCGGAATCGCGGACGATCGTCGCCATCTGTACGCCGCCTACGGAGCATCCGGGTAAGGTGCAGTCGGCCAGTGCGATCGGACAGGCCTCCATGAATCTCTTCCCGAGGGGACTGAGTATCGAACCCGTCTGGTATACGGTGACGAGTTTCGACTCATACAGCGTCTTCAGTATGGTCCTGATGCTGCCGTATCCGACACCGACCCTCTCGGCGAGTGCCTCCCTACCGGTCCTTCCGTCCCTGCGCAGGATTAGCAGTACGGACAGTATGTCCGCATCCATGTATCTCTGAACGCTCCTCACGTCATCCCTGGGGGAAATCTTCAGCATCCCGTGTTCCGGACCCGTCATAAATGTTCACTTCCGATGTGATTCTCTCCTAGCTATTGCATTCACCTATTTAGTTGGATGTATCATCCGATTCATCCAGATGACGCGGTTGGACATATTATCCAAATGGTATGTGCGAGGGTTGGGCGTAATCCAATCACGCCCCCTATTTATCAGAATTTGAACATCCTTGCGGTTAAGATAGGAGATTGTAACGATAGATGCCCCCTGTGCATAACGATGGATTCTGTGGCCGGGGACCGTTCGATATCTCTTGTTGGATGTGTGAAGGATAGGCGTATGGCCTTCTGGATTCACAGGTGATAGGATGTTCAAAAGATACAGAAAAAGAGCAACCAGAACATTCTCTACACTCATCGCGGTCAGTCTTGCCACGATCGAGGGAACGAGAACGGAAGAAGTTGCTGGAAATGGTGATTCGGCGCCAAGTAGTGTTGGGGGCTATGCGAACCACATGACCAGCAATGATACAGAAGTGGTAATGATTCATAATGATGACGGCACGACAGGAGGCGAGCGTCTTTGAATAAGGATACGAAGATCATCATGGTCTCTTTGGCGGTCGTCATCGCTTTCATGCTGTCTGCAATATGCGTATTGACCACCGAGACAACCGCCGAGGGACAGAGTGATGTCACGATCAAGCTCGTCGGAACAGGATATGCATATACGGTGGACGAAGGTACCGAGCCAACATACATAACAGATGCATCAAAGGTGTTGACATTGGACAATGGGGCACATAAAATCAATGTCTACAATATCATCACTGCTGAAAATGGAGACATCTCATATTCAAAGGTCCGTGTAAGGACCTTAACGGTCTCAGAGAATTCAGCATATACGATCTCGAAGATCAGTGTTGAACTGGGCAATGAAGGCTACACGAGTGCCGATTATACATTGACTGCGACGATCATGGATTACTACGGAACTGCCAGCAAGGAGACCAATACAGTGACCTATGATGAGCAGGCGTTCAGCTATTGTGTGTTCGATGATGAGACCTTCGATGTCCACATTAAACCCAAGGATACCAAGCTGAAGGCAGCACACATCCTTACGATGACAGGGGGGGAGAACAGAGACTTCTCCGTGACATTGGATGATGTCGATGTCCTCAGGATCACCGTACCTGCGGATGTTACCGTGGACATGAAGACCGAGGGGAATCGTGCCAATCATGACTATACACGTGACGATGCAACGGTAAGCGAAAAATACACGTCGGAAACCGTGAAGGCATTCGAAATGGGTAGTCAGATGAAATATCTTACACTCTCTGGAGAGAAGTACTTCACCAACACATTCATAATTCCTGCCAAGACCGATTCGCCGAGGCAGTATATCATCGATGAAACAGTCCTCAAGCCGATAAGCGGAATCAGGGACTCATCCTACATCAACAGGGATCCTGCCGCATATTGGAATAATAACAATGCAAACATACTCGCAAATATAAATTTCGAGAACTTCGTAAGCATGGATGTCGAAGAGACTAAGGATGTCACGGCATCCAGAGCGATCTTCACGATCCAGCCTGAGACTAATCCCGTTCAGCTCATCGGGATCAACATCTATGTGGCTGAACCTCCGTTCAAGTATACAGTGATGAACCTTGATGGGACGCCCTCAGATATCGTAACAATCGATGGCACCGAGATGAGAGCAGTCAAAGAAGGGACTGCCATCGTTGCGATCACATACGATGCATTCGGGTGTTATAGCTTCAACGAAGGATACATCATGCTGTCGAGGTCTTACTACAAATGCAGTTATGCTCTCAATACCGGACTTTGGTATGAGAACACGGACGTCTTTGTAGTGAATGTCGGGGGAGACGATTCTACCATCAAGACCAACATGACGGTCAACGAATGGCTCAACCCCGATCTCAACGAGGATGGTACATACAAGTACCTTGATACCTTCATGGATGAGAAGGCCTCTGCAGGTAAGACCAGCGGAAACTTCCTCGATTCCGAATTGGATCCCCTCTATTATCTCGAGGGTGAGGACGGATATCATTACACGTTCACACCAGAATCCGGATGCAGCGTGACCGTCTACAACCCTATCTTCAAAGACGGTAAGCTAACAGGTTTCAAAGCTGGTACAGTTACCGAAAAGGACGGAACATTCACAGCAGTCCTAACCGAAGGACGTAACATCATAAAGGTTCAGAAAGGCGATGATGTCACATACCAGGTCGCTACCGCAAAGGAGACCACATATGAGGTCGAATACACATACAATACAAAGGATGGGAAGCTCTATCCCGGGGACCAGATAAAGATCACATTCGGAGATCTGTTCTCGCCTTTATCAAGAACGACATTATACAACACCAACACATATCTCGCTTATTACGAGAGTGATGGTAAGGATATTCTGAACAAGTTCACGAATGCACCTAATGGGACGCAAATTGGAAGTTATGACTTCGGATACGACGCTTCGAAGCATACCATCACGATCACCATCCCCAACAACATGGAGCCAGGAGAGCACACTCTGAATGGTACATTCCACATCAAGGGATTCGGAAATCCTCTCGGTAACCACCATTCTATCGGAAACAACATAAAGGACAACAGTGCACCCGGAATCGATGCATTCCTCGGAGTACTCCCCGGAGTGACATTCACCGTTGCTGATTATGGAACGATCACATACGATACCGGTGTCACTGCGAAGACAGGGACGGAGTTTACATCTTCACAAGAAGTGACCACACAGACCTATGGTAAAGTTATCGACACGCTTGTCGTCGAGAAGGGTCAAACCATAACATACATAGTAAATGGTGTAAATCCCGTTCACACATCTATTATAATGCAATCATGTCCTGACGGATGGAATTGGAGCATACCTGATGGAGTGTATTCTTCTAAAGAGATCACATACACATTCACTGCAACCGAATCGATCGCACCAAAGATCTCACTTGGGTGGGCGGCTTATACATTCACCGTTGAGGTTGTCGTCGTTTCAGATGGAAAGTACAGCTATACCGAGAATGTAGCCGGTTCAACAGAAGTGAAGGACTCATCAGTCGTTGGAGGCTTCTCTACACCTAGCGGAAAGGCCATAACGTTGTGGAATACAAAATCCGATATGTCCGGAACATATTACAAGGCAGGTGACACATATACGCTTGCAAACTCCACAGAGGATGTCACGCTCTACGCTGCCCCATCTGTTACATATAATGTAGAGGATGGTACAATCTCACTTAAGAATGGTGAGAATGAGGTAGAATCAGGTCAATGTTTTGAAGCCGGAACCGAACTCACACTTACATATGTCTACGATGCTGCGAATCCAGTCGTTCTCTTGATGAATGAAGAGCCGATTCCGATCAATACCAAGAACACGACGTATACGTTCACGGTCAACGGAAATGTTGAGATCACATCTTCGGATGCGGTATATGTCGTTTCATGGACAGAAGAGGAAGTAGAGTATTCGGAATACTACCTTTCATTGTCCCAAGCGATCGAGAGTGCTGGAAGCAACGGTATCGTCCTTATAAATGATGATGAGTTGAAGGAGAAATCGACTATCAGTACCAGTCTGACCATGAGCCCGGGTAAGAAACTCATCGTTGGTAGTAGTGCGACACTTACCATCGCCAAAGATGCTACATTAACGATCTCCGAGGATGCTGTACTCCAGTTGATAGGCGGAGTGACAAACAATGGAACCGTAGTCAATAATGGACTAATCAACCAACAGAAGAACAAAATCTCTGGAACCATCACTGGAGATGGGGTAATCAAGGTTGTTCCGTTCTTCGATGTCGGCGATACACTCACATTCGTCTCAGGAACAGGAACGGTCAAACACACCTCCGGTTGGGATCAGGCATCTTTCAACAAGAATGCTACGACGAAAATGACATTCACTGTCACCACCGCATCCACTGGAATAAATGATTGGGGCGCATATGGAACAGTCACTCTCACAGACCTGAATTTCAGTTCGGATGCAGACCTCGTATACATTCCATCATTCTTCATCGGAAAGCTGACCATAGATGGCGTCAATTATCTGACCTATTGCAAGGTGACTGCCATCTCGGATGAGGCCATGGAGAAGATCAATGAGAGAACGATCAACGTTGTTCTGCCTCAGGCTCTCAAGGACACGAAGTTCAGCGATAGTGTGACGATCCTCACAGGAAGTCATTACACCGATACTCTCGGTAATGTCTACTACTACGATGTTGTCGAAACATCGCCTGTGTGGTACAATGGCTACACCACATACGGGGGCTACGGGTATGTAGAAGAAAATGCGGATCCCAGATACTGCGAACAGGGAAATGTTACCAAGATTGTCTTCAAGGACGGAATCACGGCCACAACTACAGGTCTGTCTACATGGTCCAAGAATCCCCTGGCGAGCAGTGATGAATGGATCGGAAGTGCAAGTGCATGGGGAGACATAATCGGACTTGTCATCCTGAACGATTTCGATCTCAGTGATGAGACGAAGTATGAATACTCATGTGATGTAGAGATCAACGGCACAGTCACAATTGTACAAGGAATAACATTAGCCATTCCAAAGGATTTGACATTCACAATATCTGATGGTGCTGAATTAAATCTGATTGGGACTGGAAAGGTAACCAATAAAGGAACAATAGTGAATGATGGAACAATCAAACTCCAGAAGAACAAGATCTCTGGAACCATCACTGGAAATGGGGAAATCAAGGTTGTTCCGTTCTTTAATGTCGGCGATACACTCACATTCGTCTCAGGAACAGGAACGGTCCAACACACCTCCGGTTGGGATAAGGCATCTTTTAACAAGGATGCTACGACGAAGATGACATTCACTGTCACCACCGCATCCACTGGAGTGAATAATTGGGATATATATGGGACAGTCACTCTCACAGACCTGAATTTCAGTTCGGATGCAGATCTTGTATACATTCCGTCATTCTTCATCGGAAAGCTGACCATAGATGGCGTCAATTACCTGACCTACTGCAAGGTGACCGCCATCTCGGATGAGGCGATGGCGAAAATCAATGAGAGAACGATCAACGTTGTTCTGCCTCAGGCTCTCAAGGACACGAAGTTCAGCGATAGTGTGACGATCCTCACAGGAAGTCATTACACCGATACTCTCGGTAATGTCTACTACTACGATGTTGTCGAAACATCGCCTGTGTGGTACAATGGCTACACCACATACGGGGGCTACGGGTATGTAGAAGAAAATGCGGATCCCAGATACTGCGAACAGGGAAATGTTACCAAGATTGTCTTCAAGGACGGAATCACGGCCACAACTACAGGTCTGTCTACATGGTCCAAGAATCCCCTGGCGAGCAGTGATGAATGGATCGGAAGTGCAAGTGCATGGGGAGACATAATCGGACTTGTCATCCTGAACGATTTCGATCTCAGTGATGAGACGAAGTATGAATACTCATGTGATGTAGAGATCAACGGCACAATCGTAATTGATAAGGATCTCATCGTTGACGAGATTGTTTCGATTGAAGATGCATGTCTTGCGGCTGACAGCAAGATCATCGTGAGATACGCAGAAGATGGAAGCGGAAAATTCACAGGAACTGTATACACGTCCTTGTATGCATACAAGTTCACTGGTGTATCTCCCACCGATACCTCGGATTATGAGATATCAGTGACAGGAACCAAGGTGAACTATGGTGCAAATGGAAGCAGTTCTCCCATCATTGTAAGATATGGTGTCAATTCGATCGATGTCGCCGCATTCTCATCGGATTCGATCATTGTTGACATCCATCCGTATGATGATTCCGTGACTCCTGCAGGAAAGCTCATCATCACATATTCTGCATACATCGAGGGTGCAGAGGGCGTTATGCTCAACCCATTCCTTGTGATGACACAGGATGTCGATGCGGATGTTTCATCTCTCGAGATTGCAACAGAGCACACTGTCGTATCGTGTTCCATATCCTACTATTACCAGGTGGGAGACAAGGCATACTACACGCCTGTGAAGGATGCGAAGGCACCTACCGTCGCAGTACTCGATCTCGAGTCGGATCTCACTGTCAACTTCAATGGCAACGCTGTTGTCGATGGCAGTCTCCTGTCGTTTGGAGAGTATGCGATCACGGTGGCTACCGAAGAGACATACAAGGTCAACGATGTCGAGTGGAAGGATGGGGATTACCTCTTCTACTATGGACAGAAGATCGTGATATCGAAGGTCTGAACAAGAAGGTCTGCCAATGAACTACGATAGAAGAGCTTGTTTCGGGACATTAGTAGTCACTATAATCCTGGTCTGCTCCATATTGGTCACAGGGTGTTCATCGGCGGATACTGGGGCTCAGCCGAATACAGGATCGGGCCAGGGTGACGGTTTCACCGTCACCTACACCGATTCCGAGACGGAAGGCCTTGGGATCCTGAAGATCACCCTAACGGAGACGCTTCCAGATGAGAGTGTCCATCTTTTCTTGGACGGCAATAGATCGGCACTGCTTTCCAAGTCGGACATAACCGAAGCGATGTACTGCCCGAGGATGTCGGTCGGTACGCACACCGTGACTCTGGAGTGCGGAACGTTCCATTCGTCTGCGCAGATGGATGTCAAGGAATACGTTCCCGTTCAAAGCGTGACATTGGATAAGAAATCGGCTTCCATGTATGTCGGGAACGAGATCACACTGAAGGCAACGATATCTCCGGCAAATGCGACCGAATCCACGGTCAAATGGTCCACCAGCAACTCAGCTGTCGCTACGGTCGATGATGGAAAGGTCAAGGCATTGGCCATAGGTTCGGCAACGATCACCGTGTCGGTCGGAGCATTCTCGGATGAATGTGAGATATCCGTCATCAAACCAATGCACGTCCACAGTTGGGGCAACGGCGCGGTGACCAAGGTAGCGACATGCACGGAATCCGGTATCAGGACGTACACCTGTTCCTGCGGAGAGACGAGGACAGTTACCATATTGGCCACCGGTCACCAATGGTCCGAGTGGAACGTGGTGAAGGAGACCACGGCGACAGAGGACGGCCTCAAGGAGCGTTCATGCTCCGTATGTGGCCAGAAGGACCAGCAGACCATCCCCCATGACGGCCATACGCACAAATGGGATTCGGGAACGGTGACCAAAGCAGCGACATGCACGGAATCCGGTATCAGGACATACACCTGTTCCTGCGGAGAGACGAAGACGGAGGCCATACTAGCCACCGGTCACCAATGGTCCGCATGGACTGTGACCAAGGAAGCTACGGAATCCGAGGAAGGATCCAAGGAGCGTTCATGTTCGGCATGCGGCCTCAGGGAGACATCATCGATGGCCAAGATCGTGATCGTCGATAACAATGATGGTACGAAGACCAAGACCGAGGAGGAACCGGATGGTACCGTGGTGAGCACGACCACAGGATCCAAAGACGGTTCAACCAAGGTGGAGAAGGTCAGAGAGGATGTCGACGGAAACGGGATCCGTGTGATCATAAACTCATCAGAGGTCATCGACAAGGATGGCAACAGTGCGAGTTCCGAGAAGAAGGTCGAAGCGGAATTCACCGACGGTGATGCAAGATCTTCTACGAAGGTCGTCGACGGAGCCGATAAGGCAGATATCGTCACGGTCATGAAGGTCGATCCCAAGACCTCCACCATATCCAAGGAGAAGGTCGAGAAAGCGATCGTCATCCAGGAGAAGGTATCCGAGGAGATCGGCAAGGATGTCAAGGAACAGATCAAGACCATATTGGTCGAATCCACCACATCCGATGCTGTATTCACGGTGGCTCAGGATGCGGTCAAGGCCACATCCGATTCCGGTGCCAGTCTCAAGATCGCATCCACGAAAGGTTCCGTGGCGGTATCCGATCAGGTCCTGTCCAACATCTCGAAGGAGGGGGAAATAACGATCTCCGTAACCGAGGCCAAGGATAGGGACATGAACGATTCCCAGAAGGATGCGGTGGCCGGAGGTGTCGTCATCGATGTGAAGATCCTGACCGACGGTAAGGATCTGGGTAAGGTCCTTGGCGGAACGATCACGATCACCATCAAGCACACCCCTGCTGAAGGAAAGGTCGCTGTGGTGTACTATGTCGATGACAACGGTGTCAGAGAAAAGATGCAAGGTGCTACCTACGACTCCGAGGCAGGAGAGGTCTCGTTCGATACCACGCACTGTTCTCTCTACGTGGTCGTAGATGAGGGTGGAGATTCCAACACATCGGATGGAAACAACGTCCTGTTGTATGCAGGGATCGGTATTGTCGTTCTGATTGCCATATTGTCAGCGGCACTCGTCATCAAGAGGAGGCTCTAAACAGCTTAACAACGAGGGGGAAACCCCTCATTTTTATGAAATCGGAAAGGAGGAATCCGATTGTACCGTATAAGGAAGATCAAGGAGTTAGAGAATGGTCGTACCGATCAAAGCATCATGAGATCCAAGCATCTCAGACTGTTGTCACTTGCTTCAGTATTATGTCTGACATTCGTCATTCTTGCAGGGGCATTCGTCATTTCCGATGATAGTTCCGCTCAGATATGCGATAACGTCTCCGTATATGTGGAGAAAGCTGATGGAAGTTATGAAAAAACGACCGTCAATGATGTATCCACTGTAAAAGAAGCCGTTGAGACGGCATTGAAGCAGTTGGGAATGAAATGGGAGTACAACTCAGAGAACAAATTCGTCTCTGTCGATGGAAGAGTATTGAGTGATGGATACTACTGGAGGATACATCAGTGGCTTCCTCTCGGCACTCCTGGGTGGGGAGTGATGAGTTACGATTCAAAATCCAACAGCTATATGGAAACCGGGTGCTCATATTGTCTTCACATCAGTACGTTGAGCAGTGTGGGTGGATCGAACGTCTACAGCTCCCCGAATTTCGAACCCAAATCACAGGGATACGTGTTCATCAGATTCGCCAACGGGTTCGATTCAGATAATCTCGAGGTTCAAAGTGCGTTCACTTCCGAAGTAAGGAAGGAAGGCTTCTGGTTGACGGGTTACGGTTCGTCATTGGCAGAGGTATTGGAGGACGCCGTCACATCACAGGGCATGCAGATCGAGCTATCAGACTACACGGATACGAATGCCAATGCTTTGCGCGGATGGATAAACAGTATGTTTGGTATCGGAGATAGCAGTCTCGATAACGGAACATGGGCATATTGGAGCCAATGGACGTGGGTGGACCATCACTGGGATTATAACAATTGGACTATGGGATATTACGATCCGGCGGTCTACAGATATCTTGAGTGTATCTATCTGATATCGACACCAGACCCATATGATGGCGGATATGACTTCGATAAGGGAGGTCCAGAACCGAATCCCGATACGGATAAGATAGTATGCATCAGTAATTACAATCAGGTCACCTTTAAATCCAATGGTGAAACGATAGCGACACAGACCGTGAAATACGGCAATACTGTGGATCTCTCAGGCGTACCGACTCCGGAGGCACCTGCCGGGAAGACATTTGACGGATGGGGCAATGTCATGACGCCCATCACGAAGGATACGGTCTTTAATGCACAATTCAAAGATTCTGGACAGCAGTTCACGGTACGTTATTATGATGAATCCAAGAAAGTCCTCCTCTATACCGAGAAGGTTGATGCCGGTGCATCAGCGAAATATACAGGCCAACCATCCAAACAGGATGATAGCCAATATACATACAAATTCAAAAGTTGGAGTTCCGACCTTTCCAAGGTCACCTCCGATATCGATGTCACCCCTGTATATGAGAAGGTCGCAAAGACCAGTCATACCCACAGCTGGGGCAGCGGTGCGATAACCAAGGATGCGACCTGCACCCAATCAGGGATTAGGACGTATACGTGTTCGTGCGGCGAGACGAAGACCGAAAGCATCCCGGCGACAGGACACCAATACTCCGATTGGTATGTGACCAAACAGGCTAAATGTACGGAGTCGGGGGTGGAAACATCCAAATGTTCCAAATGTGGGGACACCAAGACACAATCCATCCCGGCAACAGGGCATCAATACTCCGCATGGACTGTAAAGACACAACCTAAGTGTACGGAACCAGGAGTAGAAACATCCAAATGTTCCAAATGCGGAGATACCAAGACCCAATCGATACCTGCAACGGGACACCAATATTCGGATTGGGCTGTCAAGACGAAGGCCAAATGCGAGGAACCGGGAGTAGAGACATCCAAATGTTCCAAATGCGGAGATGCCAGAACACAATCTATCCCGGCAACGGGACATACATGGTCGGAATGGATCGTCAGGACAGAGGCCACATGTGAGGAACAGGGTAGCAAGGAATCCAAATGTTCAGAGTGTTTCAAGATCAAGACCGAATCCATCCCGGCAACTGGACATACATGGTCCGAATGGACGATAGACAAGGAACCCACACCGGATGCCGATGGTCTGAAGTACCGCACATGTTCCAAATGCGACGACGTCCATTGGTCCAAGGTCATATACAAAGGGACCGAGAAGATAGACATCAAAGGCGATTCGTCCACGACCACCGTGGTACCCGACGGCGACTCATGGAACGCAGAATCCAAGATAAAGACGGAGACCACCGATTCCGACGGCAAGACGACGGCGACCGTGAGTTCCGATTCCATCCTCCAGGCGATCGATCAGCTGATCACTCTGGACGATGGTTCATCCAAGATCTCCGTGACCATCTCCATCGAGATAGAGACCAACAATACCAAGAATGCGGTGCTACTGATCTCATCCGACGACATCAACAGACTCTCGGAGGCCGGGAACTATGTTAT
The DNA here is from genome assembly GCA_963651945.1 of Eggerthellaceae bacterium. Classification (GTDB taxonomy): domain Archaea; phylum Thermoplasmatota; class Thermoplasmata; order Methanomassiliicoccales; family Methanomethylophilaceae; genus Methanarcanum. The sequence goes on along the minus strand of CAVJRF010000001.1, from coordinate 64,131 downwards.
GAGATACACCACAGGTCTGTGCACCATGGACATCAGTTCCAAGGTACTCTCCAACGTAGGCGACGGCGGTATATCGTTGTCCTTCGACAATGATGTGCAGGATGTCGTCAAGGGATATTCCAACGTGAAGAACGGACAGGCCTTCGATATAACGATGGTCTCCGGAGATTCCAAGATCCATGAGTTGAACGATAACGTATCCGTATCCGTTCCGTATGCTCTCAACGGTATCGATCCCAGCGAGGTATCCGTATGGTATGTCGGAGACTCCGGATTGGAGAAGGTGGATGCCTCATACGATGTCGGGACAGGCATGGTGACATTCGTCACGGATCACTTCTCGCAGTGGGTGATAGGTGTCCAGGACGTCGGTGATGATTCATCGGGTAGCAATGCGACACTCCTCATCATCATAGGTGTCGTAGCCGTCGCGATCATCGCAGCCATAGCGGTGTTCATCAAGAGAAGGTGAGCGGTCGGTCATGAATGCCACGACGATCAAATTCCTCTCCGCTACGGTCATCGCGATCATGGTGGTCGCTTCCGTACCGTTCATAGGTTTCACCGTGGACGCTACGGACAACAGACAGGGCGTCATGCTGGATTTCGCATACTACAATGTGGAATGGGTACCGTTCGAATTCACCGATGGTATGACCGGACTCGATGCCCTGGAAAGGACGTGTTCCGAGAAAGGGTATGCGATCGAGTTCGATGATGACGGTTCGATCTACTCGGTGAACAACGTTCCGAGATTGATGAATGTGGATTGGGGGATGTACGTGCTCACCGACCGGGACGGTTCGATGGTCTGGACGGAGATCACGGACCCATCTTCCTACATCATCACCGAGGAGAGGATAATCTCCTGGGCTAGGACGGGTACCGGCAGCGAGATGATGCCCGCCACGGATTCCACCGGATTCACATACTACAGCTATGCGACATCCGGGATGAACCGTTCCGGGGATCAGTTGAAGGTGGCCACATTGGCACCATCCGTCACGGAGACGGTCTGTGCCATCGGCGGTTATGAGTACATCATCGCCACGGATAGGTACAGCGACTATCCGAACAAGTTGCTCAAGGCCAGGCAGGAAGGGGAGATCAAGGAGGTCGGCGGATATACCGATCCCAACTTCGAACTGATCGTCGCGGACCGTCCGGACATAGTCTTCCTGGACGGCGGTACCAATGAGCACGTCACCATGGCCGACAAGCTCCGTAAGGCGGGTGTGAATTGCGTCGTATTGTACGAAGCTGTTGATACCGACAGTCTTCTGAAGAATCTGTGGATATGCGCATCCGCACTCGGTTTCCCCGAGAAAGGGAACGCATACATCAAGGATGTGAAGGAGGCGATCAACAACATCTGCCGTATCCCCGACCTTACGGGGAAGACGGTCTTCGTATCCCTGGGAGTGAGTGATTCACCCTACACAGCGGGTTCGGGGACCTACGTCACGAGCATGATCGAGTCGTTGGGCGCCGTGAACATCTTCTCCGATTCCAGTTCATGGTTCATGGTGGACAAGGAGGCCGTCTATGACAGACAGCCGGATGTCATCATCATAATCTACGATGTCGAGGAGATAAAGACGCAGAGACAGTACCGTTCCCTCCTGAACGATCTGAATGACGTCTGGAAGCGCACACCCGCATTCCAGAACGGGAACGTCTACGTGTTCTCGGGGGATGCCGCGAGTCTCCTGTCCAGGCCGGGGGCGAGATTGCCGGAGGCGCTGGAGCTCATGGCGAAGATATTGGATCCGGATGCATTCGCTGCGGCGGATCCCACCGATACGATCGGTGTGAAGTATTACAATAACGGGTACAACGACGGTGACAACGGGTACCTGACATACGTGAAGGCGAAGGGGTTGTTGGAATGGCAAAAAGATTGACGGCATTCCTTGCCATCTGCATCCTTGCGATGGCCTTCCTGCCGGGAGTGTCGGCGGCATCCGAGGATGTCGCCGCGGATAGGTTATTGATCGATCACGGTAACGGGGACATCGCATGGTACGATATCGTCCCCGGGGACACATACAGAGAGGTGTTACAACTCTCCGTTCCCGATCTGAACATCATATATTCGCAATCAGAAGAGGATACCGCCGTGGTATCCGTGGATGGTATGGGTAACACTGGACTCTGTTCGTGGAGACTGTACCTATGGGATGAGGTCGTGTGGACCGTACAACCCATGGATGCGGACATGCCTTACGATTCAGGCTGTTTCGCATTGGGATTCTATCCCGAGGATTCCATAGTTCCGGCCGCCAATCCCGATTATCCGACGGTCTGGACCTCCTATCGCGGGGATTCCTCGTCCAGCGGGATCAGCGATTCATATGGGCCGGACACGGTCGCGAAACCTCTCGAATGGTACAACATATATGCCGGTGCGGTGGATTGTTCCATACTCTATGCGGATGGTATGATCTATCACACCGTATCCGGACTCTACGGCAGCGTGGGGATGGACAGTTTGGCATGGCTGTATTGTCTCGATCCCGTCAACAAGGAGGTCGCATGGTCCGTCAGCTATTCCGATTCCGGGAACATAGAGATCGTGACACCGGTGATCATCGGGGATATGATCGTCCTGTTCTCGGGCAATTGGCATATCTATTGTTTCGATAGGCTGACCGGCGAACCGTTGGCCGAGATGGTACCGACGGGTACGCAACCGGATAAGTGCAACAAGGTCAGGACGACGGAATATGATACATACAGGACCGACCCCACGGTATCCTATGACAGGGTGCACGTATCGGCAGGTCCGACCAATGCCGTCTATGACTCCGGGGCACTGTATTTCGGGACATCGGACGGTGTCATGAGATGTTACACCATCGACAGGGAACACGGCTTCACCAAGGTATGGGAGACCACACCCGATGACGATGTGAGGGGATGTTTCTACTTCTACCCGCCATGCATCACATATTACGATGGTAAGCGTGTGTTGCTCCACGGCAATTACACAGGGAATCTGATATGTGCCGATGCATCCACCGGAGAGATCCTCTGGTCCAAAGGGATCACGGATTCGAAGGGGAACAAGGCAGGTGCCGTCACATCCATCTCCGTATGCGAGGATGAGAGGGTTCTGATATGCTTCTCCGACGGAGGGATGTCCGCATCCAGCGGAGGGATGGCATTGATCTCCCTGGATGGGGAGATCATATGGGAGAACGATTACCTCGGAAGCAAACCCGCCGTGTACGGGGACAGGGCATACGTATACATCTCGTACACGCACAACGGTGCCGACACCATAAGGGATCACGACACCGGCAGGGATGTCGAACTCGTCAGCGGATACTATTCCCTGTGGGTGGATGATTGCAGTCTCTGTTGGGTGCAGGATACCGAGGCCGTATGCGGCGGAGGTATCACGTATTGTGACGGCAGAGTATACGGCATGGATTACTCCCCGGGTTCCGAGGGTTCCCTCGGAGGATGGGTCTGGTGCCTGGACGCCGATACGGGGGATGTGGTCTGGAAGGCGAAGGTGACGCCGTATGCGGGTACCGCGTACAGCATGTGCACTCCCACGGTCGTCGACGGGAAGGTCATCGTGGGGAACGATTACGGAGCGATCTACATCATATCTGAGATTCCAGGTGTGGAACGCTCCACAAGTGAAAGGATAGATTATGATTCTCAGGGGCTCACGCATTGGTCGTGGCTCCTGATCTTCGCGGTCTCTGCTCTCATAGCCGTGACCGCTTTCGTATTGTACAGGAGGGCTTGATTTGGAGGATGAACGGCCTTTAAGGAGATTCATACGCACGCTCGCGAAGGGCGTCAGGGCAATGAACGACAGCATGGTTGATGTGGACGACGACAGGAGCGAGATAGGTATCAAGAGGAGACGCTTCAGGATAATCCTGGTGGCGGGACTATGTTTCATGGTGATCATGTTCCTGATATCCATATCGATATCCTCGGGCGGGATCATACCGATAAACGAAGCTCTATCGTCTTTGATATCGGCGATACAGAAAGGCGGGGAGGATCTGAACACCGAGGAGCTGTACGTATTCGCCTCCAGGCTCCCGAGGGTGGTGGCGGCCATAGGCGTGGGTGCCGGATTGGCCATCGCAGGATGCATGTTCCAGGCACTCATCAGGAACCCTCTCGTGGATCCGTACATCACGGGTGTATCCTCGGGTGCCGGATGCATGGCGGTCGCAGCGTCGACGGCAATAGCATCGTTGACGTTCCTTTCGGGATACAGCGCGTACATCATACCGATAGGAGCCATCATAGGAGGTCTCGTAGCATTCGGTATAACGCTCTTCGTCGCGGAGGCGGCAGGCGGTTCGGCGACCAACTACATCCTGTCGGGAGTGATTGTGGGATTCGCCTTCTCATCGTTGCAGACCGTATTCCTGTCATTGAACAAGGACAACATAACCAACATCATGTGGTGGTTGTATGGTTCATTCGGCAACATATCATGGGAGAATGCCTTCCTGGTACTGGTGCCGGCGATGGGTATCTCATTGATCTCGATGCTATGGGCACGCGAGTTCAATCTATTCATGTCGGGAGAGGAACAGGCGAGACTTCTGGGAATGAACGTCCGTAAGTTCAAGGCCATAATGATGGTCATCGCATCCGTACTGACATCGGTATGTGTCGCATTCGTCGGTATCATCGGATTCGTAGGATTGATAGTTCCGCATGCATGCCGTATGCTGCTCGGCGGGGACCACCGTCTGATAATGCCCGCATCCATCGTATTGGGTGCATGTCTCATGCTGTTCGCGGATATCATCGCCAGAGTGGTCATCTCCCCATTGGAGCTCCCCGTGGGTGCCGTCACTGCGCTCATAGGTACCCCGATATTCGCCTACATGCTCATAGCCAGGGGGCGCGAATATGACGGATGAGATGCTGGGGGTCAAGGACCTTCGCATAAGATTCGACGATTTCGAGGCCTTGCACGGCATCACATTCTCGATGCCGAAGGGAAAGCTCATCGGACTCATCGGGCCGAACGGTTGCGGGAAATCCACCATGATGAAATGCATCTCCAAGCTCCATACCAAATGGACCGGAGAGATAAGGATCGACGGCGAGAGCACGGAAGGGATGAGGCCGGTGGATATCGCCAAGATAGTGGCCAACGTCCCTGCCGAGATGACGCAGATGTACGGCATGTCCGTCATGGACATGGTCATGCTCGGAAGGTATCCGTTCGTCAACAAGGTCTGGTGGGAATCGGAGGATGACGAGAAGGCGGTGAGAGAGGCATTACGCACATTCGGTCTCGATCACTACAGAAGGAAACAGATCTCACTGTTATCATCGGGAGAGAAGCAGCGTGTCCTCATAGCCAAGGCATACGTCCAGAATCCCAAGGTCATGTTGGTGGATGAACCGACATCCCACTTGGATATGAAGTACAAATTGGAGGTCATGGAGTATCTCCAGAACATGGCACGTAACGATATGACCGTGGTCGTGGCCGAACACGATATCTCGCTGATGGCAAGATATTGCGACATATGCATCATCATGAAGAAGGGTAGCATCGTGGCCATAGGCGATCCGAAGCAGATCATCACCGAGGATCTCATAAAGGAGGTGTACGAGGTGGAATCCTGTGTCGGTACCGACAGGGAAGGGGAGATCTACGTCCTCCCGAAGAGATGTGTGAGGGAAGCATGAATCATATGCGTTGCATGATCGCCCTGTTGATCGTCTCTATGGCATTGATCATCCCGATATCGGATATGTCGGATGCCGAGGACACATGTACGGTCACGTTCCAGATGCCGGATGGGACGGTATTGTCCACACAACAGGTGGCGTACGGAGGGTATGTCGATATATCGTCGATACCCGAACCGACCATCCCTTCCGGAGCGACATTCCTCGGATGGGGGGATGTGACGCAGAGGATCACGGAGGACACCGTGTTCACCGCTCTGATATCATATCCGGAGAAGGTGTTCACCGTCAGATATTTCGCAGACGATAGGACGACACTCATGTACACCGAGAGGGTGACTGAAGGTAATTCTGCGACATATGCCGTCATCCCCACGAAGGACGATGACGGAAGATATTCCTACACATTCGAGGGATGGAGTGCGGATCTCACATCCGTGAGATCCGATATGGATGTCTATCCCATATTCAGCACATCCGAGAGGATGTGCGAGGTCAGGTTCTTCGATTATGATCGTTCGATCATATGCGTACGTCAGGTACCCTACGGTTCGTCACTGACAGATATGCCCGATGATCCTTCAAGGGAACCGACGATCGGATACACGTATGAGTTCGATTGCTGGAGCATCACCCCCAACGGAAGGAGTCTCGCATCGTTCGATAATGTGGTGGACACGAGGTTCGTGTATGCATACTACGAACCGCACCTGGCGGAATATACCGTATCGTTCATCATGGACGGGGATGTCGTCAAGAGCATGGTGATGGAGTACAACAGTCAGGTGGATGCGTCCGCCGTACTCGATCTCAAAGAAGGGTACATTGCGAAGATGTATCGCGACCCGGAGTTCACCAGGGAGTTCTCCGTCGGGTTCACGGTGATCGGGAACACCGATGTCTATGTGTCACTGATCCCGGGAAACTATTCCTGTGAGAGGGATGCCGACGGGAAGGTCATAAGTGACACCGTGCTCGTCACTCATGATAGGGCATCGATATCACGTATGTCCGGGGATGTGTACGACATATGCGACATCTCCCAATTCCCGAACGGAGCGGTCGCGGTGTTGGATCATGATTCCATCGTACTGATCGGGGATGTGTTGGGAGATGATGCCAAATTACGCATATCTCTCCCGAGAGGTTCCATCGAATTGACCGCATCCGCGTTATGCGGTATATCCGACGGGAAGGATGTATCGATATCCGTCACTAATGGTCCTTCCAGTGTGAAGATAACGTCGGCATTGAAGAAGATCCAATATTCAGCTTACTACAACATGTCGGTGAAGGTCGACGGGCGTTCGGTCACCTCGTTCCCCGAGCAGATAACGATGTCCTTCCCGTTAGCTCTCGATGACGGTCAGAACCCGGTGGCATGGAGCGTATCGTCGAAGGGTCTCGTGACACAACTCGAATCCTCGTACAAGGATGGCCGGATATCGTTCTCTATCGATTCCATACAATACGTCGCCCTCGGGACGGACACGCCCGGCACGGATACCAAGGGGGAGCAGGTCGTACTTCCATACGGTGTCGCCGAATACGAGACATCCGGTTCCGGGAACATCTACGGTATGGACGATTCGCCGCAATCCAAGCTGACATCGATCCAGGGTGATTTCAAAGGAGGGGTACTGTTCGTACCGTCATCCTTCGATAACCGTCCGTTGACGTACATCTCTGCGAACGCATTCGCAGGTGTCACCGATGCACAGGCGATCGTTATACCAATGACGGTCACCACTTTCGAGTGGATGGATTGGTCCTGTACGACCAAGGACATCTACTTCCTCGGCGATCGTCCGGAGTTCGTAGGCACACCCCCATCCTATGTGAGGATCCACAGCCTCTCCGACAGGAGCGGATGGGAGGATACGGAGGTCCACGATCGTTATCTGTACAACGGGTCGGTCGGCAAGGATCCGTTCTCGTTCAGATTCGTGGTCATCGAGGGTCACGCATACATCGACAGATACATCTCGGGCTCATATTTCGTGATCCCGAGTTCCGTGATGGCAGACGGCCGTGAATACACACTGTCATACATCGGGGATGCGGCATTCATGAACACATCCAATACTACATTGGCAGAATTGTATGGGTTGGAGTCCGAGAATTATTCCTTGGAGACGATCGAGATCCCCACGTCCGTGACCGAGATAATGACGCTCGCATTCTGCGGTTCGACATTGAAGAACATGTACGGTGCGGAATCCGTGCAGCATATCTGGGACGGGGCGTTCAGGAACTGTTCCTCACTGACGCCGGTCACTCTTTACAGCTCTCTGCTCTATATAGGGGACGATGCGTTCCTAGCATGTTCGTCCAAGGCATTCTCCAGGATCACCATACCTTCGTCGGTGGAGTATCTCGGCAGCAGTGCGTTCTATGGCTGTTCGGGTCTCGTCAACGTATCCTTGGATTGTAGGATCACAAGCATACCGGATTCATGTTTCGCACAATGCACATCGCTCTCGAACATCTCCATTCCCGATATCGTCGTATCGATAGGGAATTCCGCATTCTACAATTGCACAAGCATCCTCTACATCGATCTCATGAACACGGAGACCGTAGGTAACGGAGCATTCCAATGTGCCGGGAAGGGATCCCGTCTGGAATGCGTGGTGTTCGGTGAGCCGTTGACATCACTGGGAAGGAATGCATTCTCCGGCTGTACGGACCTGGCGGAGATGGAGGTCTATTGCGTCAGACCGTCAGGGATGGATGATGCGTTCCAGGGCGTCGATCTCGAGGGTATCAGGCTGTATGCGACATCGGACGTGGCCGGCGATTGGTCGGGTTTCGATATCGAATTGTTGGATGAACCGGAAGAGGGAGAGGATCACACGATGACATACGTCGTCGTAGGGATGATTGTGTTCTTCGTGGTGGCTGGTATACTGTCCTTGAGGTATCGTACGAAATTCGAATGAGGATATATGTCATCAGAATCGTCAACCAACGATAGAATGTAAAATATAGGTTGGATGTATAATCCATGAAAATTAGAGACTGAGAGAGTGACAGACATGATAAATGCAGACGACTCGGGGGGGGGGGAAAATGAATGTGCGTTGTACTAAAGGCACATGTTGCTGCCCCTATTGCGGTGGTACATTCAATATCGACAACACCGTGGAGCGTAAACCTGCACATTGCAAACGGTGCGGTTACGACTGGAACCTGAGGAGTCAGAATCCCAGGAAATGTCCCAACTGCGGTTCGACCAATTGGAATGCGGACCTCGGAACATATACCTGCAAACAATGCGAGCACACATGGATATCGAGGAAGCCGGGCGTACCGCGCAAATGCCCCAAATGTCAGAGCCTTTCATGGGATAAGGATCCCGTCGTCAGGGAGACGAAGGGAAAGGCACATGAGGTCCCATCGGAGACGGAGGCAAGGATAGTCGAATGTCACGAGAAGGGCATGGGATTGTTCAAGACTGCGGTGACATTGGACCTACCGGCCCTGACAGTCCTTTCCGTCTACAACAAACACGGTTGGTTCTGAACGTTCGTCGCGATACTTCACATATTTGAGGAACTCCTGCGCCGCCATCGACAGCGACCTGTTCCTCCTCTTGGCGATGCATATCCTGCGATATATCGGGCGTTCGAGACTCTTCACGCAGATGTCATACGGCACCCTCCTGAGTATCAGACTCGGGAGGATGCCTATGCCCAATCCGTTCTCCACCATCGACATTATGGAATAATCGTCCCAGGTACGAAGACGTATGTCCGGATCCAGGTTCTCATTACGGAACATCATGTCGATGTTCGTGTCCTCGTCTATTTTGAGCAACATGAACGGGAATTCGGTCAATGCTTTCATGGGGAACACATCGGAATCCGCATAAGGATTATCTTTAGGGATGACGGCCATCAACTCATCATCCTCTATCGGTATGATGTCCGCATCCCCACAGGCGGATGCACTGGTGAATGCGAAATCAACCCTGTCCTCCGATACCCAGTCCCTCAGTTCGGAATAGTTACCCAATAGGAGTTCGTAACTGATGTTCGGATGATCCTCGTTGAATCTCCTTATCATGTTCGGTAACCAGTGGGTCGCGACACTGGAGAACACACCTATCACTATGTGCCCCTTCTCCACATTGTGTATGCTGTTGACCTTCTCATCCAACAATGATGCATCGGAACACAGTTTCCTGGCGATCGGCAGCATCTCCTCACCCTCCTTCGTCAGTGATACGCCGTTCCTGTCCCTTTCGAAGAGTCTAAATCCCCACTTTTCCTCGAGGTCGGAGACCATGCGACTGATGCTCGATTGTGATACACCGATGACCTTGGCGGCTTCGCTGAAGCTTAGGAGGTCGGATATCTCCACGAATGTCCTGTATCTGCGGATATCTCCATCCGTCATACGGATATATGTATCCGTTTTTGATATAAATCCTTTGATATACATCTGTTTTATTCAACTAAAACATGAGGAAATTGCCGTCGGCGTACATATTGTTCATACTGTCGTTGGTACTGTTCGGTACCAACGGTGTGGTGGCCAACGGCATAGACTTGCCGAGCACACAGATCGTATTGCTGAGAACGTTCCTCGGCGCCGTATTCCTGATGGCGATATTCCTGATCAGGGGAGGGAGATACAGCATCACGAGGAACAGGAGGCAGATGCTATATCTGCTGATATCCGGCGTATCGATGGGCGTGAGTTGGATCTTCCTTTACGAGGCATACGTGCTCATAGGAGTGAGCACATCATCCATGATCTACTACTGCGGACCGGCGATAGTGATGTTCCTCTCGCCGTTCATATTCAACGAGAGATTGACGATATCGGGTGTGTTCGGATTCACAGTGGTCGCAGCGGGTGCATGTCTGATGTGCGTCGAAGCATTCGTATCCGATGCAGGGATGCTGGGATATGTGTACAGCATCGCATCCGCTGTCGCACATGCGATGATGGTGATATTCAGTAAGATGGCCAATGAGATCGACGGTCTGGAGAATTCCTCGCTTCAGTTGTTGTACGCGTTCCTCATCGTTCTTATTTACACGGTGATGGGTTGTAAGGGATTCGTGACGATAGACGCATCCGATTGGGGGAACATATTGTTCCTTGGATTCGTCAACACGGGATTGGGATGTCTCCTGTACTTCTCCACCATAACGGTCCTGAGTGCGCAGACCGTATCGATGAGCGGATATCTCGAACCCTTATCGGCGGTGGTATTCGCTGCCCTGTTATTGGGGGAGGTGATGACGGTGTTGCAGATCGTAGGTTCGTTCATGATACTGTTCGGTGCGATATATGCCGAGCTCCGCAGTATGGGTGCCAAGGCGGGGGATCACGGTCCCCGATCAACCCAGTAACCAGTTCAAGAGATCAGTCTATGCCACGCAAGTTTAGCGGAAATCTCCGTGAAACTTCAACTGTGCAGATCCTTCCTCTTCGTCAGAACGGATACGAACCTGTAATGTCTGTCCAATCTCTCCCCGATGATACTGACGGCCTTACCCATGGTGAATGCTGCCAACACCGTTCCCACTCCCAGACCGTCTATGTGCCCCAGGAACGCCCATGTCATGATACCTGTCACGAAGAGACAGATGACATCGAACGGGATCTTGATCCTGGAGTATTCTATGCCAGTGATCTGTGACACCTCACGGGGGAACAGATCGGTAGGTATTATCGGAAGACAGCAACGGTTGGAGAGCGCTATACCGAAACTCAGCAGGAAGTAGCTGATGACGAAGTACAACACACACCAGTAGATGTCGGTCGGGAGGATACCTATCCACATCTCATGTATATCCAACATCTCGCTGAATGCGAATCCCACGACGAAACTGAAGAGATACTGCAACACGAAGCGTTTGCGCATTATCATCAGGCTCAGGATCAACGAACCCTGGAAGATATATGTCCATGTTCCCAACGACAGGACGGGGAAGACCTCGGAGAATGCGTATGGTACGCTGGAGATGGCGGAGATCCCCGAACCGGAATACAGCATCAGCACGACACCGAAACTGTTCATCACGATGACCAACAGAAGAGCATACTCTCCCCTCAGTACCTTCCTCTCTCCTTCGACCATTCACCCGTTCGCCGTGTGTCCCTCCTGAGTTGATCCGCGGTGATATCCATTGGAGTGTGTGGTATTGTATTAATGTTATCAACGGCCCTCTTCGATGACATCTATACATAGTCGATAGATGACGTCAATGATTTATCACATGACCCATCATATTCCATCCGATGTCCAATAAGATGATCATAGCGATCGTAGCTGTCGCGATAGTCGTATGCGCAGGCATAGGTGCGGCGTTCGCGTTCGGCGGATCCGGTAACAGTAATTCGGAAGGCGTGATCTACCACGGTAACGGAGGTAGCACCGCCGACGGGAAGACGGAGATAACACACGAATCCCACACGGTGGATGCGAACACGTTCGTTAGGAGCGGATATACATTCGCCTCATGGAACACTCAGGCGGACGGTTCCGGGAAGACCTACAAATCCGGTGACAGCATAGACTACGGGTCGGGAAAGACCGTGGATCTCTACGCTGTCTGGGAGAAGACCTATGTGATAACTGCTAAGCAGACCATCGTCATGGGAAACCTCGAGTTCTATTATGGCGAGGATAAGTTGGGATATGATGGTGTGAAGATCCCCGAGTCGGGTGAGATCACCATCGTCATCAAGACGCCAGAGGGAGCGAAGGTCGAAGTGGACGAGGAGAGTAAGGACATAATAACATACACGCTCGATGGTGTCACTTACGGTTATCTCATGTTCTCCAAAGGAAGTGCCGGAGAACCGGTGTGCTATATCGATGGCGGAGTTCTCAAGATGACGGTCGTCTGCGATCACGCCGATATAAACATCAGCTACGTGGAATCCCATTCGGGGTGAGGGACGATCGGGGCTGATACCAGCCCCCATCACCTCACAAATGCTGTGGCCAGACATCCGTCCGCGGTTCACGTTTTATACTAAGAACACGCATTTTCTCCCATGGACAACAAAGTTGTGATTGCCATAGTCGTCGCAGCGGTCGTCATCTGTGCTGGTGCAGGTGTTGCCATACTAGTTGGTAACACGAGCAACAACGATTCGGGTGTGACTGAGGGCGTGAACTATCACGGCAACGGAGGAAAGACCAGCGAAGGGAAGACGGTCATGGGATCGGCGAGTCATGATGTCATACCGAACATCTTCACGTATGATGGCTACAAGTTCGCATCGTGGAACACGAAGGCCGATGGTAGCGGTACGACATATAATCCCTATGGTTACATCGAGTTTGCATCGGGAAAGTCCGTCGACCTGTATGCGATATGGACTGTCGACGGCCCCATGTTGTACAACCAGAGTTCCCCCGCCACAGATACAATGGGTGTCTATTACAACGAGGCGTATGTCGGTATCCTTGGTGTGGACATCCCCGCTTCCGGACCTATAGATATTGTGTTCAAGGTATCTTCCGGTGCGACCAATCTGAACATCGAGGTGACGGAGAAAGGATTCCACAGGATCACATACAATATCGGAACGAAGATGTACATCAACACCTTGACCGTGAAGGTCGGTGATGAGACCCTTACGGACTACGATTGGAAGGTAGTCGATGGTACCGTTGTCCTGACGGTACAGTACGACAACAGCGACATCCGCATCTCATATACAAGCGGTAGCATGGGATCGTGAGATCATCGACCGGATGGGTGGGAGACCATCCATCCAAACCCCTTATCTTTTACAGATTCTATTTTAGACACCCATTCGGATGACGAGAGTGTCCACTCATTCAGAGATCATCGGTAGAAGAGATGGCGCCGAGAGAGAGATTCGAACTCCCGAGGTTTACACCAGTGGTTTTCGAGACCACCGCCATACCGGGCTTGGCTATCTCGGCTTAAGCCACGCAATAATCTACATATATATTAATTTGATTTAAACGCCCCATGAAGTTCTGCACCCGTTGCGGTCGTAACATGGAGGATGATGTGGACATATGTCCCGAATGCGGCTTGTCACAGACCTCCGACCCGATCCTCAACATCGACAAGAGGGACGGTAACGAATGGATGTGGTTGTACGGTACGCTCATCGTATCCGGCGTAGTGATATTCGCTCTGACATACTTCCTACACTTCTACCTGATGCTGTTCTTCTTCCCGTTGTTCTTCATCGGCAGTCTCGGAAGGAAGGGGAAGGTGGAATACGCACTCCAGGGGCTTATCCTCGGTGCGATATTTGGATACATGGCCGCCGTCGTCGCCTTATTGGTGCAGAACATGCTGTGATCAGATGAGATCGTCATACACCACGATAGGAGAATCCTTCGAACATGAAGTGGTGATAAAGGGTTCGAGATTCATAGCCTGTATACTACCGTGCAGTTCCGAGGGCGATCTTGAGGATGGACTATCACTCATCAGGGAGAGGTATCCGAACGCCACGCATTACTGTTATGCGGCAAGGTTCTCCGGCAACGAGAGGTTCTCCGATAACGGCGAACCGTCCGGTACGGCAGGGAGGCCCATGATGCAGGTCATCCGCGGGAGCGGTATCGATGATGTGATGGCGGTGACGGTCAGATACTTCGGCGGTACGTTACTGGGGACCGGAGGGTTGGTACAGGCGTATTCCGATACCACATCCGATGCCGTATCATCGGTACAACCCGTGAGGATGGTCCTCTGTGAGAGATTGTCGTTCGATTGTTCATATCAGGAATACAATAGGTTCCTGTCCGAATGCGGTACATACATACTGGGAAGGCCGGAACAGTCGTTCTCTGACGTTGTGGGCTTGACATCGGATGTACCGTCTGACAGGAAGGATGGGTTCGTCAGGATGGTCAACGATATCACGAGAGGCAATGTTCAAATCCGTAACCTGGGTTCATGCTATGCGAGGGATGTATGATGTCGGGGATGACCGATCTCGAGAGGGCGATGTCGAAGAGGATCGTGGATTATGACGTATTCAGGGAGACGATCCCAAGGATGGTCAGGGAACACGTCCCGAGACCGCACATATGGTTGGACACCGGTTGCGGGACGGGAGGTTCCGTACGCGACAGTGTCGGTATATTCCAAGACACGCAGTTCGTACTGGCCGATCCATCGTCCGAGAACATAGCCATCGCGAAGGAGACCATGGCCGGGGAGCAGAGATGTCTCTACGTCACCAATCCGACGGAGAGACTGAACTTCGGTGATGATACGTTGGATGTGGTCACATCGATATTCTCCCATCATTATTACGAAGTGGATGACAGGATCGTCGCCACCAAGAACTGTTATCGTATGCTCAAGAAGGGCGGGTTGTTCGTGGTGTCCGAGCACGTATCGCATCCGGAGGATCAGATCGATGCCGACATCCAATGGAAGGCGTACATGAGATCGCAGGGATTGCCGGAGCCGTTCATCGATAAGATGATCTCGGGAAGAGGCACCGATTATCTCTCTCTGTCGGAGGCCGCCTATATTCAGATATTAAAGGATGTTGGTTTCTCGGAGGTCGGTGTGTTCTGGTCGACATGCTCCGATATAGGGCTGTACGCCATCAAGTGAACATCACATCCGTGATGCCGCATGCCCATCGGCGGAATGATTAACTTTATCAACACCCCCATGGTACATACTATGCAATACACCATTATTGCAGGAAAATCAGATGGTAGCGACCGTTAAGAGGGCAATCATAAGTGTATCGGATAAGGACGGCATCGTGGATTTCGCGAAGGAATTATCCGGACTTGGTATCGAACTGATCTCGACTGGTGGTACATACAGGCTTCTCAAGGAGAATGGGTTGGCGGTCACGGAGGTATCCGATGTCACCGGGTTCCCGGAGATGTTGGACGGGCGTGTAAAGACCCTTCATCCCAAGGTACATGCGGGAATATTGGCGAGGAGGGACCTCGCACATCACATGCAGGCCATCAAGGACAAAGGTATCGAACCCATCGATATGGTCGTCATCAACCTCTATCCATTCAAACAGACGGTATTGAAGGAAGGTTCCACTCTGGAGGATATCGTCGAGAACATCGATATCGGCGGACCGAGCATGATACGTGCCGCCGCCAAGAACTATCAATCCGTCGCCGTCGTGACATCCCCTTCGCAGTACCAACCGATCCTGGAGCAGCTGAAGGCGAACGGGAGCATCGATGATGTATTGTTGTCAAGGCTGATGTCCGAGGCATTCATCATCACCGCCAATTACGATTCGATGATCGCATCGCAGATGAATGCGAGATTCGGTACGCTCTTCCCCGAGTCATACCCTGTCCCGATGGAGAAGGTACAGGACCTCAGGTACGGCGAGAATCCGAATCAGAAGGCGGCATTCTACAAGGATCCGTTCACTCCAGGTAACACGGTCGCCAAGATGGAGAAGATCCACGGTAAGGAATTGTCATACAACAACATCCTCGATATGGACAAGGCCCTCGACATATGCATGGACTTCGAGAAGCCCACCGCCGTTGTCATGAAGCACACCAATCCATGCGGATTGGCATCCGGGAACGATATATATGAGGCGTTCTCGACGGCATATGCTGTCGACCCTCTCTCTGCATTCGGTTGCGTCATATGTCTCAACAGGAACTGCGATATGAGAACGGCACATGACATCGCAGAGAAGTTCGTGGAGGTCGTCATAGCCCCGGATTACGAACCCGGTGTGTTGGAGCTCCTGGAGAAGAAGAAGAACATCCGTCTCATGAGGACGAACTCTCCCATAGGTCCCGCATACAGGGTCAGGGAGATGAAGGTCAAGAAGGTACAGGGCGGATATCTCACGCAGACCGACGAGGATCTTCCGATCGATCCCCAGAATCTTAAGGTCGTTACGAACCGTGCTCCCACGCAGGATGAGATCGATGCCATGCTGTTCGCATGGAAACTCGCGAAACACGTGACATCGAACTGTGTCGTATATGTCAAGGGAGAACGTGCGGTAGGTATCGGTGCCGGTCAGATGTCCCGTGTGGATTCTGCGAAGATAGCATCGATGAAGGCCAATGAACCCACAGAAGGTTCGGTGATGGCATCGGATGCATTCTTCCCGTTCAGGGACGGTGTGGATGAGGCCGCCAAGGCAGGTGTCACCGCAATAATACAGCCCGGAGGTTCCATAAGGGATCAAGAGGTCATCGATGCCGCCAACGAGCACGGCATGGCCATGGTATTCACCGGCTGTCGTGTATTCAGGCACGGATGAACGTGGATCCTGTGCCCTATCGGGCACGGGGATTCACATCTTCTTATCATCGGAGAATTTCATCAGGTCGTCGGGGATGATCGGCCTTCCTTCCGCTTTGGCTTTCATGTGTCCGCCGGGACCTCCCCTTGCGATCCTCGCTTTCTCTATACATTCGGGATCGCTGCATACGAATGCCGCGTAGACCACATTCGTCGATTTTTTACCACAGAATTCACAGGGGTAGTCATCGAAGTTTATTGCCATGCATCATTGATGTCATAGCATGGAATTAAGGGTTTCTCAGACGGGATACGGTTACAATCCTGTTATCATTCAGTATATTAATTCGTATCATCCTTATGCACATCATGGCAGTCGTTGTTGTCAAGATGAATTTCTGTAAGAAGACACACAAGATCACGGTGAAGATGAAGGATGACGGTAACCTCTCCCTGCATGTTGCTACGGATTGTCCCGAGGTCAAGTACTATGCGGAATGTCTCGGCGATACCATCACCATGGAGGACATCACGAGCATACCTATGAGCAAGATCCTCTGTCCCGAGAACCTGGAGAAGGTGACGATGACATGTCTCGCCCCCAACGGTATCATAAACGCCGCATGGTTGGAGACGGGGATGATGTCCAAGAGATTGGCGAAGGAAGTCGGGGAGAACGTCATAAGCTTCGAACACGTTGATGATGCCTGATGGATGACGAGTTGAGATCGTTCTTCCGTTCGCTGAGGGATGACCTCGAGGACGGAACGGATCGTTCCGATGAATTGGATGAGCTGTTCCAATGGACATTCCTCGGGGATGCCGAAGCGAAGAGGGAGGCATCGTGGTGCGTTTCGAAGATGGCACAGAACGGGATACAGGACCAGAGGATCATCGATATCCTGGTGCCGTTGACGGGGAACATCGATCCCGGCATAAGATACAACGTGGCATGGGGCATCGGCGAGATGGCGCGCTTGGGCATAGGCGATGACAGATGTGTCAACATCGTCATGGAGCTGATGTGCGATCCGGATCAGGATGTCAGGACGAAGGCGGAATGGTCCGCTACCATGCTGAGGGATGTATTGGGCGTGGATGACGCATCGCTCCTGGAAAGGATGGATGCGTGACGAAGGAATACGACAATACCGTTGCAGAAGATATGGAGATGGTGGGCCCAGCCGGATTTGAACCGGCGACCTCCACAATGTCAATGTGACGTCATAACCCCTAGACCATGGGCCCGATATTCCCCTTGATACAATTCTTATTAATAAAGGTGATGGGTCATCTGGTATCGTCCGGCTGACAGTCAGCCTTTCTTTACCGGCAATCTGCCTTCGTATTCGGCATCCATGTCCTGGATCATCGACCATGTGCTGTAGCACATGTACGCTGTGAGGCATCCGCAGATGATGGATATGATACTGAGTATGACCGACATATCATCGAACATGCTCATCGAGAGGATGAGCATGACACCGAGCAGGATGTTGATGGTCATCTGTATGTCCTCGTTCGCCCTGTAACACATGTAAGCGATCATCGCGATCGCGATGAACATGACGATGTTGACGGCATCACTGAACTCGTATGACCATATCGAACGGCCTATCGACAGACAGATCGCCTCTATCGCTACCAGCAGGAAGAGGTAACCGCTCATCAGATACCAGTTCTTCAGACACAGTCCGGCCACGATCAATAAGATGATCCCTATTATGGCATATATGAACGTGCAGTCTCCAAGATAGAATAGATCCAACTTGTCCCCGAACGAGTTGATACCGAACAGTATCAGGAGCATCGTCATGAGGAAGTAACCCGTGGACGGTCCGCTCAGATCGGAGTATTCATTCTGTGCCATCGGTCATGTACAATGCAACGTTCGTATTTAAAGTAACAATCGAAGGCGATATATCCGAACACGCATTCTCCCGGGTTGCAATGATAACGATCGGTATCGAGGGAACGGCACATACCCTTGGGGTAGGTATCGTGGACAGTGACAGGAAGGTCATCGCTAACGTCCTTGACATGTATAGGCCGCCGGAGGGCGGATTGCATCCGAGGGAGGCCGCGAACCACCATGCGGATGTCGTGTCCCCGCTCATCGTCAAGGCCCTGGAAGAGGCCGGTGTCACGATGAAGGATATAGATGTGGTCGCATTCTCCAAAGGTCCCGGGTTGGGACCGTGCCTCAGGGTCGCAGCGACCGCCGCAAGATCGTTGGCGGTATCGTTGGACAGGCCGATCGTAGGCGTGAACCATTGCGTCGCACACGTGGAGATAGGCAGAGCGACCACAGGTTGCAAGGATCCCGCATTGTTGTATGCATCCGGAGGCAACACGCAGATAATCGCATTCGCCAACGGGAAGTATCGCATATTCGGGGAGACGTTGGATGTCGGCATCGGTAACATGTTCGATAAGCTCGGAAGGGAGTTGGGGCTCGGATACTATGCGGGTCCGACGATCGAGAAGCTGGCCAAGGAAGGGGACAAATTACTGGAACTGCCATATTCCGTGAAGGGTATGGACATCTCGTTCTCCGGGATAATGACGGCCGCCATCAATCTCCGTAAGAAAGGCTATCGTCTGGAGGATATCGCGTACTCGGTACAGGAGACATGCTTCGCCATGTTGGCGGAGGTCACCGAACGCGCCATGGCCCACGTGGGCAAGGACGAGGTCCTCCTCGGGGGCGGTGTATCTCAGAACAACCGTCTCCGTGAGATGATCCGCGAGATGGCCGAGGAACGCGGTGCGGAGATGTTCGTACCCGACAGAAGACTGTGCGTGGACAACGGTGCCATGATCGCATGGCTCGGGAACCTCATGTACTCATCCGGAGTGAGGATGAGCATGGAGGATACCACCGTGGAACAGAGATTCAGGACCGATGAGGTCAAGGTCACTTGGAGGAACTGAACTGTTCCCCGATCATCCTGTCCAGGATGTCGATGAACTCTTCCTCTCTGCCTTGATCGAATGATCCGCCGCTGGCGACCTTGTGTCCGCCACCCTCTCCGCCGACCGCTTTGCATGATTCGAACATGGCCGTCGACAGATCCAATCCCTTCTCGATGAGTTTGAGCGTACCTCTTGATGAGACCTTCACCTTCTTCTCGGAACTGTTCATGGCTATAGTGGGCTTGTTCGGATCCGCAAAATAACGCATCGCGATACCCGCGAGCACACCGCTGTATCCGGATTCGCTCGAGTCGAAGTATTGGATGTGATCCTTCTGGATCAATCCGTTCCTATCGAGTTCCAACGTGGATTCCAATATCTCCTTGTTGTACTCGTCCCTTAACCCGATGGCCTCTACCAATGCATCCCTGTCCTTGAGACAGAGGCTGATGCCCAATCCCTGACAGAGTTTACGGCCGCAAGCATCCATCAGCTCGGTGAACGATTCCGCATCCATGCTCCAATCCATCAGGTGGTATCTGGTCTTCGTGAGTTCCCTCATGACCTCGGATCTCACGTTCTGACCCGTGAGCTTCACGGCTATCATGGAGGATAATCTTCTCTTCTCATCCTCGGTCAGTGTTATGAAGCTCGATTCCTCGGGGATGTCGGCATCCTTCAGCATCTTGATAACGTTCTCACGTTCGCCGGTTATGCCTCTGATGTAGGGTTCGGTGCATGAGGTCAGCGATTCCATCAGAGGTCCCGACGGAATCATCGATCCCTGCATGACCTTGATGAATCCTCTCTTGACGCCCTCGTCCATGAGGTATGTGTTGAATCCCGTGAGTCCGTTGAGGTGCTGTTTGTCACCGACGATACCTCCGAATGCGATCTGTACGAGATCCCAATTCCTCTCATCCATCGTTATCGAGAGGAGGAACGACATCGTCGCACCGCATGCGCCGGTCATCCCGTCCACACCGTAGAGGTGCGGGTTCGCATACACTATCCTGGTGGCATCGTCACGTATCGTGTGATGGTCGAGGACGATGACCTCCTTGTCGCTCATATCCAATTCCTTGATGTAGGATGCACCGAGATCGGCGATGAGGACGCAGTCGGAGTTACAATTCAGTATGATCTTCAGATTCTCGGCATCGAGTGTCTTGAACGTCGTGATCTGGAATTCCTTGCCGGCCCTCAGTAACATGTTGGCGATTATGCCAGCAGAGGATAGGCCGTCGGCATCATAATGTGTATAGACTTGTATGAATCCGTGGCTACGGATGATGTCCGTAGCCTTGGATAAAACTGTAAGTAGTTTAGAAGGAAGGACGTTACCGTCCATGTGTCCTCACTTGAGCATGAGCTCCGCTGTGTTGAGTGAGTACTTCCAGTCCTTCGGGAGAACGCCGTTCCTCTTGTAGTAGCGTTCGAGCCTTCTGATCCTGGCTTCAATCAACATGAGGCCTCTCTTGTTGGAGATGTCCCCACGGTTGTCTTTGAGGTGGACGTTGAGATCGATCGCCCTTCTCATGAGGTTGGAGAGGTCCTCCGGAAGTGCCGGTGCGACGTTCTTCTCTTTCATGATCTGCGTGATCGTCTTTCCTGTTGCAAGTTTGACGTCCGGAACTCCGTACTGATCCCTAAGCACAAGACCGATCTTTGCAGATACGTTACCGTCCTTTGCCATTTTCACGATGATGTCCTCGATCTCGGTGGCAGAGATCGTGACCCATGTGGGGTTCTCGGTGATCAGCGGGCGCTTCGAACATGACTTGCCCTTTCTTCTTGCGTGCATTCTTGCCATAATTTATTCCTCTGAATAATTCAGGCGGCGAGGCTGAGTCCCTCTATTCCGTCCATATATTTAAAGAGATGAGTGCGTGCGCGACTATTATAGCAGTGATCTCGCCCAATCGATGACCATGGAATACTCATCGGTATCGAATGCGAGATCCGAGGGGAGCGTATCGAAGAGTTCGCTCCTCATCTCCCCATCCCCGACCTTGTCACCGATCGTACATGCGCACACGTCGCAATATCCGATGCTCATCCTTCCGACGACATTCGCCGCATACCCGGATTCTTCCATGAATTCCCTGACCGCAGCCTCCTCGATTGACTCTCCTGGCTCTATCTTGCCACCGGGCATCTCCCAGCCGTTCCTCTTGGTGTTGAACACCATCAGGAACATACCATCCTTCATGGCCACGCTGTAGACGCACCTCTGTTTCTCGACGACGATCATAACATGGTCCTTCTCGTACGGCGAGAGATCGACCATCTCCAGGATCTTGCACCCCCTCATCCTCAGACGTTCAGCGGATGCCTCGAACACATCCTTCGGATCCGCCGTGACATCCTCCGAACGCGCCTTTATGCTGACCATGCCATATCTGGCATTGAAACGTTCCATATTGTCGACGAGTATGTCGGCCTGTCTCTTCTGGGCCACATCCTCATACACGATATCCACATCCGAAACCGCGAAGGAGTATTCTTCGGGCTTCGTAGCATCACCGAGTATGGGCATCATGTTGTCCCTTCCATTGGCCGTGTTGACCAGGTCCCTGAACGATCTCGGGGCGAATTCTATGCAGTAGACGACACCGTCGGACACTATGTCGGAGACATGCGACGATGTGGTACCGCTCGCCGCACCGAGATACAGTACCTTGGAATCCTTCCTGAACGGGAACACCTTCCCTCCGCAGGCTATGTATGCCGCCAGTTTGCTCCTGTTCGGTACCCATTCCCTGTATTCGGTACCGCGGATGTTGACCAAACGTTCGCCATACACCCTGACACCAGGGTTGCGTGACACGGTGTAGACATTCCTCCTGTCGAGGAACACACCTTCCATGCCTTCGAGACGTTCCATACCGCCTCCTATGGACCAGTACAATAAATCTATTATCATGGTCGATTGTACGTACCGTTATGATTGATGTTCTTAGGGCCATGGCCAAGGAGGTCAAGAGTGCCATCTCCTTGATCCCGGATGAGGAGAAAGGTGTCAACATCTGCATGGGTGCGGACGGTACGCCCACAGAGGAGATAGACAAGGTGGCCGAGAATGCGGTCCTGAGATACATCGTCGCCAACAACATCCCGCTCAATGTCCTCTCGGAGGAGATTGGTTACGTGGACAACGGTGCGGATGAGACGCTCGTCCTGGATCCGATAGACGGTACGACGAATTCCGTCGTGGGTATCCCGATGTACACGGTGTCGTTGGCCATAGGTAAGGAGTCATTGCAGGACATCCATACGGCATTGATATACAATCTCGCAACAGGGGAGGAGTTCACCGCAGTCAAAGGCAAAGGTGCGTATCAGAACGGTAAGCGCATACATGTGAAGCAGGACTTCTCGCAGGACAAGGTGAAGATGTCCATCTATCTCGGTAAGGGTGCGAACCTGTTGGCATTCGCATTGGCCAGGAGGATAAGGT
Organism: Eggerthellaceae bacterium; assembly: GCA_963651945.1. Taxonomy (GTDB): domain Archaea; phylum Thermoplasmatota; class Thermoplasmata; order Methanomassiliicoccales; family Methanomethylophilaceae; genus Methanarcanum. The sequence continues at coordinate 40,836 of CAVJRF010000001.1, read as the reverse complement.
CAATGAGATCGTTCGGTTGCTCATCATTGGAGATGGCACTGGTCGCGAACGGTGCCACAGACGGATATCTGATGCAGACCGATAACTACAACAGATCCATGCGTGTGGTCGATATCGCCGCCAGCGCATTGATCCTCAGGGAAGCCGGAGGCGAGGTTTACACATTGGACGGTGTCCCTCTCGACATGCCCTTCGACCTCTCCACTAGAGCCAACTTCCTGGCCGTATCGAACAGGAAAGTGTTCGATTTCGTGATGAACGGTAACATGATCCTCAGTCCCGAATCCGGCAAGCTGAGATACGGCATCTACGCGAACATGAAGCTCAACGACGTGGTCGATGTCACGAAGAGGGTCATGGCTGCATTGGACGGTGAGGATTATGTCCTCGACGAACCCATCGCCAAGGCCATGGGCATCGAAGGCGTCCCCATGGATAGGATGGACATCGATATGCTCATCACCGTCGGAGGGGACGGGACGATCCTGCGTGCGTTGCACAATACGGATGTGCCGGTGCTCGGTATCAATGCGGGCGGTGTCGGATTCCTCACGGAGATACCGAGGGATGGTATCGAAGAAGGTATAGCCAGACTGTTGAGGGGCGAATATACCGTACAGAACAGACCGAGGATCGCTGTCATGTACAACGGGGAGATCGTCGGGGAGGCGGTGAACGAGGCGGTCATCCATTCGGATTCCGTCGCCAAGATAAGACGTTTCAAGGTGTACGTGAACGATTCGCTCACGACGGACATACGTGCGGACGGAATAGTCCTGTCCACGCCGGTGGGTTCCACATCATACGCGATGAGCCTGGGCGGACCGATAATGGATCACAGGGTCGAAGCCTGGCTCATGGTGCCGATGGCGGCATTCCAGTTCTCGTTCAAGGAGATGGTCGTACCGTCATCCGTCAAGATATCGATCGAGGCGGTGCTCGACAAGGGATGTCTTCTTGTCATAGACGGCCAGGACGAGATACACATACCGGGCGGTTCCAAGATCGATATGGTGAGGTCGGCGAGGATGGCATCGTTCATCGTGTTCGAGACGGATTTCTACTCGCGCGTAAGGGAGAAGTTGGTGAGCAAGTTATGAAGAGGATCTATGCGGTGGATGCGGGGATGATCGACAGTTTCAACGAATCCGCCAAATCGTGCTATCCGGACGAGTTCCTCTGCATGGTGAGACAGGAGGATGGTGTGGTCAACGAGTTGGTCCTGTTGCCGGGTACGGTGTACGGAGATAGTCACAGCTTCCTGAGCGAATGGATGTCGCCGATAGACTACAGTCTTGCGGGTACGGCACATTCGCATCCCGGTTATGACAACAGTGCATCCGACGAGGACAAGGCATTGTTCTCCAACATGGGCGGGATACATTTCATCACATGTCAGCCCTACGACCGCAGCAGTTGGAAGGCATACAACTCGAAAGGTGAGGAAGTGACCCTGGAGGTCATCTGCCGATAGATATGAGACTCGACGAGACGAGTTCCTTACCCATCTCCAGAAGACTGATCGTGTACGCCTTATCCCTTCCTTCGGCGAGGATATCGACCGCACGATCGTAGTTCGAGAATCTTATCAGCAACCATCCGTCGTCGAACTCGACCCTCCATCCGTCACAGTCGGAGATCCTGCTATACTCCAACGAATAGAGGTTATCACTCAGTTTCTTGGAGAGGTGTTCCCTGCTCTCGTAATGTCTGACGAATCCCTTCGCATTGTAGTACTTGGGGATCTCGTCGATCATATCGCAGATCATGTTCTCCGAGGCCATCTTGCCGAGCGTGACCGCCGCGATTATGCCGTCGGGGCAGTACGATCTGGAAGGGAATATGAACGTACCGTCGGCCACACCGCCGATGTCCGCCTCCTTCTCCTTGGTCATGTCCGCAAGACTCTGTTTGCTCAACGGTGAGTACAGGATGTTGCATTTTACGAGGTCATTGACCACCATGGGGGTGTTGATCGGAACGACGACGGTCTTCGGTTTCAGATATCTCATCACCAATGCGAGCAGATTGCTCCCCGTGATGAATCTGCCGTCATCATCCACGGCGGCGATACGTGTCCCGTCACCGTTGAAGGCGATACCGATCCCGTTGTTGTTGACCTTGGAACTCTTCACCAGGAGCCTCAGGTTGTTCTCGTCGGGTGACAGTCCTCTCTCCGAAGGTCTGCCGTCGGCCTGACAGTTCAGGGTGGTGACATCGGCACCGAGGTCCGTCAGGATGGTCGGTGCGATCAATGAGCACGGACCGGATGCGCAGTCTATGCATATCCCGCAATCCATATCGCCGGAATCGTCGACGATAGCTCTCCTGTAGTCCTCCAATATCCCGGAGATCGTGTCATAGTTCCCGATGTTGTACTCGTTGGTGGCCGGCTTCTCCATCTCCACACCGTTGTAGATCTGTTCCATCTGTAGGCCCGTGAACAATCTGCCGTCCGTGTTGTAGAGCGTGATCCCTCCGATGCGTTCCTTGTCCTCGGGATTGCCGAACATGATGTTGCAACCCTGATTCTCGTTGCAGAGTGGCATGACCATGGGTGGCACCACACCGAGATCGAATATATCTGAACCGACCGATCTGGCACCTGCTATGAAACTGTTCATCATCATCAGACTGCTCGGTGCGAGGTCCCTTCCGACGACTATGGAGCTGTACTTCAGACCTACGGTCTTGCCGTAGTTCATCATGTGCTCGGGCGTGAGCTCTCCGTCGGATACCTCTTGGATGCTTGCAGTGTTGATGATCTGCATGACATGTCCCAGTGCATCGGCTGATATAAGCATATTGTTCGATATGCGATGATGTCATCCGCCTACATCGGGATGTGCTGGTGCGATAGTTGATTTATATCATGTCACGATTCGTATACGTTCGAAGGGGACTCATATGTATTGCAGGGACTGCGGTAACGAACTCAAGGAAGGAGCGATCTATTGTCCGGAATGCGGGTCCCGTCAGAACGTCGTGTTCGTAAATACATACGATCCGGACACCGGAAGTCTGTGGTGGGCGATATTGGGATTCATACTGCCGCCGTTAGGTTTCATACTGTGGGTCCTCTGGATGGAGAATAAGCCCAAGTGCGCCAGGATGTCGTTCCTGGGTTCGGTGATATCCATCGCGGCATTCGCATCGTTCCACCTGATGCCATTGTTGCTGAAACCAATCATAGGTATCATTGGATGAATTCGTGCCACGTGGCTATGTTATCGACAACATAGTGTGTATATATCAATCCTTATTTGATAATGTTTATATATTGATTAACCAGATTAGAAGACTGGTTCTTCTTATAGGGCCAGAGGGAAAGAAATGGTTATGGAAAAAATCGATTTTGCCAAAGCGAAGAAGATCGCTTCGACAAAAGGCCTTAAGCCTGGAAAGGTGAAGGGCACAGAGGGTGTCCAATTCACAAAGGGATCCAACAACAGACTCGATGTCATCTCGTGGGATGAGTTCGAGGCTGCACTTTCCAAGAGGGGTCTTGCCATCTACGAAAGTGGCGGTTGGATGAAGATAATGAAAGCCTGATGACCTTTCATCCGCTTTCATGCGTCTGGCATAGACATGTGACCAGACGGAGAAACAATTTACGCATCCTTGCGATTGATTCATTCTAGATATTGTTTAAATATGAAAATGTGATTGGCATCGCCATTGCAAGGGTTACCGAGCTTGGCCAAAGGTGCTAGATTCAGGGTCTAGTCCTTAGTGGTTCGTGGGTTCAAATCCCATCCCTTGCACCATCATCATTACATTGAAACGAGAGCTCTAAGCCTCAATTTACGACTGAATTCTTCAACCTTTGCACATCATATGTTGACTGTTTGCGTATGTAGAGGGCCCCACATCATCTGATATTTGTTCGACATAACTGTTGTTACGTCAGAGATGGATGCGGGAAGGAAAGGCACACGGATCCCGGCAGACAGTTAATCGCACGAATCCCATAGGACGATCCGGACCCTTCTGCAAGTGGACAAAGTAATATGAACACAAGTGTTGATGCGGTGGCTGAAGGATCTACCTATCGGGAAGGACGATTTCCTGAGAACATTCTGCTGCCGTGGACCTGACCGATTGTCACAGCGACGGGCTGTGCCTAGAAGGTTGGTGTTTATGGTAAACTCAGGTTATGGAAAAGAAGATGGGGCAGGGTTCACACCCCGCCCATCGGTTTCAGTATGATACGCCCTGCCAGATCATGGCGTCGGCGACCTTCTCGAATCCGGCGATGTTGGCTCCTGCTACGAGGTTGCCTTCCATGCCGTATTTCTTCGCGGCCTCTGATGCCTGCTTGTAGATGCTGATCATGATGTTGTGGAGCTTCTCATCGACCTCTTCGAATGTCCATGCCATCCTGATGCTGTTCTGGGACATCTCGAGAGCGGATGTTGCCACACCGCCTGCGTTCGCTGCCTTTGCGGGACCGAAGAGGACGCCTGCTTTCTGGAAGACTGCGATCGCACCGGGTGTGCTGGGCATGTTCGCACCCTCTGCGACTGCGATGACACCGTTCTTCACGAGGATCTTTGCGGACTCCTCATCGAGTTCGTTCTGTGTCGCACAGGGGAGAGCGATGTCACAGGGGATCGTCCAGATTCCGCCGCAACCCTCTGTGTACTTGGCGGTCTTGGAGTAGTTGACGTACGTCTTGATCCTGTCCCTCTTGACCTCTTTGATCTCCTTCATGATCTTGTAGTCGATACCTGCTTCGTCGTAGATGTATCCGTTCGAATCGGAGATCGCGACGACCTTGGCACCGAGTTGTGTCGCTTTCTGCGTCGCGTATGTGGCGACGTTTCCGGAACCTGAGATGACGACGGTTTTGCCCTCGAATGACTTTCCTGCATCCTTGAGCATCTCATCCGTGAAGTAGCAGAGTCCGTATCCTGTGGCCTCTGTCCTTGCGAGCGAACCGCCGCAGGGGATGGCCTTACCGGTGAGGACACCTGTGTACTCGTTCTGGAGCCTCTTGTACTGTCCGAAGAGGTAACCGATCTCTCTTCCGCCGACTCCGATGTCTCCTGCGGGGACATCCGTGTCGGGTCCGATGTGCTTTGCGAGCTCCGTCATGAATGACTGACAGAATCTCATGACCTCGTTGTCCGATTTGCCCTTGGGGTCGAAGTCCGAACCTCCCTTGCCTCCTCCGATGGGGAGTGTGGTGAGGCTGTTCTTGAAGATCTGCTCGAATCCGAGGAATTTCAGGATCGAGAGGTTGACGGACGGGTGGAGTCTGAGTCCTCCCTTGTACGGACCGATGGCCGAGTTGAACTGCACACGGTAACCGCGGTTGACCTGGATCTTTCCGTTGTCGTCGACCCATGAGACACGGAACATGACGATCCTCTCGGGCTCGACGATCCTCTCGATGATACCGTTCGCCTGGATCTCGGGCCTTGCCTCTACGACGGGCTCCAACGATTCAAGGACCTCTTCGACTGCCTGAAGGAATTCGGGCTGGTCCGCGTTACGCTTCTTGAGACCCTCGAACACCTCTTTGAGATAGCTGTTCTTTATTGCCATGATATTCACCATTTGATGTGATTGCTGTTTCTACAATCTATTGGGTATATGAATATAGCCCCATTTCATCGTGAATCCCATAACGATTTTCAATGAAAAATGTTCATATGAATATGATTGATTGAATATGCTGGATATTTGTCTAAATGATAATGTCGGGAAGGGGTTTAAGGGGATGGTGGCGGACCACCATCATTCGTCCTTGGTCTCGTCCTTCACGTAGACGTCGTAGATCTCGAACGGACAGTCGATACCCTCTTTCACGAGCTCTGCATAGATGGTCTCGTTCAGTTCTCCGGTCAACCTGACGTTGTCCCTGAAGTCCTTGATGTACACCGCGAGACGGAATGTCATGTAGGAGTAATCGAAGGAATCGAGCCTGACGAACGGCTTGTATCTGTCGTCGTCCGTGACGACATCCTTGTTCGCGTATGCACCGTCGAGGATGATCTCCTTCGTCCTCTCGATAGGCGCATCATAATCGACATCGAAGTACAGGAAGATCCTGTAGATGCTCGTGCGTCCGGTGATGTTGACGATCGTCGATGTAGAGACGACACTGTTCGGGATGATGCAACGTTCGAGATTGATCCAGTTCTTGAATTCGCAATTCAGGAAACCGATGCGTTTGACCTCGTAGATGTTATTCTCCGATCCAATCTGCACCATGTCCCCGACCTTGAACGGACGTGTGACGAGTGTGGTCACACCTCCGAAGAACTCGGTGAGTATGCCCTGTGCACCCAACGACACCGCGACACCGACGAGACCCGCACCTGTCAGTATGGCCATGAGATCCATACCGAGCACTGACAGGAGTGCCGATACCGAACCTATCGCGATGATGACCTTACCGATCATGTGGAACAGGGGGACGAGTGTCGAATCCACTGTGGTGAGCTTGCCATCCCTCTCCAGCCTGTGGAACGTTGTGGTGATCAGGTTCTTGTAGACGCTCCAGACGAAGATCGTACCAAGTATCACGAATATGAGGTTGGGTATGTCCTGGAAGATGCCTATCGCAGCATCGTTCGCACCATACACCACCAATGATTTGCGTATTCCCACGAGGGTGATGGCGATGACTATCATCCATCCGGTCGTCCTCGTGATGTCCTTACGGTCATCGTCACTGTCCTTGAACACACGTGCCCATATGGAACGCAATATGACGTATGCCAATCCTGCGATCATGCACCAGATGGCCAATGTTATCAGCGATGAGACGAGGGGGGTGTTGAACGGTTCCGGCAGGGGACCGAAGATACCGAAGATCTTGTTGTATTCACTGCCGTCGTCGTATCTGGGCTCTATGGTCAGATCGATGTTCATCGTCGTCTCCTCGGCGGTCCCCGTCGAGAAGTTGAACACGTTCATGGCTATCTTGATGACATAGTCTCCGTGTTCGGCGAACCTGTTCGTATCGACCGTGATGACACACTTGGACGCACTATCTTTGGATACGAGATATTCCGATGAATCGATGGAGCACGAATAACCGCTGCCAGAATCCACCTTCACGGAGGCGGATATGTAGTCGGCACTGTTGTTCGTCATCATGATGCTGATAGTTGTCGAATTACCTGCGGCGACGTCGATGTGGTCGTCGAATGTGGACAACGTCAGACCGTTGACCGTTGTGGCGGAGGATGCGTCCGACGCCTCCGAGACCATCGGACAGATAAGAAGCATCGCTACGATCGTCCACATTATGATATTTTTACTCTTCATCTGATGTCACCCCCATGATGTTCGTTATGGTCATGTGTCCTGGGACATGTATACCGTTCTCGTGGAATTTCTTCAGGACCGTCTCACGGACGATACCCATGGCATTGAACGAGGGCACATAGGACTTGAAGTAGCACGCGAGCGTCAGGACCATCGCACCGTGATCGTTCGTTTCGGATACGACGACGACCGGGTTGTGGATCTCACCATCCGCCCTTAGCACATTGGAGTTCTCCTCTGCGGCCTCTCTCATGAGCCTCTTGGCCAATTCTATGTCGCATGATATCGGGACCCTGACCTTGAGCGTGTTACGATAGTTCTTGTTCGCCCAGGTGAGGTTCGTGATCGGCCTGGATGATAGCATGCTGTTCGGCAGGGTGACGATATCGTTGGAATAATCCGTGTAGAATGTGGTCTTCATGATACCTACGTTATCGACGATGATGGCCTTCCCGCCATCCACCTTGATGATATCATCCTTCACGAATGGACGTGTCATGAGTACGATCAGTCCGGAGAAGAACTCGTTGATCACGGGTTTCGCACCCAGGGATACACCCAACGTGGCGATACTGGCCCCTGCGACGATACTCGCGAGGTTCAGACCGAATTTGGACAATAGGTATACGACCGCGACCAAAGTTATGATGATCTTACCCAACAGGTTCGTGAGCGGTATGAGCGAGGTATCGACACCTGTGCCGTACCTCTCCGCCTTCTTGAGGAAGTATGCGACCGCTGTCTTGTAGATATCCCAAGCGATCATGGCGCCCGTCAGGATGTATACGAAGTCCATGGCCATCTCGATCATCGCCAAAAGGGAGTAATCGACGGCCATGACACGTGCGACATTGATGACTCCTGTCGCGATGATCATCGTGAAGATACCGGATGTGAACAGCCACGTCTCGATCTTAGCATCCTCTCCCTTGAGTCTCTTCCCGATCCTCCTTATCACGAACGATCCGACGAGGGATGCGATAGTAGCTATGACGATCCATCCGATTATCGTGAATACGATGCACCATATCTCATCGTCGAACGGTTCCGGGAGTGTGAACAATCCCATGACCGTCTTGTAGTATCCATTGGTGGATATGCTGCTGACCGCAGTGATGGTGAACGTCAGTTCGGCCTCGCTCGATGCGACCTCGCCTTTGATGACACTGATCTTCAATTCGATGACATAGTCCCCGTCCCTGCAGAAGTTCTTGGGCGTCAGGGTGCTGTCGACCGTCTTCGTCGCCCCGGCATCGACCAGGACGTTGCTCTCGACGTTCACAGTTATCGGGGAGGAATCACTCTGCGTGATGTCGACCATCACAGGAACATCGTTCCCGTTATGGATGTTGATGGTGAATCCGGTGCTGTGCAATACGCTGATCTCGGTCTTGTCCGCGAATGTCATCACGGTGACTTTATCGCATTCGACACTCGCAGCATCGTATGCCGATGATGTCGGTATCGATAGTATGAGCACTACCGTTATCAGTACCAACGCGATGGTCGGTCTCCACTTCATAGTCCCCCATTCCCTTCTCCTATTATAAGTACGATGTACAGATATTCAAAGATATTAATAATTAATATATGTATCATGTGTGCATGTACGACCTCGGGCTGTCATCGATATGCATCGTCACGGCGGTATTGCTGTCCGCATCCTATCAGGACATCAGATATCGCGAGGTCAGTGACCTGCATTGGGCGATCATCGGTATCATCGGTGTGGTAACGATACTCATCGATTTCCAGGGCGTGTACCGTATCACTGCAACGATGGGTTCGGCGATGATACTGTTCGGCATACTGTGCCCGTTCGACCTCCCTAGGGAGGTGTGGACGGTCTACGATATCATCACCGTGGGCTTCTTCCTGATCCCTGTGATATCGTCGCCCGGTGGAGAATATGCAGTTAGGAGTCTGTGCATAATCGTCCCATCCATCGTGTTCTATGTGATGTATGCCCTCGGTGTACTGAGAGGAGGGGCCGATACTAAATGCATGATCGTGATATCCATCGTGTTCCACGGGGGCGTATCGTCATATGCGATCTCGGTGACATCCGCTTCCCCATTACCATTCTCATTCGTGGTGCTGTTCTACGCCGCACTGATGACATCGGTATACGCATTGGCGGTCATGACGCACAACGTGATCGCAGGGAACGGTGTCGGATTCCGTCCTTGGCATAGAATGGGTATCGCTGAGGCGAGGCAATCCTTCGTATGGCCGAAACAGGATGTAATCGACGGGGATGTCGTGATCATAAGGGGTGTGGCCGATGCATCCGCATACGATAGGCTGGAGGATAAAGACGTCAAGGACGTATTGGTCACGCCGATGATACCGTTCATCGTACCGATCACGATGGCCTTCATGTTCGTATGTATCGTCGGCGATCCGCTGTCGGCGATACTCAGTTCCTTATGTTGAGATATGCACCGCAACATGCACATCTGCTCCCGTCCAGGCCCTCGAGGTCCACCATGTAACCCATCCTCTTGATGACCTCCGTACCGCATTCGGGGCAGATCGTATCGTTACCGCCTTCGACCATGACATTACCGAGGTATACGAATTTGAGTCCGGCACCCATGGCGATATCTCTTGCGACGGTCATCGTCTCGACAGGCGTCCACGGGACGTCATCCATCCCGTTGTCCGGGTGGAATCTGGTGAAATGGACCGGTACATCCGGCGACAGCTCGTTCACAACCCATTTCGAGAAGTCGGTCAGCTCATCGACCGAATCATTGTATCCGGGTATCAGGAGATATGTGATCTCCAGATGTACCTTCGACTCATGGACGGCCTTGGTGGTCCTGAGGACATCCTCCAATCTCGCATGGCATATGTCCCTGTAGAAATCCTCTCTGAATGCCTTTATGTCGATGTTCATGGCATCCGTTATCTTACAAAGATCCTTCAGCGGTGCCTCGTTTATGAAACCGTTCGTGACCAACACCAATCTCAGGTCCGGATCGCATCTCATGACATCCTCGATGTACTCCAACCAGATCATCGGTTCGTTGTACGTGAACGCTATGGAATCCATCCCTTCGGACCTGCACATGTCCACCAGTGCCTGAGGGGATACATAGGTGGTACGTTTCTTTCCCGTCTCCCTCTGTGAAATGGAGTAGTTCTGACAGTGCTTGCAGGTCATGCTGCAACCGATACCGCCGACCGAGAAGATCTTGCTCTTCGGATGGTAGTGATTGAGAGGTTTCTTCTCGATGGGATCGACACAGAGCGACGATACCCTGCCGTAACTGTATGCCTCGAGGAAATCCTCGTTCCCGCGTCTCGTACCGCAGAGGCCGTATCTTCCGACACCTATCCTGCACTCATGCGGACAAAGATGGCAGATGTATCCGTCATCCGTGCGTTCGTAATATCTCGCTTCTATCTTGACAGGACTAGTAGCACCCATACTCAAGCCTCGTACGTCTTTCGTCTTCCATGAGGTATGCACCGTCATCATCGGTCACGTGACCGATGATGGAGAAGAACACACCTGTGTTCTGTAATGTCTCGATCTCGCTCTTCGGGAAGGTGAACATCAACTCATATTCCCCACCCCAGCCGAGGACCAGGTCCTTCGTCGGGATCCTCAGCCTTTCGCTCACCTCGTCCACATCCTGATCGATCGGAAGGAACTCGTATACGATCTCCATGCCCACGTGACTCTGTTCGCATATCGTGTTGGCGGCGGTGGCGAGACCGTCGGACAGGTCTATGCATGATGTCACCTTTCCGCACTTGGAGAGTTCGATTCCCTCATATATCAGAGGTATCGGGGTCATCAGTTTGAATATGGCCTCCTCGGCCTCGAGACCGTTCTCGATCGCCTTGAATCCTGCGGCCGCACCTCCGAGTCCGCCCGTGACGGCCACGAGATCGCCTATGTTGGCACCATTGCGCATCATCGGTCTGCGACCCTCCATCGAACCCAATGCGGTACATGATATCGTACCGTGTCCCGGTTTGGTATCCCCGCCCACTATGGTGGTGCCGACGAATTCCGCACACTGATCGAGACCGCTCATGATGTCATACAATTCACTCTCATCCATGTCCTCGGGCATGGACAACGATGCGAGCAGTCCTATCGGCCTGGCACCCATTGCGGCCAGGTCGCTGAAGTTGACCGCTGCCGCCGTCCATCCGAACTTCTCGAACGACATGCCCATCGGCATATGCCTCTCGAATGTGACGATATCGGAACATGCGACGACATCCCCCTTCACGGGTATCACCGCGGCATCGTCCCTGGTACCGGTTACTCCGGGGGACGGTCTGATAACACTCATTATGTTCTCGATGAGATGGCGTTCGCCGACTTCCTTCAATGATGACATCGTTGCACAAATCCTGTCAGGTGATATTAAGGGTTATTGTCGGAGTCAGGGAATCAAAGTATATTACTGAAATACGCCATCAGGGTAACATATGGAGCACGGGCTACGGATCTACAGGGGTCCGTCAATGAAGATAGAGAGCAGATCGTTGCATGTGCTGGGTATCGTCCTTCTGTTCACATCGTTGCTGATGATACCCGCATTGGCGGTAGCATTATGGCAGGGCGAGTCCACATTGCCGTTCCTGATTCCGGTGATACCGTGCATCATAGGCTCTTTGGCCCTGATGATCCTGTTCAAGAATCCGAAGGTCATGCGCCCGGTGGATGGTATCGTGATGATCATCACCCTGTGGGCGGGACTGTTCGTGGTCGGTACGATCCCGTATCTCATCTACGGATTGTCGTTGGTCGATGCGATATTCGAATCGGTCAGCGGTTTCACCACGGCCGGTGCGACCATAATGTCGGATGTCGCCTCGATGCCCCAGAGCATGCTGTTGTGGAGGGCGTTGACCCAATGGGTCGGAGGTATCATAATCGTCACGATGTTCATGTTCGTCATGCCGATGGTCGTCTCCGGAGGTCGCAGTCTTCTGCAGAACGAGATGTCCGGTTCAGGTTCCGGGAATCTATATCTGAAGTTGGAGAGCGCCGCCAAACAGTATGTGACGGTCTACGTCATCCTCACGGCGATATATTTCGTCATACTCATGTTACTCGGGCTGTCGTGGCTGGAAGCGAGCACGATATCGCTCTGTGTCATCTGTACCGGCGGGTTCATGATAACCAACGACAGTTTCGCATCATACGGTGTGGTCGTTAAGATCGTCGTGCTCATCTTCATGATCATCAGTGCGACCAACTTCTATCTCCAATACAAAGTGTTCATGAAACGCGAGTTCGGTGCCATCCGCAAGAACGAGGAGTTCCGTTTCATGGTATCGTTCTTCTCGGTCGTCAGTATCATCGTGATCCTGGCGATGTTCATGAACGGACACGGTATGGGCAATGTGCTCGAATCCATCGTGGATGTGGTGTTCTCCGTGGTATCGATAGGTACGACCACAGGATTCACCACCGTAGATTACACCACGGCATGGCCGTTCATCGGTATGTCCCTGTTGTTGGTGGTCATGTTCATAGGCGGTTCCACCGGATCCACCGCGGGAGGTATCAAGATCTCCAGGGCATTGATCGTCTTCAAATCGATGCTGAACGAGATCAAGCAGACCATCCACCCCAACGCCGTCTACAGCGTGAGGTTCGACGGGAAGGGGTTGGACGAGAGCGTCGTGCGCAGTGCCACCGTCGTGTCGATCATGTTCATAATCACCATCTTCGTGGGGACCATGGTCATGGATATGGAGATGGACATGGGCGAGGCATTGTTCGCTTCATGTGCATTGGTCTCCGGTACCGGCCCCGGTATGGGGGCACTGTTCGGTAACTACTGCGAATTGACGTGGGGAATGAAGCTCTTCTCATGTGTGCTCATGATCCTGGGTCGTGTGGAGATAGTGACCATACTCGTAGTTTTCACCAAAGGGTTCTGGAAGGAACTGTTGGGTGTGAGCGGTATGATAGAGGCCAGGGAGAGGATCGTAGGTGCACCCCGTGCCGTCATATCCCGCTTCAAGGGTAAGGATGACGAAGTGCCCGAGGCCCTTGGATCCGATGCTGCAGAGGGATCGGAGCCGAAGGAGCGATCGTAACCCCATCCTCTAACGCGCACGAATTAAATACTTACTACCGGATAGTGCGTAGCGGTCCTATGATAGTGGATATAAAATACGGAAAGGATGGCATCCAGAAGGCCGAGATCCCGGATGAGAATCTAGTGGGCATCTTCTACCCCAAGGATGTCACATGTGGCTCACCTGACGATGTGATAAACGAATCCATCGACAATCCAATCGGATACGATTCTTTGGATGAGTTCCTCAACGGCGGAGAGGACATAGTGTTCATAGTCAACGATGGTACCAGACCGACACCTACGGCGAAGGTCCTCGATGCACTTTCGAAGAGGATGGATCTCAAGAAGGCGAGATACATCATAGCCACAGGCAACCACAGGGATATGACTCCCGAGGAGTATGATTTCGTATTCGGTAAGCACTATGAGGAGCTTAAGGACAGGATCATCTGCCATAACGCGAAGGAATCGGAGTGCGTGTACCTAGGCAATTCGAAGAACGGTACGCCGATGGAGGTCAACAGGGTCGCCGTCGATTCCGACCGTCTAGTCATAATCACGAGTGTGGAGCCCCATTATTTCGCGGGTTACACGGGAGGCAGGAAATCGTTCCTTCCCGGTGTCGCTTCGTTCAGGACCATCGAAGCGAACCACATGTTGGCCATGAGGCCCGAGGCACAGGCATTGGCGCTGGAAGGCAACCCCGTGCACGAGGACATGATGGATGCCCTCGAGCAGATCAAAGGCAAGAAGATATTCTCGATACAGATCGTCATGGACAGGCATCAGAACATCTACAAATGCGCATCGGGCGATCTTAATGAAGCGTTCAAGACAGCTGTCGGATGGGCTGAGGATGTGTTCTGCGTCCCGATCCCGGAGAAGGCGGACCTTGTGATATCCGTAGCACCGTACCCGATGGATGTAGACCTGTATCAATCGCAGAAGGCATTGGACAACGGCAAATGGGCGTTGAAGGAGGGCGGGAAGATCGTCATGGTCTCCAAATGCAGAGAAGGCATAGGACACGAGACCTTCCTGCAACAGCTGTCATCGTCCAAGGACCCGAAGATCGTGCTGGAGAATCTGAACAAGGAGTATAAGCTCGGATACCATAAGGCGGCCAAGATGGCCGAGATCGCCACATGGGCGGATATCTGGGCGGTCACAGGGTTGGATAAGAAGCTCATGAGCGATGCCAACATGACACCCTTCGATACCGTCGACGATGCGGTCAAAGAGGCATTGAAGGAGAACAAGGACGCTAGGATCATAGTCCTCATGGACGGAAGCGTCACGATACCTATGGTGAGATAAATGACATTCGAAACGGATAGATTGGAATTGGTAAGGAACGCTGTCAATGTGTGCACGATGTGCGGATTCTGTAAGAGCGTATGTCCGTCATTCAAGGCCATCGGTTGGGACTCCGCACTGTCCAGGGGACGTATCGTATTGACGTACGGTCTGCTGAACGGTCAGATCGATGCCGACGACTCTGTCGTCGAGAACATGTACACATGCACCACGTGTGCCGACTGTGTCCGCAGATGTCCTTCCAAGGTCAAGATCGTGGACATAATCGAACTATGCAGGGCGGACCTGGTGAAGAACGGTCACATGTTGCCCAAGCACAAGGCGATGTGCGATAACATCCTGAAGTACAACAACCCGTACGGAGAGGAGAAGTCGGTCGTTGAGACACTCGGCAGGACACCGAAGAAGGCGGAGATAGGTTACTTCGCAGGATGTACGGCCACATACAGGTCAAAGAAGACCTCGCAAGCATCTTTGTCCATATTGGACAAGCTCGGCGTGGACTTCACCACGGTGGATGAGATCTGCTGCGGATCCGTCATGCAGAGGGTCGGTTGGGACATCGAGGACATCAAGAGATACATGCAGAAGAACGTCGATGCGATAAAGGCCATGGGCGTCAAGACATTGGTGCTCTCGTGCGCAGGATGCTACAGGATGTTCAAGGAGGAGTATCCCAAATTCGTGGATGTACCCTTCGAGGTCAAGCACATGACCGAATTCCTCGCCGAACAGGATCTCAACCTCAAACCTATGAACGGTGTCGTGACATATCACGACCCATGCCACCTCGGCAGGCACGCGAACGTCTATGATGCACCCAGGAAGGTCATCTCGATGATCCCCGGTATAGAGTTCAAGGAGATGGAGTTCAACAGGGCCACGAGCCACTGCTGCGGAGGAGGCGGAGGTGTGCGTTCCGCATACCCCGAGGAATCCAAGAAGATCGCATCCACAAGGGTGGATGAGGCTTTGGCCGTAGGTGCCGATACCATCATCACCGCATGTCCGTTCTGTGTCAGCAACCTGACGTTCGGATCGGATGACAAGGATGTGAAGGTCATCGACCTCATGGAGATCGTGGACGAACTGTTATGACCAAGGTCATGGGCATCCTCAACGTGACCCCCGACTCCTTCTCGGATGGCGGGAAGCACAGGGACGATGCATTGGAGTTCGCCCTCGGGATGGTGGACGCAGGTGCCGATATCATAGATATCGGCGGAGAATCCACCAGACCCGGGGCGACACCCGTCCCTGCGGATGAGGAGATAAGGAGAGTGATCCCGATCATCAGGGAACTATCCTCCGTTTCGAATGTGACGATCTCGGTGGATACCATGAAGACCGAGGTCGCATCCAAGGCCCTGGATGCGGGTGCCGATATCATCAACGATGTGTATGGGCTTCGCGCAGATGGTATGATGGAGCTCATAGCATCTGCAGGCGTCCCTGCTGTGATAATGCACATGTCAGGTATGCCGTCCACCATGCAGAACGATCCGATCGGGATCGATTCCAACGACAGCATCATCAGTTTCCTCAGGGAGAGGAAGGAATGCGCATTGGACCACGGTATCAAGGAGATAATAATGGATCCTGGCATAGGATTCGGCAAGACGGCCGAATTGAACATGCACATAATCGACAACGCATCCGATTATTCCATAGGGTGTCCCGTTCTCATAGGTGCATCGAGGAAGAGATTCCTCTCGATATACTATCCTGGTGTAGATGTGGATGAGGCCACGGTCGATGTATCCATGCGTGCCGTGAGATCGGGTGCGGACATCGTGAGGGTACATAACGTACCTGCAATGGCCACCGCACTCTCAAAGGAATAATTTGATGAGGATCCCTATCACGAACAGGGCACCGAGCGATCCAGCGATCAATCCGTAGAATCTGAGGTCTTTGTTCCTGTCCTCCTTCTCCTGCGCCTTGAAGAGTTCTTTGCAATAATCGTCGCAGAACTCGTCCCCGTACTTTATCGGGTCTCCGCAGTACTTGCAGTGATCGTGATCGGGAAGTTGCATGTTCCATATGAACGGTAGTTTGATATTTAGGCATATCCGACCCCATCCATATGGGAAGGGTGCCGGTCACACATGACCGTGTGACCGGTCGTGTCATTCAATAGGTGTAGGATCTCCCCGCTTCCATCATGGCCACGATGTTATCGATGGGGGTATCCCTCGGCACCTCGCATCCGCCGGAGAGTATGAATCTTCCATCCTTTCCAGCCTTCTCGATACATCTGATGGATTCATCCCTTATGAGTTCGGGTGTGCCGTTCCAGAGCACATCTATCGGATGCACGTTACCCATGAGTGCGATGCGATCCTTGACTATCTCCCTCGCCTTCGCGAGATCGATCGCATGATCTGCCGACAGGATGTCGATGCCCGTCTCAGGTATCGCTTCCATGATCGGTATCGTGTCGCCGCACACGTGGAGTATCACGGGCAGGTGAAGGTCCGATTTCCATTTGGCGACCACTTCCTTCGTATACGGCAGTTCGAACTCCCTGAACGTATCGACGTTGATGACCGTACCTGATGCGGTCGGGTCGGGGACCCATATATAGTCGCCTCCGTCGCTTCCTACCCTCATGATCCCGTCCACGAGCTTTGCCGATTTCCTGATCGTCTTGTGGGCCAATTCCGGTTCTACCATCGTGTCCATCAGAAGCGTCTCCACACCCCTCAGGAATCCCGCCGTGGTGATTATCCCCCAGCTCCATCCGCTCGTCAATGCGCCCGTGTCGTTGACCTTCCTGTATTCGTCGATCTTATCGACTATACCCTTCCTCATCATCACGGATTCCTTCGGATCGAACGGATCGTACAATTCCTTGTTGTCGATGTCCTCGGGCTCCTTGAAGTACGAGCTCATGACGTTACCGTAGTTGTCGTCGGGTTGGGATACCTCCACACCGAGGTCCATGAACATGGATGGTGTCTCCAGCATACCGAACTCGAAGTCCGACCCCGTCAGTTTGTTGAATTCGTTCGTTATCTTCGCGGATAGCTTGGCGTCGTACCTGACATCCTTCCACACGTATCCCATCGCTTTGGATACGGCTATGCAGGCCACATCATGCACGGGCACCCTGTCCGGGAGCTCGCCTTTCACTATCGCATCGAGTCTCTCTTTGTTCATCATCCCCGTCATACCTATTCCTCGACGAAGACATCTCTTTGTGAGGTATATCTTGTTTTCATCTTCTCTCCGCTTCAAATGAATATATACATTTATATTCTTAATTCATAATATCTTAGATATAATGTGTGGTAAGATGATCCGTACCGGGTTCGAGGATGCTGACAGGTACGACCGTATGAGACGGTTCGGTTGGATGGACGTCGATAGGATCCAATCCGTCCGTTGCATGGTCGTCGGTGCAGGGGCCTTGGGCAACGAGGTGATCAAGGACATGGTGTTGGCCGGATTCAAGAGGATCACGGTCGTGGACATGGACGGGATCGTGACCTCGAATCTGAGCAGATGTCTGTTTTTCAGGGGATCCGATGTGAAGGTCTTCGATAAAGCGGATGTCGTGGCTAGGAGAGGTATGGAACTTGATCCATCCTGTATGATAACGCCCATACGATCGAGGATAGAGGATGTGACCGATTGGGATTACGATCTGATCATCGGTTGTGTGGACAACATCAAGGCAAGGATGCACATCAATGCGTACGCATGTCACCACGGGATACCATTCATCGATGGGGCCATGGACGGCCTCATGGGTAAGGTGCAGGTGATACTTCCCGGAGGGCCATGCCTGGAATGCACGCTCAATCGTACACATGTGCAGCTCATGGAGATGAGATTCACATGTACGGGCAACGGTGAAGCGTTCGTTCCTAAGATCGCATCGGACATCACGACGGCATCCGTCATCGCAGCGATGCAGGTGAGGGAGGCATTGAAGGTGGTGTCCGGGATGCAGGGGTCATGCATACACCACATATTGTATTATGACGGGATGAGCGGAGATGTGGTCATCTGCACCGTGCCGATCTCCGCATCATGTCCGAATCACGGGTGTGAACATGAGTCTGATAATAACGGTGAAGAACATGGCGAACAGCTCCACGGTCAGGATGGAGGTCGAGTACGATGACAGGGTCGGCGAGATAATATGCAGTGCCGCGGAGTATTGGAGGAAGGATGCGGGTGCGTTCGTACTGAAGAGGGGAAGATCGTTGCTAACGTCCACGATGACCATGCGCGATGCGGGGATAGTGCCCGACGATGTGCTGGAGATGATCCCGGATCCAGAGGGTGGGGCATGAGCTACCCGAAGGAGATCGTCCTCCGGAGATTGGTCAACGAGCTGAGGGATTGTTCCGGCTTCATGGACGGGGATTTCGACATAGATCCCAGGACGACGGAACTGCCGTTGACCATAGGTATGAAGATAACAGATACCTTGGCATACGCGGCGAGGGACAAGATAGTCTACGAACACGAGTTTGCCATCACGATAACCGAGGACTACGGACAATGCAAACCCGAGGTCAGGTGGAAGTCCGAGATATTCCATCCGAACATAATGAGTCCGGAGGACGGCGGATTGGTGTGCATAAAGATGTTGGACAATTGGAGCTACGGCACGAGGCTATCAGCATTTCTAAATGGAATAATCACATTGTTGAGCGAGCCGAACGTAGCAAGTCCGTTCGGTACGGATTCGTGCATGCAGGCCGCCGAGTTCTTCGCATCGAAGGGCAAGGCGAGGATAAGTGCGACGATGAGGTGATGTCATGAGGATCGTTTCGTCAGAAGGCAGGTGCATAGAGCGTAAGAAGAGGATGATAAGATCCGCGAAGGCGTTCGTACCGGAGCATGTGCTGTCCGAGATGACCGATCATGCACAGGTAGGTCTCGATAACGACTCCGAGGTCATGGGACTGATCATAGGCGAGGTCTATGAGGATGATGACGGACAGTATGCGATTGTCCGCAGGATATCCACTTCCGTCCTGTTGGCCGACAGGCAGCATTGTGAGTTCGACAGGAGGTTCCTGGAGGACATGTTCGGTACGATGACGTTCTCCGAGAAGGAATGTGTTGTCGGATGGTATCATTCGCATCTCGATCTTGGGTGCTACATGTCGGAGATCGATGTGAGGACGCAGGACGGTATCTTCTCCGGGGAATTCGGTCTCGCAGTGGTGATAGATCCGGTCAGACGCGAGTTGAAAGTGTTCGACACGACGATAGGGAATCCGTCGCCGATCGACATGGTCATAATGGAAGCCGATTAGACCCAGATCGCGTGTCTCTTGCGCATCGCATCCTCATCCATACCCTTTCTCTTCATTATGGAGGGGATGAGGCTGTCGAAGAATATGCTGACGCTGTCCTCGAATATCGTACCGAGTGGAGCGTATGTTGCATCCATCTTGCCGTCGTGCTCGACCACCACGGTCAGGTTGGATGCATGCGAGAGCTTGTTCTTGGTATTGCTCGTGACACAGGCGACCTTACATCCGATACGTCTCGCGATGTTCGCGGTCTGTACCGCCGACATCGTTTCTCCTGTGTTGGATATCAATATCGTGAGGTCATCCTTGCCGATGATAGGCGTCGTCATGTCGCCGATGAAGTGTACGTCGAGACCGATCTGTACCAGACGCACTGCGAATAACTGTCCTACCAATCCCGACCTTCCCGCACCGTAGATGAACACGGTCCTGGCCTTGACGATCTCTTCGATCAATTCCTCTTGAGAATCCGGATTGATGGACGATACGGTGCTCTTGATCTGTTCAAGGATATATTCGAGGGATTCGTTATCCATCTCATTCCTCTGCGGAGGCTTCCTCTTTCTTCTTCATCCTGAGTGCCTTGGCGACCTTCTTGCTGAGGTATCTCTCGTGTATAATCCTCATGTACATGGCATCATGTTCCAGAAGCGGTGATGACGATATGATGGTCATGTCGGGCCTGATGTCTATGAGACACTCTGCGAGGGTCTCGAACTTGAGGTCACCTTTCTTAATCGGTGTGAGTCTGAGCTCGTTACCGTCGGAATGTTCCGCACCGGCGAAGAGCGAGTGGATGTGACCTTTGCAGTACGGCTCGACCTGTTCGATGACATATTGGAAGTCCTCCACCTCGAGCAACGAACCGTTCGTGCGTGAGTGGTAGTGGGGCCAGTTGACGACGGGAACGAGTCCCTTGAACTCGTGACAGATGTCAAGGACCTGCTCCAATGAGCCGAACACCTCCTGCTGTCCGGTGATCTCGATACCGAGCTTTGGTTTCAGACCTTCATCCTTCCACCATTCCATGAGGGCATCCACATTACCGTAGATGCTGTCGAGGGATGCATCGACATCGTTCGGATCGCTGTAGAGTCCCAGATTGGTCACTACGACATCTCCTCCGAGTGCATTCTCGATGAGCGCCGCATGCCTGATGCTGTTGAGGCAGTCGTCGGTGAGCGGTGAATCCGATGAGAGATCGATGTAGTTCGGTGTGTGGAGCGATACGCTGACATCCAACTTTTTCGCGAGATCGCCGATCTCGTAGAGCTCTCCGAAGTTCGATGCGAATGCGGACGGCATCTGTACGAGTATGTCATCCTCTTCGACGGGTGTGCTCAGGTCGGTGATCGACATATCGTCACGTATGATCTCGATGATGAAACGTCCTTCGAGGTCCTTCGCAGGTATTCCGATATCCTCCTCGTCAGGATAGATATCCGTGGTTCCGGATCTGACCATCTGAATCTCGAGAGCCGTGAGGCTGAGGTTGTGCACATCCTCTATTCCGTCTCTCAATGTGCGTCCTTTACAAGAAAGTGGTATTCCAGCTGGTCCGAATCTAATCATCTGCGATACACCGTAGGGGGTCAATTGCTTACCTGTATAAATCCATGTCGAGAAAGGGAAAGATAGAAACGATACGTTGTCGTTGTGCACATTGGATTGTGCCAGATCATGACAAGATCCATGATGGGCACGGATACCACCGATCCGATGGCCTGATACGTCCTATATTATTAGAAAGGACGAGGTAGCAACCTTTATTAATAACGTCTTCATTGAGCGGTTACCCAATGTCGGGAGAGTCAGTAAAATGAAGCCACAGAGTTTCAACAAGACAGACCCTTCCCTTATTGCCCTGATCGACGATCTTAAGGCAAAGGAGAGGGAGAACGGGGCTGCTATCTGGCGAGACATTGCTAAGAGGCTCGAGAAACCCAGGAAGAACTGGGCCGAGACCAATCTTAGCAAACTTGACAGATATGCCGAGGACGGACAGACGATCATCATCGCCGGTAAGGTCCTTGCGGCAGGCAGCATCAGCAAGAAGATCACAGTTGCAGCATATGCTTTCTCAGCAGCAGCCAAGGAAGCCATCGTCGCAGCAGGCGGAAGGGCCATCACCATTTCTGATTTGGTGGCCGAGAACCCCAAGGGCTCTAACGTCAGGATCATGAGGTGATTTGGATGGTTACAGTCATTGACGGAAGGAACGCAGTGCTCGGAAGGCTTGGAAGCATCGTCGCACAGAGGATCATGGATGGCGAGGAGATCGTCGTCGTGAACTCCGAAGCGATCGTTGTCACAGGTGAGAGGGACATGGTCTTTGCGGATTACAAGGCAAGAGTCGACCGCGGAGACACGACAAAGAGGAAAGGACCGTTCTACCCCCGTAGGGCAGACCTTCTCTTCAAGAGGAGCGTCCGTGGAATGATCCCCTGGACTTCAACGTCCGGTAGGGATGCATACAGAAGACTCCACGTGTTCGTCGGCACACCGAAGCAGTTTGAGGACGTTGACAAAGAGAAAGTGGACGTCGCAATGAAGAAGGTCACAGGCAAATACACTACCCTTGGAGCAATTTCGAAGTTCCTCGGTTCAAAGGTTAGGTGATTCCAATGGATTGCGTTAACACAAGCGGAAAAAGGAAAACAGCAGTTGCAAGGGCAGTCGTGAAAGAGGGTACCGGAAAGGTCACCATCAACAAGATCCCGATCGCATTGTACACACCCGAGCTTGCAAGGCTCAAGATCCAGGAACCCCTCGGACTCGCAGGAGACAAATCGGCAAAGGTCGATATTTCGGTCACAGTCCAGGGCGGAGGAGTCATGGGCCAGGCAACAGCTGTCAGGACAGCTATTGCAAGGGGTATGTGCGAATTCTTCAAGGACGACGAGCTCGAGGAAACATACAGGTCATACGACAGGTCCCTCATCATCAACGATGACAGAAGGAAACTGCCCAAGAACCCCATGGGTCCCGGAGCACGTGCAAAGAAGCAGAAGTCATACAGGTGATTTGATAGCATGATCATTCCCGTAAGGTGTTTCACATGTGGAAAGGTCGTTGGTTCGGCCTATCCTGAATATGTAAGACGTGTTGGAATGGGAGAGGATCCTCAGAAGGTCCTCGACGACCTCGGTCTCGAGAGATACTGTTGCCGTAGGATGATCATCTCACACGCTAACCTCATCGAAGAGATCTCTACTCTTGGATGATCGACTTGCAATTCATCTAGAACAAACCTCTTACCAAACCTCTTACAATCGGGCCCGTGGGGTAGCTTGGTATCCTTCTTGCTTGGGGTGTAAGTAACTCCAGTTCAAATCTGGACGGGCCCACTCAGATTCTCATCGATTCATCATTCGTGATCGACCTCGAACCGATGTATTATCGTAAGGATAAGGGGGAAGGCCGCATAGAGCTGGATTTCACCCTTGAATTCTGGGACGGTGTCGCTGTGATCGAGGTGAAATCGGGTAAGAGCAGGGCCACACCTTCTTTGAAGAAGGTCGGATCCCTGTTCGATGTGGCCCGGAGGATAATGCTGGAGGACGGGAACATCCGTGTGGATGAGGGCGGCATCGAACATTATCCGATATTCGCATGCGCATTCATGGGAGAGATGGATCGGCCGCCGGAAGGACCCAGATTCAGCTGAAGGTCACTTCCTCTGTTCAAGGATCTGCTTATAGCCTATGGGCATGACCTTCAGGAATCTTGTGACATTGTGCTCCCAATCATCGAGGAGTTCCTTGGCCTTCCTGCTTCCTGTGTACTTGAGGTGCTTCTCCAGTATGCATTTGAGCTCATTGATGTCCTCGGGGGATTCCACGAGTGACAGCTCCACCATGTCCATGTTGCAGTGACGGTCGAAGTCACCCGAGTCGTTGAGCACATAGGCGATACCTGCGGACATACCTGCGGCGAAGTTCCTTCCCACGCTACCGATGATGACCGCACGTCCACCTGTCATGTACTCGCAGCAGTGATCGCCTGCGCCTTCGGCCACAGCGATCGCTCCGCTGTTCCTGACACAGAACCTCTCTCCTACGGCACCCGCGATGTAGAGTTCACCGGATGTCGCACCGTACAATGCGGTGTTACCTGCGATGACGTTCTCCATGGGATCGCGTTCCTTATGGGATATCGCGATACGTCCTCCGGATAATCCCTTGCCGACGAAGTCGTTCGCCTGTCCCGTGAGGTTGAATGATACACCTTTACAGAGGAACGCACCGAAGCTCTGTCCCGCCGTTCCCGTGAATGTGACATTGACCGCATCATCGTCCAATTCGATACCGCTCTTGATCAATGCTCCCGAGAGCATCGTACCGACGGATCTGTCCACGTTGATGAGGCTGTATGTGAGATTGACCTTCCTTCCCGACTGCACGGAGTGCATCGCATCGGCTATGATCCTCTTGTCGAGCACATCCTTGACTATGTCGCTCTGACCCTCGGTACAGGACTGTGTGCCCTTGATGGTCGTCAATATCTTGGAGAGGTCCATCCTGTCGCATTTGAGACCTTCCGCAGGCCTGCGTACGAGTTTATCGGAACGTCCGACGGCATCGGATATGCTCTTCAATCCGAGCGATGCGAGGTTCTTCCTGACATCCTCCGCAACCATGCGGAGGTAGTTACGTATATCGTCCGCACATCCTCTGAACTTGGCCCTGTTCTCAGGGTTCTGGGTGGCTATACCGGCAGGACAGGTGTTGGTCTGACACTTGCGGCACATTATGCACCCGATGGAGACCATCAGGGATGTCGCGAAACCGTATTCCTCCGCACCGAGGAGTGCGGCGATGACGATGTCCCTACCTGTCTTCAGCTGTCCGTCCACCTGGAGTTTGACCTTCTTCCTGAGGTCGTTGAGTATCAGCGTCTGTTGTACCTCTGCGAGACCGAGTTCCCACGGCATACCTGCGTATCTCATGGATGATATGGGGCTGGCACCCGTACCCCCGTCGGCACCGGATATGAGTATCACGTCCGCACCTGCCTTGACGACACCAGCGGCGACGGTACCGACTCCCGCCTCTGCGACGAGCTTGACGCTTATCCTTGCGGAGGGGTTGATGCATTTCAGATCGTAGATCAGCTGTTTGAGGTCCTCGATCGAGTAGATATCGTGATGCGGGGGCGGCGATATGAGCGTGATGCCGGGGATGCAGTGCCTGGTGGCGGCGATGACAGCATCCACCTTGTGAGCGAGCAACTGTCCGCCCTCTCCGGGCTTGGCACCCTGTGCGACCTTGATCTGTATCTCCTCTGCATTGACGAGATACTCTGCGGTCACACCGAATCTTCCGGAAGCGATCTGTTTGACCTTCGATGACAGGTCCTTGCCGTCTATGGGTCTGAACCTGCGCGGATCCTCCCCGCCCTCTCCGGTGTTGCTCTGGGCATCGATGGAGTTCATCGCTTCGGCGATGGTCTCGTGCGCCTCCTTGCTGATGGCACCGAACGAGATACCTTCGGCGACGAAACGCTTCATTATGCTCTCGGCCGATTCCACCTCGTTGAGCGGGATGGCCTTGGACGCTTTGAAATCCATCACATTGCGTATGAATATGTGATCGGAATCGACGGCATCTGCGAATCTGCCGTATGCACCCATGTCGTTATTGGATGCCGCTTCGCGCAACGATTTCACTGTGGACGGCATCCACGAGTGCCTCTCTCCGCCCTTGCGGTATGCGTAGAATCCCTGGTCGGCGAGTGCACCGCCTTTCATGATCGCACTCTCGTGTATCGTTACGGCTTCCTTCTCGATATCTCCGATCGTCAATCCTTCGACGTTGGAGACCGTACCTCCGAGATATCTATCGCACACATCCGAGGATATTCCCAATGCCTCGAAGAGCATGCATCCTCTGTATGAACGTAATGTGGCGATACCCATCTTCGACATGATCTTCAGTATGCCCTTCTCGATCGCCGATATGTAGTTGCGTTCGGCGGTATCGACATCGATCCTCAT
Organism: Eggerthellaceae bacterium; assembly: GCA_963651945.1. GTDB lineage: Archaea > Thermoplasmatota > Thermoplasmata > Methanomassiliicoccales > Methanomethylophilaceae > Methanarcanum. Next base: position 14,902 of record CAVJRF010000001.1, on the reverse strand, counting down.
GTCCTGGTTGTCCGTGACCGTCCTATCGATTATGGCGTATGCCATGTACGGGTTGATGACGTTCGCACCGTATCCGAACAGGAGGGCGAAGTGCATGACCTCCCTCGGCTCTCCGGATTCCACGATGATGTCGGTCTGTAATCTCAGTTTCTTGTTGACGAGGTGCTGATGCACGGCCGACACCGCGAGTATGGAGGGGATCGGTATGTGTGTCTCGTCGGAGTATCTGTCAGACAGCACGATGTACGAACCGCCTGCCTTCACCGCATCATCGGCCATTGAACATATGCGTTCCAATGCCTTCTCGAGACCTTCCTCCTTGGTGAACACCATCGGGATGGATATGGTCTTGAAGCCTCTGTACTTGAGGTTCATCAGGAGATCCAATTCCCTGTTCGTGATCACGGGGTGCTTGACCTTCACGATCTTGCAGTTCGCGGGCGAGGGCATCAGCATGTTGTGGTGGATCGAACCGATGTATCCGGTGAGTGACATCACCAGCTCCTCCCTTATCGGGTCTATCGGAGGGTTCGTCACCTGTGCGAATGACTGACGGAAGTAGTTGAACAATCTCTGATGGGATTCGGACATTATCGGTAATGCCGTATCGTACCCCGTGGAACCTACCGGTTCCTTGGATTGGAGCATCATCGGCATCATCACCTTGTTGGTGTCCTCCTGTGTGTATCCGAATTCGGAGAGTCTCCTGTCGATATCGTCGACCTTACGGCCGACGACCCTTCCTGATGAAACCTCGTCGATGTTCAGGCGGTTCCTGTCCAACCAATCCCTGTACGGGTATGCGGACGATAATGCGGATTTGATCTCCCCGTCACGGAGTATCTTACCTTCGACGGTATCGATCATTATCATCTTACCGGGTTTGAGACGTCCCGATTCCCTCACTTCGGATTCGGGGAACTGTATCACTCCCGTCTCGGATGCCAATATGAACATCCCGTCATCGGTGATCGTATATCTCGCAGGGCGGAGTCCGTTCCTGTCGAGCATACCTCCGGCGTATCTGCCGTCAGTGAACAGTATGGCCGCGGGACCGTCCCACGGTTCCATGAGTATGGAGTTGTATTCGTAATAGGCCTTGAGCGAATCGGGGATGGGGTTCTTGTTGTTCCACGATTCCGGGATGAGCATCGAGAGTGCATTGGGCATGCTCTTGCCTGCCATCGTCAGGAATTCGAACACGTTATCCAACGATGCGCTGTCGCTCATACCCTGTTGGATCACGGGGAACAGTTCCGGGAGGTCTGGGAGCAATTCCGTATCAAGGACGCTCTCCCTCGCACCCATCCATGACCTGTTGGCCCTTATGGTGTTGATCTCCCCGTTGTGGCAGAGCATCCTGAACGGCTGTGCCAGTTTCCACATCGGGAAGGTGTTTGTACTGAATCTTGAATGCACCATCGCTATGGCGCTCTCGAACTTCGGATCCGAGAGGTCGAGGTAGTACTCACTGATCTGTTTCGGTGTGAGCATACCCTTGTACGTGATGGTACGTGTGGAGAGGCTGCAGATGTAGAAGTCATCCTTGCCTTTCATGTCGGAGGATGCGACCCTGTTGGTCGCTCTGAGCCTTATGGAATAGAGCTTGCGCTCGAGGGTCTCCTGGCTATCATAACTGGTGAGGAAGATCTGTACGATGTACGGTTCGTTCTTCTCCGCCATGGGTCCCTGGGCCGTATGGTCCACGGGCATGTCCCTGCATAGAATGAGGTAGACGCCGTACCTCTCGCATTCCTCCTTTATGATGGAGAGGCAGGCGTCGCGTTCGCTCTTCTTCTTGGGCAGGAATATGTTCCCTGCACCATATCTTCCGACCTCGGGAACGTGGATCCCCAACGACACGAAGAACGAGTGAGGTATCTGTACCGTGATACCGGTACCGTCACCCGTCTTACCGTCGGCGTTCTCTGCGCCGCGGTGCTCCATGTTGTCTAGGATCCTGAGTCCATATTCGACGATGCGGTGGCTCTTGGTGCCGTCGATGTTCAACGCAAGTCCGACACCGCAAGAGTCCTTCTCATTCATCGGGTCATAGAGACCCATCTTCCCGGGTTGCATCGGATTACCTTCAGCTTGTGAACAGGAGTTCCCTGTACTTCGGCATCGGCCACATCTGATCGTCTATGATCATCTCGAGGGTATCGAGTTCGGCTCTCATCTTGTCCATGATCGGTATGACCTTGTCGTGGAATCCGACGGCCTGCTGGCGGCTCTCGATCTTCATGAGCTTGTCGCACTCCTTGTCGATCTTACCACAGTAGTCGTACACGTTGCAGACCTTCTTGGAGATCTCCGCGATCTGTGCCGATTCGTATTTGGTGTATGCCGTGTAATCTTCACCGTAGATCTGTTTGGCCTTCCAGATGATGTCCATGAGATCCGCTTTGTAGCTGACAGCGACGGGAAGGAGGTGGTTGAGTGCCATGTCCCTGAGGGTCCTTGCCTCGATCTCGACCTTCTTGCTGTACATCTCCCAGTAGACCTCGTTCCTTGCTTTGAGCTCCACTTCGGTGAGGACGTTCGTGTCCTTGAAGACCTCGATGGATCCCTTGGATGTGAACGCATCGAATGTCACGGGTGCGGATGATTCGCAGTCGAGACCGCGCTTCTTCGCTTCCGCTTTCCACTCGTCGGAGTATCCGTTACCGTCGAAGCAGATCTTCTGACATGCCCTGTATGTCTCGCGTGTCTCGTTGAGCATTGCGGACATGACATCCTCTCCCTTCTCGATCCTCTTGTCGACAGCATCCTTGAACTTGAAGAGCTGGTTCGCAACGATCGTGTTCAGTACCGCGATGGGTGCGGAACAGTTCGCCGATGAACCGACTGCCCTGAATTCGAACCTGTTACCGGTGAACGCGAAGGGCGATGTTCTGTTCCTGTCCGTGTTATCTACGAGGAGCTCCGGGATCTGGGGGATGCCGAGACTGTAAATCTTCTTTCCTTTGATCTTGACCATGTCCTTGCTGTTGAGCAGTTCGGTGAATGCCTCGCTGACCGTCTTACCAAGGAATGACGAGATGATCGCAGGAGGGGCCTCGTTCGCACCGAGCCTGTGGGCGTTGGTGGCGGTCATGATCGATGCCTTGAGCAGTGCGTTGTTGTCGTACACGGCCTTCAGGATGTTCGACATGAATACGAGGAACCTGAGGTTCTCTTCCGTCGTCTTACCGGGGGAGAGCAGTCCGATACCGCTCGTCGTTCCAAGTGACCAGTTGCAGTGCTTTCCTGAACCGTTCACACCGTCGTAGGGCTTCTCGTGGAGGAGCACTTCGAATCCGTGCTTCTCTGCGACATCCTTCATCAGGGACATCAACAGGAGGTTGTGGTCCACTGCGAGGTTCGCCTCCTCGTATACGGGGGCGATTTCGAACTGGTTCGGTGCGACCTCGTTGTGCCTCGTCTTGACCGGGATACCAAGCTTGTATGCTTCGAACTCGAGATCCTTCATGAACTCGAACACCCTCTCGGGGATTGCTCCGAAGTAGTGGTCGTCCAGCTGTTGGTTCTTGGAGCTGTTGTGACCCTGGAGCGTACGTCCCGTCATCACGAGGTCCTGACGCATGGAGAACAGGTCCTTGTCCACAAGGAAGTATTCCTGTTCCCATCCGAGGTAGGACTGCACCATCTCGTCCCCGAGACCGAAGTAACCGAGTACGCCCTTCGTTGCCTTGGAGACCGCTGATATGGATTTGAGCAGAGGTGTCTTGTAATCCAATGCCTCACCGGTGTATGAGATGAACACGGTGGGGATACAGAGACAGTCATCGAGTATGAATGCCGGCGAGGAGGGATCCCATGCGGTGTATCCTCTTGCCTCGAATGTGTTCCTCAATCCGCCGCTGGGGAATGAGGACGCATCGGGTTCCTGCTGACAGAGTAGCTTCCCGCTGAAGACCTCCAATGATCCGTCGTGACCGTAAGGTTCCGCGAACGAGTCGTGTTTCTCGGCCGTTCCGCCCGTCAGGGGTTGGAACCAGTGTGTGTAGTGGGTGGCACCCATCTCCATGGCCCACTGTTTCATACCTGCTGCCACATATTCTGCGACGGACTTGTCGAGCGTCACACCTTGTTCTATCGACTCGTATACCATCCTTCTCGTATCCGATGAGAGGTATTTCCTCATCGCAGATCTGTTGAACACCTTGCAACCGAAATAGTCCGATGTCGCTTTGGCCGGAGGTTCGGCGACCACAGGTTCTTTCTTGCACGCACTTTCGACTGCATCAAGTCTGCCGTTTGTCATGAATCGTTCGTATAAGCGTGTAGAATATAAAGATTTCTCATTTAACGAATGTATGTTTACATTTTTTCGTTTGAATTAGACATTTGTCTAATCATTTGAATCATAATTAGATGTTGACCAATCTCATACCGATGGTTGCAGGCCACATATGGACGATTGTCCGACGGTACGCATCGGGGTGTGGCGGGACGGTATCGATACACACGAATCTCAAAAAAGTAATAAGACTTATAATTCCGAAGATAGATAGCAACATATGGAAGGAGTGTCACGTATCAGCGTATCTCTGGACCCTGAATTGTTGGAACTTTTCGATGCACACATCTCCGATAGAGGATATGTCAGCCGCAGTGAGGCGATACGCGACCTCATAAGGGACGATCTCTCGGAGAGCGAATGGAAGGACGACGGACAGTTCATGGTCGGTTCCATCATAGTGATATTCGACTCCACGACGACAGGGATAATGGATAAGCTGATGGGCATCCAACACGGATTGGGGGATACCGTCCTGTCATCTTCCTATATATCATTGGAGAATGGGAGATTCATGGGTTCGTTCTTCATCAAAGGCAAGCTCAGCGAACTGAAGAGGATCTCCAGCGAGTTCACGACGATAAAAGGTGTCCTCAGAGGTAAGTTGACCATGGTCTCCCCTGCGAATGGACACATGCATCATATCGGATGATCAATCATCGCATATGTGGACGAACCTTCCGTCGCGCCCTTCCATTATCTCGGATCTGACGCCATAGACATCCCATATGCTCCGTTCGGTGATTACCTCATCGGGTGTGCCGTACGCATACATCCTGTTGTCCTTCAGCATCAGTATCCTGTCGGAATACTTCATTGCAAGGCTGAGATGGTGCATCGCCATCAGGACTCCCGTGCCCTTGTTCCTCGCGACGTCCTTCACGGCCCTGAGTGCATCCAACTGATTCTTCAGATCCAATGCGCTCGTCGGCTCGTCCAGAACGAGATACTTCGGTTCCTGCGCCAATGCACGTGCTATGGTGACCTTCTGCATCTGACCACCGGAGAGGTCGTTGGTGTTCATGTCGGCGAGATCGACGATACCCATGGTCTCCATGGCCTCATGTGCCTTCTGGAAGTCGTTATCGGAATAGGACCAGCTCATGTGGGGTGCCCTTCCGATCAGGACGGCATCGAAGACCTTCATGAAATCCATCGTCTGATATCTCTGGGGGACATAGCCTATGGTCCTCGAGAACACCTTGGGATCGGAATCGGAGATGATCTCCCCGTCCGCGTATATGTTGCCCGATCTCGGCTTCATGATGTTGCATACGGTCCTGATGAGCGTGGATTTCCCGGAACCGTTGGGCCCGAGGACGGTGACCACCTCACCGTTACCGACATCGAAGGATATGTCGTCCAATATCAGCTTCTTACCATATCCTTGACATAATGATTCTACCCTGAGGCTCACATCCTCACCTCCTTCTTCTTGGTGGTCACGAGCCATATGAAGAATATCCCGCCCAGGATGTACATGATGATCCCTACGGGGAGTTCCTCCGGTTTGATGATTATACGTGAGATCACGTCCGATACCAGCAATATGATCCCGCCGAACAGTGCCGATGCGGGTATGAGGTATCTGTTGTCATTGCCGATGACCATCCTGCAGACGTGAGGTGCGATCAATCCTACGAATCCGATCACACCTGTGAACGAGATGCATATGGATGTGATCAGTGTGCACAGGATCAGCGATCTCTTCCTCAGCTGTTCCACGTTGACCCCCAGACTTTCGGCGACATCATCGCCTGCCGCGAGGACGTTGATGTTCATCGCATACGATTCCAATACGATGGCCACGATCATCACCACGGGGAAGATGAATGCGATCACGCCCCACGATGCGTTCCACATACCGCCCATCAACCATAGCGTAATCTCCCTGAGGGCATCGTCATCCGAGATGTACTTCGTGAACGAGATCCCTGCTTGGAACAGATAACTGATTATCACTCCGGACAGGATGATCGTCGAACGGGAGATGTTCCTCTTCCTCGAGAGGAGCAGGATGAACCATATGCTCCCCAATCCCGCGACGAATGCGAGGCCCACGGTCAATATCGTATCCATCCCTATCGAGATGTTGCCGATGTCGAACGATATCGCGGCGAAGGAGGCCAGTGTGGTACCGCTCAGCACTATCGCGATGGACGCACCGAACGATGCGGCCGACGACACACCGAGTGTGAACGGACTCACCAAAGGATTGCGGAGGATGTTCTGCATCACGGTACCCGATATGGCGAGGCTCAGTCCGCATAACAGACAGAGCAGTGTCCTGGGGAACCTCTCGCTCATGATTATGGTCGTGTACCACGAATGCTCCGGACCCGGGATGGAAGGTATGATGCTGTGCGCTACGGATCTGATGACATCCAGGAAACCGATGTCCACCGCACCTATTCCGAGGGACAGTACGCAGGAGATCAGGAGGACTATCGTCAATCCGATGATGAATCCCCTCTTCTTCCTCGTCGAGGCCTCATACAGTTCTTTGGTGGACATCGGCATGGATATCATGCTCCGAACGACTTTATGCAGGGACTGATGCTCTCTTTGAATCCGAACTTCTCGTTGTATTCGGCCATGAGGTCATCCGCCGATACGTCGGGTGTGCTGCCCAACAGTGCCTCGACCATGCATGCGAGACCTGCGACACCCCTCGGACCTGCCAGTGCATTCGTGTTGATCACGAACACCTTGTGGTTCTTGACGGCACTCAGTTCGTTGTAATCGAACTGATCCCCGGAGCTGATGAAGCTCTCGTATGCGGCCTCCAGCGTCTTACCGTCGGTGGACCTCAGTATGATCACATCGATGCCCTTGGCATGATCGTAATCGTAGATGGCCTCGGGGGACGGTGAGGATGTGACACCGGAACCCGGTTCGATACCCATTTCCGTCAATGCGTTCACCGCACCGAAGCCCTCGAGCGTGATACTCACCTCGGAGTTCGTGTTGTAGTATTTCTTCAGGCTTGCGAAGTAGGACAGGAACGTCTGTCCCTTCTCGATCGATTCCGCGGATTTCAGGATCTTCGTTTCGGCTGCGTCATACCAATCGAAGAACTCGGTGAGCTTCGTCTGTGCATCATCCCCGAACAGTTTGGAGAGTTCCTTCGCATCCTTCTCCATCGTCTCTCCGTAGCATCCCAATGCCACGACCTGGATGCCGTTCGATGTGAACGAGTTGATCAGAGCATCCGACAACGGTCTTGCAGGTTGGTAGATCACGAGGTCGGGTGTGGAACTGACCACTATCTCGGAGGTGGGTTTCTTGTTGTCCCCCACGTTGATGACGTCCCCGTACACGGAGTTCGCCATGCTTATGGTGGAACTGTCGGCGGAGACGACCTTGTCGCTGACTCCCATTATGTGCATGTATTCGCCTGCGTGCAGGTTCAGGATGCACACCCTCTCGATCGGGAGCGAGATCTTGACATCGTTCCCGTTCGAATCATTTATCGTGACTGTATCGGAACTGTTGTTGCCGTTGTTCACGTTCATGGCCACGGCGGCGATGCCTGCGGCGGCCAGGATCGCAACGACAGCGATCGCGATTATCTTGGTGTTCATTTGAGTACCTTCTCTATGTTCTTGAGCCAATCCTTCGTGGATAGCGCATATTGATGTGTGTATGATGCGACGGCGTTGCCTTTGGTCAGACCATCCTTGCCGTCGATGATCCCGACGCCCCTCTTCACCGAGAATGCGAAGTCCCTGTCATTCCCGAGTTCTATCTCGGAATAGTGGAACTCGTGTCCGCGTATGCTCATCCCTCCGAACAGGCCGTCGTTCCTTGATTCTATGATGTTGTATGTCGGTCCATGGCGACCGCTCATCACGGCATCGCCATCGAAGATCCCGGACATCCTGTGCCTCACACCATCCTTGCCCGTGATGGAATCGCACATGGTCATGAGACCTCCGCATTCGCCGATGACGATCCTCCCTTCACCGGCCGCGTTGTTCAATCCCTCCAGGAAATCCCTGTTCTCGGAGATGCGTTCGGCATGGAGTTCGGGGTAGCCCCCTCCTATGTAGTACATATCGGCATCAGGCAGACTATCGCCATCCAGCGGACTGAACGTCTCCACGGAGATGCCTGCGGCCTCCATGCATTCGATGTTCTCTCTGTAGTAGAAGCAGTAAGCGTCGTCAAGGGGTATCGCGGCCTTCATGGACAGGTCATGTTCCGTGTATAATTGTCTAGAATCACGTGCGAGATCATCCGATCCCTCGACGACGTCCATGATCGCATCCATATCGAGATCGTCGGTCAATGTCCTGAGTTCCATGATCCTCTCCTTGGAATCCTCATCCACGGTCGCGAGACCGAGATGTCTCGACGGGAGTTCCAGATGTTCGCGGTGCTTCACGGTACCTATCACGCGTATGTCGCAGTACTTGTCAATGGCCGATCTCAGCTTCTCCTCATGTCTCGGACCTGATACGTTGTTGAGTATCACGCCCCCGATCCTGACGTCCTTATCGAACGTCCTGAATCCGTTGATCATCGCCGCCGCGGATCTTCCCAGTGACCTTGCATCCAAGATCAATATCACAGGGAATCCGAGCGTCTTGGCGACCTCTGCCGTAGAACCGTCATCCGTCGTCCCCGTCAGTCCCTCGTACAACCCTCTAACACCTTCGACGATGCATAGGTCCGCATCCTTGGATGCGTGGGAGACGATGTTCTTGACGACATCCTTGGAACCCATGAACGTATCGAGGTTCCTGCTCCTCCTCCCGCATGCCAATGTGTGATACATCGGATCGATGAAATCCGGTCCCACCTTGAACGGTTGTACTCTCTTCTGTCTCGAGAGCTCTGACATTATGCCGGTGGTGATCGATGTCTTGCCGACACCGCTCCCGATACCCGCTATGACGACGCCTTTCATGTGTCCCTCAGTAACTTCTTACCTTCTCTGCGAACAGATCCGTGAGACGGGGGTCGTCGCCTATCGGCGGGAGGTAGCATATCCTGACCTCCTTGCCGTTGTGATCGTACGTTCCGTCGTTCACACCATCCACGAGATGGATCTTCGGAGGGATGTCATTCTTGAGGTGGTCGCCGAGCGATATGAACAGCGGAAGGACCAACACCTCATCCACGCCCCTCGAGAGCAATTCCTCGAGGACATCCTCTATGGTGGGTTCGTTGAACTCGTTGAATGCGTAGAGCACGTCACCATATCCCATATCGGTCAGACGTTTGGCGTTCAGCGAGATGATGTCCTTGTTGTAGCGGAGCTTGGAACCGTGTCCGATCACAAGCACTCCTGTCCTGTCATGCTTCTTCACGGCATCGATCTTCTCGCTGAGGATCTTGGCGAGCAACGGATCCTCCCCGAAGGGTTCTCCGAAGTGCATCATCATCTCGTGTCCGTCGACGGACACCGTCATCTCTTTGCAATCATCCTTGAGACCGAGCTTCGGAGGGATATCCCTGGTCATGTGCAATCCGGGAGCGATGAAGAACGGTATCGCGACCACCTCATCAACACCATCCGCCGCCATCTGTGCCATGGTCTCCTGTATGAATGGGTGGGACGTCTCGTTGAATCCGATGTAGACGTTCTCGAATCCCATCTCCTCCAGACGTTCCTTCTGGAGTTCCATGATCTTCTTGTTGTATTCGTATCTGGACCCATGTCCTACGATCAATGTGGCTTTCTTCGTCATTGTATCACATCTTGGAAATCGTTTCGTCTGTCAGTTCTCTGATCGTGTCCCCGGTCTCCATAGCGATTATGCGATCCGTTCCCATGACCATGGAATGTGATGATATCTCTCCCAATGACCTCTCGAACCCTTTGCTGAGAAGGTTCGCCAGCTGTCTTGGTTGATCGGTTATCAGAATATCGTCCGGAGTCAGCTCCGGATAGGCGTGGGGCATCCCGACGATGATCTTCATGTCGGCATCGAATTGATCGACGGATCCTTTGGCCTTCTCTCCGATCGAGAGTGCATATTCGTCCAATCCTCCGATCACGCTGTCGATGGTGATGCCGTTCTCCGCGAGTTCGTTCAGGATATTGTCGCAATAGCGCCTGATGCGCGGGAGACCTTTGTCCCTGTCAAGGTTGGCGACATAGTACGCCTCACCACCCAATCTTCTCTTGGCGTATTCGATCGCCAGGAACATATCCGCGAAACGGTATGCCAATTCCTTCTTGGCGATCATGATGATCGCTACCCTCTTACCTTCGGACAGTGCGGAGACGATCTCCCTGCACACGGTCATCTTGGTGGGCCCTCTCGTCGGTGACAGGTATTCCCTGCTCGCCATCCCGGCCTTCTTCTCCATCTCGGTGGCCGCCCTCATATTGGCGACCTGTCTGGTGGCCTCTTCCGGCGAGATGAGTCCCGCATCGCGCGCGGATTCTATCGCCATGGTGGCACCTGCGGTGTTATCGCCCATGCATCCGTGGCAATCCACGGCGAAGACTAGGGAATCCACGCCGGCCCTCCTTATGGCCGCCTTCATGTCCTCTCCGATGATCATGCTCGCGCAGGTACCGATGACGGCAATGGTCTTTGGATGGAACCTGTCATAGGATTCCTTGATCGTCCTGATCAACTTCTCGGAACCGCCGAACACGAGATCGTTCTCGACTAGTCCCGAGGTGACGACCCTGATCCCTGCTTCCTCCAGCATCCTGGATGCCATGAAACCACATCCTGCCGGACCATGCACGATGATGACATCGACATCCAGGTCCCTGAGCGTGTACATCGCGGCGACGATGGGGTTCGGACGCGGGTGTATGCTCACTGGAATCCCTCTTTGATGAGCTTGAGGATGACCTTCGTACCATCTGGTATCACTACGTTCTTGTCATCCTTCAGGAGGATCAGTCTGACACCGTATCTGTCGATGACATCCTTGATCTGATCGATATCCAATTTGTCGCAGACTCTCCTGTTCACAGGATCCAGGATGACTGTCAGACCATCCAACGCATCCATCCTCTTCAAGGTGGATAGTGTGGAATCGATCGATATGTGCGAGATCCCCGGATTCCTCTCGGTGACCACCCACATATTATCCTCCTTCGATATCTCTCCCCTTCCCGGTATCCCGCGGAATGTCGAGAGGGCATCGATGACGGTATCATTGTCGATGTGCATCTGTTCGCAGATCGTGAGTGCGGCATCGATTGCGTGGATGTATTCCAATCCGAGGAATCCCTCTCCGAACCTCACGTCGTGCTCTCCGTCATAATCTATCGTGAGATCGAGCGGTTCGCCGAGTCTCGGGCTTCCGTTGATCCTGACCCTTCCGCCGTATCCTATGACATCCTTCCCGAATCCCTTCCAGAATTCACATTCGGATGATTCCACGATGTTGATGTTGTCCGTGAGTATGGTGGCCTTGGACACAGATGCCTTCCCGGTGTTCTTGGCTATACCATAATCTTCGAGGAGGTTGGTTATGATGGCGATATCCGCCTTGCCGGAACCGCCGAGCGATACCTCGGTCACCATGACGTCATAGTCACCTTCGGGGAGTCTGAGCAATGATGTGGGGGCGATGCTCATCAATCTCTCGATGTGATGCTCGCCATTTTGATAGGGTCCCTGGCCGCGGGATGTGTGGAGGAACACCTTCTTGCCGGCCCTGTCCAGGATGTGGGCCAACATGTAGCATAGCGATGTCTTCCCTTTGACACCCGTCACTTCGATCCTGAACCTGTCGTCATCGATGAATTCGCCTACAGCCTGATGGAATGTGATCCTTCTCTCGACGTTCACATCATCCTTCAGGAATCTATCGACGGGACAATGGGATGGTGCGAGGAGTATGGAATAATCACCCGGAGGAGCTTCCTCGGAGAGGTGTGCTCCTATCTCGATCACTCTATCCTTGATCTCCTGTTTGGCATATCTGTATACATCGACACAATAGGTGTCGTAACCTCTCTTCATCAGTTCCTCGGCGATGTAGTCGCCGCCGTGGATTATATCGAAGATCAATGCTTTCACAGCCTCATGCCTCCTTCCACGTCCTCGGACCTTGACATCATGATCTCGGCCAATCTCCTGTAATCGGATGCCATGTCGGACTCGGGAGCACCTTCCACGACAGTCGTGTCGTTGCCTTCGCAGGTCTGCACCACAGGGTCCCTCCTGAGTCTGAAGATGACCTCGGTACCGATCTCCGATGCAGCTGCATCGATCAAAGAATCCTCATTGTTGACATTCCTCGAGTTCTGTATCAATCCGGAGAATCTTGCATATCCGCTGTCGGAGAAACCCTTGACAGCCTCTGCGATGTTGTTCGCGGCGTAGAGGGACATCATCTCCCCCGATGTGACAACGAACACATCCTTCGCATACCCGTTCCTTATGGGCATGGCGAATCCGCCGCATACGACGTCACCCAACACATCATAGATGATCACATCGGGTTTCAGTTCGCTGACGACATTCTTGGATTCCAGGAATTCGAAGGCGGCGATTATCCCTCTGCCCGCACATCCCGTACCCGGTTTTGGCCCACCACATTCGACGCAGTAGCATCCGCCATATCCCTTGTGCACGACATCTGAGAGTTCGATATCGTCACCGGCCCTCATGGCATCGAGGACCGTGGTCTGTCTCTTTCCGTTCAGCAGGAGTCTTGTAGAATCCGATTTCGGATCGCATCCAATCTGCAACACTCTCAATCCTTTGTCGGTCAGTGCGGCTGTAATGTTGGCAGAGGTGGTCGATTTTCCGATCCCTCCTTTGCCGTAGATGGCAATCCGTCTCATGGGGACACATGATGGTGGCTGTCAATATTAATATTTTGTAAAATCGTAATACTAAATACTCATCAACATCAATTTAGTATTACTCGGAATGATGAAAGGAGCAATCTGGATGACATTTGCAAAAGAATGAGGGGTGAGACCCCATCTCACATCATGGGGTCAGACTTCGCCGTTGTAGTACAGCATTGCATTGCAGATGGTCGCCGCGATGTTGCTCCCGCCCTTCCTTCCTACGGGTACGATGTACGGGACACCGGACCCCATGATGATCTCTTTGGATTCCACCACATTGACGAATCCGACGGGGGCACCGATGACCAATGCAGGTCTCATCTTACCCTCCTTGATCAGACGGTCTATCTCGATGAGGGCCGTCGGTGCATTGCCGATGGCGAATATCGTCGGGCCTTCCAGTTCCGCGGCCTTCTCCATCGCCATTGTGGCCCTCGTGCATCCTCTCTCCTTGGCCTTCTCGATCACATCATCGTCACTGATGAAGCAGTATGCCTTCCCGCCGTAGGATTCCAAACGGTTCTTGTTGATCCCGGAGAATGCCATCTTGGTGTCGGTCACTATGTTGCAACCGTTGCGGACGAGCCTGACACCGATCTTCTCCGCATCGGGCGAGAACCTTAGATTATCGGCATAATCGAAATCCGCCGACGTGTGTATGCATCTCTTTACAATGGAGAACTGCGGCTCCGGCCACGTCCTCCCGTTCAACTCTGAAGTGATTATCTCCATGCTCCTTTTCTCGATCGCATGGGGTTCGAATATCTCTACCATCTCACACACCTATATCCAATATTGGATGTATAGTCCAATGTGTTGCGGATGATATTCTTCGTATTTATTGATATGATGTGGATGTGTAACAAAAAGCGGAAAGGATCCGCCCCTCCCAAGGATGGGAGGGAAGTAGTTTGTCAGAAAGATTACTTCGCCCTTCTGCCGTTGGCTCTGACGGAAGGCCTGACCTTCTCAGCACCCTTTCCTTTGACGCTCATTCCACGGCCCTTCTGTCCGGCAGAGGTCTTACCGCGGTAGACACGTCCCTTCTGGGTGTTGTAGCAGATCCAGTTGATCTTGGGGTCTGCCTGGATGACGGGGTGTGCGGGGTCAACGAGGATGATCTCGTACCACTCATACTGTCCGTCTGCACCGACCCAGTATGAGTTGAGAACCTCAAGGTTGGGGAATCTCTTCTGAGCCCTCTCCTCAGCAATTCTCTGCATACTCTTTCCGACCGTGATCTGAAGGATACCCTTTCTCTTGGCTCTCCTTCCTGCCTTGATCTTCCTCTTTCCGAAGGATCCCTTTCTGACCCTTCCCCTTACGAGGACGTAACCCTGTTTGGCCTTGTATCCGACGTTCCTGGCCTTGTCGAGTCTTGTCGGTTTGTCGATGCGAACGAAGTTCTCCTCTCTTCTCCATGCGATACGGCGCTCTTTGTTGAGGTCCTTAAGGTATGAGTTCGAGGGGTTCTTCCATGCGTCTGCGATGTAGGAGTACATGCTCTTACCTTTCACAGACCTTACTTCCTGTGTTGTCTCTTCAGACATTTTAATCACCTGTCCGGATTCGCCCGTTAGGGTACATTTCCGTCGCAATCAAACTTGCGCAGATGGTCGTTAGGCATGATGGTATATAAATTGGTACTGTCGGAAGATGTCTGTGGATGTCATATGTTGATGCATGCGGAGGCATACCGATACCACAGAATGGGAAATCGTGGGACAGCCACGAACCATTATAGCCATGATATTGTATCCTTTCCAACAGTTTCCCAATAGCGTGGACTATCGATGGTCACTGAGGATTCTTGCGGG